>CBDTUM010000007.1:0-71648 GCA_965363495.1 uncultured Desulfopila sp.
GAAATGACTGAATGGTCATTCAAAAAAATGCTCGAAAAGTGAAAAATTATTGACTTTGAGATGGAGTCATGCTACCAAACTCGGTTATATTGTATTGCACGTAGTAGCTCATGAAAAGTAGGTGAACAAAATGGGTGATGTAAAAAAAGAATTTGTTCAGCTGCTGGCTAATTACGGGCATATCGGTTTTACCTTTGTTGCTGCTATTGTCATCGGTATGGGCGGTGGCATTTATCTTGATCAGAAAGTTTTTGACGGACGTACTACGCCGTGGTTTACTTTTATTGGTCTGGCTCTTGGTATTGCCGCCGGCTATAAGGCCCTCTTTGAGGTTATCTGGCGGGATAAAAAGGCCGAGGACCAAAAGAAGGCTGATGCCGAAAAAGACCACCAAGACTAGAGGGTTGAGTGACCGAGAATGGGATGGGCCTGCGGGAAATGCAGGTAATAAGCTTGATATTACTGGCTGTAATGACTTGTGCTTCAGCGATTCTGGTCTCTTTGTGGTTTGCCTGGTCGGTTTTTGCCGGGGGAGTTCTTTCGATAGTAAGCTTTTGGGTCTCGAGCAAGGATGTGCTGCGGATGATCGGCTCGATCTCCTCGCTGCCATCCCTTGAAGACCGGAAGGCACAGGCTCAGCAGGGGCAAAAAGGATACCTGCTGAAATTCTGGATACGCATTGTACTAATAGGTATTGTCTTACTTTTTCTGATAAAGAGTAAAGTGGTCAATATCTTTGGCTTGATTTTAGGTTTGTCAACGGTAGTGATTGCGATCACGTTCATCTCTATGAACATGGCCAGACACTATTTCTTCAGAGGAAGGAGGTAAGAGGAGTTATGGAACATCCGATACTATTTATTTCAATTATCCTTGAAAAGCTGGGACTTCCTGTTCCGCACGGTCCAGTAGGGCATACGTTTCTAGAGAAACTCTGTGAACCGTATATGACGTATACCTGGCTAGTAATGGCCTTTCTTTTCCTGGTTGCACGACTCACCCTTGGTAATCTGGAAATGATTCCGGGAAAAGGGCAAAACTTCTGGGAATTAGTAATCGGTGGGATGGATGACTTCTTTACCGATAACATGGGTAGAGAGATGGCCGATAAATTTTTCCCGATGATCGCAACATTTGCACTCTATATTGCTGTGGCCAATCTTATCGGCCTCATCCCCGGATTTATGTCGCCCACCTCAAGCCTTAATACTACTCTCGCTCTGACGCTGATTGTCTGGTTCAGTCATCACCTGATTGGATTCCGGGAGCATGGTCTCAGCTATTACAAACACTTCATGGGCCCCGTCTGGTGGCTCGTTCCCCTGTTGCTGCCGATCGAGATTATCAGTAACCTGGCCCGGTTGCTTTCACTCTCTATTCGTCTTTTCGGAAATATCATGGCCAAAGAGACACTTTTGGCGATTCTTTTCATGCTCGCCGGCGGTTTTTTTGCGCCCCTGCCGATTATGGTTCTTGGTGTTCTCGTTTCTGTGGTGCAGGCGATGGTTTTTGTTCTTCTTACTGTGGTTTATTTTTCACAGGCTCAAGAACACGCTCATTAGTGACTTAGAAATTCTTTCTCGGCTTTTTGAGAAAGAATTTCGTGAAGGAACTTACCCCGCGATGCTTTTGGGCGGGGTTGATGTCTTACGAATTGCTTACTTGGTTGTCTAAGAGAAAGCAATTCTATGAAGGAACTTACCCCGCGATGCTTTTGGGCGGGGTTGATGTCTTACGAATTGCTTACTTGGTTGTCTAAGAGAAAGAATTTCGTGAAGGAACTTATACCCGTCAAGCGAGTACTAAACAGAGTCCCGCAAAGCTTTTGGGCGGGATTAGTGAATTATGCAACCCTTTTGGGCGGGATTAATTCCTTATGATGGTCAGCCTGATTACAAGCTGATATTTGGGTTACTGAATCAAGTATGATTAAAAACCAAGATACATCCTACAATTATACAAGAAGTAAAAAATAAAGAAGAAGGCCAAAAAACTAAACTTTTTAAGGAGAAAACAATGGAAGGAAATCTTCAATTAGCTTTGATCTGCGTAGGTGCTGCATTATCAATCGGTCTTGCTGGACTGGGAGCTGGTATCGGTATTGGTTCTGTTGGTAACGGTGCATGCCAGGGTCTCGCCAGAAATCCTGAGGTACAGCCTAAGCTGATGGTTTTCATGATTCTCGGTATGGCACTTGCTGAGTCTGTAGCTATTTATGGACTGGTTATTTCTCTGATTCTTCTGTATGCCAACCCATTATTGGGATAAGAATGTCGAGAGCATAACGATCGTTTGATGGTCGTGGAAACGGGCTGCAGAGAATTCTGCAGCCCGTTTCTATTTCAATGTGAGCTGAGTGTGTAAACAAGCCTGGAGACACCCTGTGACAATCGATACCAAGGAACATATTGTTATTCATCCACGCAGAAATAAAAAAGAAAAGGTGCTCCCCGGCAATGGCCTTCTGCTGGTTAATCCCTCGGAGGCGTCCGAGTGTCTCGGTCGGTTGAAACAAAGCGGTGGTGTGAACAGGTTCCTTTTTAATTCTGGTATGGTTGTTGCCGGTGTTCCACCATATTTTGCTGCAGGACCAGCGATAGGTGCGCCCATGGCAGCTCTTACCTTGGAAAAAATAATTGCTCTTGGAGCAAAGAAGGTTATTCTTTTCGGCTGGTGCGGGGCAATTGCTCCTCATTTACGGGTAGGTGATATTCTCGTTCCTGCCAAGGCCCTCTCCGGTGAAGGAACATCCCGATATTATTTGCCAGATTCGACGCCGGGTCCCGATGTGCACCTGAGTAGCCAAATTGTTAAATTATTTTTCGATAATGACATCGCCGTTCATGAGGATTGTGTCTGGTCAACGGATGCGGTGTATCGGGAAGACAGACGAATGTTGCATCAACTGCACCTGGAAAAAGGGGTCGGCGCTGTGGATATGGAATTTTCCGCTCTCTGCGCCGTGGCCGAATTTAGGAAAATTGAGTTTGCCGCTGTCCTTACTGTTTCGGACGAACTCTGGGGCGATTCCTGGCGGCCAGGTTTTTCTAAACGGTTTTTTGTGGAACAAAAACAAGCTGCTCTTAACTTGTTGCTTGATCATCTTGGAAATATTGGAGAACAATAATGGGCCATTATCATCTCATCAGTCTTGGTTGTGCCAAAAATTTAGTTGATTCCGAGGTCATGCTTGGTTCGATGGCCGCCGGTGGCTGGGAATTGGTGGATGATCCAAATGATGCTGACCTCTTGATTCTCAATACCTGCGGCTTTATTCAACCGGCCGTGGAAGAAGCCATAACGGAAATATTTGAACTTGTCAGGATTAAAAAAGAATCACCTCAGAAAAAAATTGTAGTCGTCGGCTGTCTGGTGCAGCGTTACCAAGAAAAATTGACAGAGGATCTCCCGGAAGTTGACCTTTTCCTCGGAACGGAGGGAGCCGCAGATATTGCTGAGTATGTCGCTCAACTGGAGCATGGTGCTCTGCAGAGCAGGGTTTTGTTACCAGACCGAATCCTCATGTCCAGTTCGACACCCCGTATTGTCTCTACGCCGGTATTTCGCGCATGGATGAAAATAACCGAAGGTTGCGACAACAGGTGTTCCTATTGCATGATTCCGATTATCCGTGGTCCATTGCGCAGTCGCACCATTGATGATCTCGTATTTGAAGCTCAAAATCTTCAGGAATATGGGGTAAAGGAACTGTCGATAATCGCCCAGGATAGTACTGCTTATGGCAATGATTTAGGCAGAGGACAGAATATTGTCCGTCTTCTGGAACAGTTGTTAGACCGAACGTCCATCCCGTGGCTGCGCCTTCTCTATCTTTATCCAACCGGTATAAGTAATGAATTGCTGCAATTGATGGCCGAAAATCCCCGTATCGTTCCGTATCTCGACATTCCGATGCAGCATGTCAATGATAAGATACTCCGTTCTATGAACAGGCGCTATAGTACAGAACTGTTGTATGCAACAGTCAATAAAATTAGAAATATTCTTCCCAATATGGCTCTCAGAACCACTTTTCTGGTAGGGTTTCCAGGGGAAACAGAAAGTGATTTTCTGGAGATTGAAACATTTCTAAACAATATGCATATCGACCATGTCGGTGTGTTTCCGTATGCCAATGAAGAAGGCTGTCCTTCGGAGGCCTTTGCTGACCAGTTGCCGGAAGAGGTGAAACTGGAGCGACGCGATTACCTCCTTGATATCCAGTCGGATTTATCCGCAATCATCCAGAAAAAGTACATTGGTAAAGTCGAACCGGTCCTGATCGAAGGATTAAGCCGGGAAACAGATCTGTTGCTGGAGGGAAGAACCAGATATCAGGCCCCGGAAGTTGATGGTTGTATCTATATTAACGATGGGATTGCAAATCCTGGAGATATAGTTCAAGTACGTATCAGCGAAACCCAGGTATATGATCTGATAGGCGGCATTGTAAAAGGGGAATCAACAGGAGGAGGGCCCCTGGTTGTATCGAGACAGGGGTCATAAGTGATGAGCGCATACGTCACCATATGCACTAACAACGCCTAGATAAGTTGGCAAGGCACCAGGCATTGTAAGTACTTATAGCTTGTTTTATAGTTTATGTACCCTTCGGTGGGTATTAAAATAAGTTCTGGTGTTTCAGTGGGGATTGCGAATGGGAGCAGCAAGCGTGTGATGTATCTATTTGCCACTGTTTACTCTTTCCCGCAGTTCTTTGCCGACCTTGAAGAAGGGCAACCTCTTTGGTTTTACTTGAATCTTCTTTCCGGTTTTAGGATTCCTGCCTTCGTATGAATCATATGTTTTTATAACAAAGCTGCCAAAGCCGCGAATCTCGATGCTCTCTCCTCTGGCGAGGGCTTCAGTCATCGTCTCGATAACGGTGTTGGTTATTGCAGCGGCTTCACGATGCGGTACATTAATGTCCTGCGCCAATGCTTCGATGAGTTCTGATTTATTCATACATTGCTCCTGTTTCCGGTAATCAAATTAAGGGACTTCATTGATCTGCATTTGTATAATAATATTGGTGAATAGACGTGAAGCTTATATCTTTTTCCGGCCATTTGAAAGGTTGAAAAAACAAATAAAACAATATGTTACATATGGAAAAGTTTAGCTTGGACCAAGCTCAGCTACCTAACTGTTTAGATTTAATCAGCTATTTGGAGATTTGTAAAGAAAATTCTATAAAAATATTTTATTTAATTCTGAAGGGTTAAGTTGTCTGTAGTCGCCAAGGGCGATCCGGCCGAGAGTGAGTTTTCCATATGCAGTTCGCTTAAGTTGAAGGACAGGGTTGCCAATGAATGCGAACATTTTTTTTACCTGTCGTTTTCTCCCTTCGTGAATGATAATCTGCATAAGGCAATTACCGCCAATTTTTGCTTTAACCGAAACTGCGGCGGGAGAGGTCATTTTGCCTTCCAGAAAGATGCCGCGTTCAAGCAGCGTAATTTTGTCCTTGTGCGGGACTCCCCTAACAAGTGCCTCATATGTTTTATTTGTTTCATGACTGGGATGTTGAATTTTTTGGGCAAATTCCCCATCATTGGTGAGAATCAAGGCACCTTCCGTATCCAGATCTAATCTGCCGACGGGAAAGAGACGAGCTTTGCTCGTTTTGATAAGGGCAGTGACTATCGGTCTGCCCTGAGGATCAGCAAGGGTTGTGACATAGCCCTTAGGTTTATTAAGCAGGTAATAGACCAGCTCTTCCCTTGCCTTAATTGGTTTTCCGTCAAAAGTGATTGTATTTTCGCCAGGAATGACACAGATACCCATTTCTTTTGTTACCACACCATCTACGGCAACTCGACCTGCACTTATAAATTCTTCCGCCTTGCGTCGGGATGCGATGCCGCATTGGGCAATATATTTTTGTAGCCGTATTGAACTGTTCATCGCCATTCAGCAGGTATTATTTTAGAGAATTTACTGTCTACCAGCTCTTTTGTGGCTGTATCCACTTCCAGAATATCTGTGTACCATGGTTTCATCCGACAGTCTATGGTAACAGGAGCCTGCAAGCCCACATGGAATCGGTTGACCGAGGCAGTTCTCCCATAAATATCGGCGGCCGGTTCAAAGCGGGTGAAAACCGACCAGAGAAACTCCTGTACCGATTTAGTTGTTTCGTCGGTATTATCCACCAGCATAATGACCGGCCACTCCTGGAGTTCGTTGCTTTCAGAGAGTTGCTGCGCCAGGCTGGAATTTTCATCGTATGGACATCCCTGAACAACCAGGGTGCCAGGCAGGAATACTGCAGGTTTTGTACAGCCGTAGGGAAGAGAACCGGAGAATATCCTCGGTAACTCCCGCTTTTTTTCTTTTCCCAGTCCCAGCAGCATGGCTTTTGAACCTTTGTTGACCGACGGACCTGTGTAATCAAGGGTGTCCTGGGAAACATTGGCAAAAACAAACAAATCCTGCTGCCACTGTACCCGCTCAAGTACATGGACCCATAATTTTCCGAAATCGGTGATGTCTATCTCACCATCGGTGACAATGAGAAATTTTGTCAATGACAACTGTCCTTCACCGAGGACGCGTAAACCGCAGGCAAAGGCTTCCCGTGGATATCGATTGTCAACCCTGGCTGCGGCTAGACAGTGAAAACCGGTTTCGCCAAAGGTCTTCAGTTGTTTAACTCCTTTCATTACCAAAGGAAAGAGCGGCGAGAGCAGCTCCTGGAGGAAATCACCGATAAAAAAATCTTCCTGCCTGGGCCTGCCGACCACTGTTGCCGGATAGATGGCCTTGTCGCGATGGTAGAGGTGACTCACTTGGAAAACCGGATAATCGTGCTGAAGTGAATTGTAACCGTAATGATCGCCGAACGGTCCTTCGGGATGGCGTAAATGGGGCGGTACTTGTCCTTTGATGGCAAACTCGGCACAAGCGACCAGGCGGTGCCCACCTAGTGGGTCGTTGGTCATCCGCAGTTTATCGCCGATGAGTAGCGAAGTGAGCATCAGTTCCGGTAGATCCTCGGGCAGAGGCGCAATGGCGGCAAGCATGAGCGCCGGAGGGCCACCAATAAAAAGAGTCAGCGGCAGGGGACGATTCTGCTCTTCTGCAGCAAAGTAGTGGTAGCCACCTCCTTTATGTATCTGCCAGTGTATCCCGGTTGTCACATCGTCATATTTGTGGATGCGGTACATGCCGAGATTATGTCCTTTGCCGTCAGGATGCTCGGTATACACGAGCGGCAAGGTAACGAAGGGCCCGCCATCGCTGTGCCAGGATGTCAGCATGGGCAGTGAACTGAGTTGAGCCGGCATCTGGCGGTTCTCAAGTATTGGTCCCTTTTTCTCAGTCTTCAAGCCAATTTTCAGCCCATCGAAAAAAAGATTCCGGTTGTCCCAGATTTTATTGAGCGACAGCGGCATGATCGACTCAGTGAGTCGGACCAGGTCACGGACAAATTGCTGCGGTTTGTTGCCGAATGCCAGCTCCAGTCTTTTGTGGGTGCCAAAGAGATTGGTGGTGACCGGGAACTCTGAGCCTTTCACATTGGTGAACAACAGGGCCGGCCCCTCACGGGCGATGATGCGCCGATGAATTTCGGCGATTTCCAGGTACGGATCAACTTCTTCATCTATAACCAGCAGCTGATGTTCTTTTTCCAGCACTGCAAGGTAACTACGCAGATCGTGAATTTTTGCTATTGCCACAGCTTACTCCTTATGTTCGTGGTGATGATGGGTGTCGCCAAGAAATAAGCGATGGTATTCGTTCTCGCTGAGATGTTTTCGTAACAGGTCCATGAAATGATCGACAAAACCGATGATTTCTTCGCTGGAAAGTCGTGCGGCAAAAATCCTGGAGAATTCCTCTTGTCCACCAAGTTTGAGAAAGGTGGTAAGCGACTGGCGATCGATTTCTTCGGTCAGGCCAAAACATATTTTTGCTGGATCGGGTTTGGTCATGAGTATTCAAATAGGCTTTATTCCCGTTCACCGGGGTTACATTGCATCCGAGATTATTTTCCAGTGCACCAAACGAGTCCGGGGTCCGTCATATTCACAAAAAAAGATCTTTTGCCAGGTGCCGAGCAGCAGCGTGCCGTTATCAATATGCAGCATGAGCGAACTGCCGGTGAGCAGGGTCATGAGATGCGCCGGCGAATTGCCCTCGGCATGTTTATACTGCAGGTTATTCGGAACTATATGTCGTAGACCCATAATAATATCACGGCAGACATCGGGATCCGCACCTTCATTGATGGTCAGGCCGGCGGTCGTATGCGGATTAAAGAGATAGAGTATGCCAGAAGAAATTGATTGGCTGTGGAGTATTTTTTCTAGCTCTGCTGTGATACTGATCATCTCCATTCTCGCTGATGTGTTAATTTTAAGTGTACCCTTGATCATATCTTCTCCCGAGAAATTACAATATAAGCCTACGCTGCAATTCACCTCTGCTCAAGTAGCTGTAGCATAAGGCATTACTTCTTGAAAATCCCGAATAATAGTCAAATGATTAGCTGCGTCAGCCGGATAAACAAAAATATATATTCTTTTGGCCGTTCGGTCAATCATGACGAATTACAACGGGCGAAAGGAAGTGACAGGCATTGCCGTATGCTTGACATCGGTCTTTTTACGAATACTATAGTAAATTGTATGCAGTGAGAAGTTAATGCTGGAAGACGAAATTTTATAAAAAAAAGATTGGAATAACAGTGATAAAGCAGGAGCAACAGATAAAAAGGATCTGGATGATCAGCAGGGAGTATGGCAATCTTGCCGGTGCCGGCGGTGTCAAGGATGTTGCCTGCCAGTTGGCGGAAAGTCTTGCTCGCTTCAGTGGGCGTTCTCTTCATGTGGTGCTTCCCTGCTATGGTTTCATCGATGCTCCTGCCCTCGGATTCCAGCAGCTGTCCGATCCGTTATGCTCGGATCGGCCCTTTCGTCTGCAGATCGCCATGCACCTGCCTGACGCCTATGTACATGAGGAAGTTGGTTTTTTTTATCAAAAGATAAATAGAGTGCATATTTACCTGGTCGACGCTGCAAGGTTCCGCGAAAAATCAGCTGTATATACCTATACCGAAGAGGATGAACGAATGGTGTCCTGGCAAAAAAAATCCCAGGGCCACAATGATTATTTTGCCATGAATCTTCTGCACCAGAAATCGGCACTGGAACTGATGGTCTGCCTCGGTGAAAAACCGGATGTCATCCATTGTCATGACGGACATACCGCAGTGCTCCCGGTGCTCATTCGTGAAAATTCAGGCTATCGGAGTTATTTCAGAGCAACTGCTTGTCTTGTCACTATACATAATGCCGGGATAGGCTATCATCAGGAAGTGGCGGATATCCCCTATGTCCGTTCCATTACCGGTTTGCCGGATCAAGTCATTCATAGCAACCTGCTCAATGGAAGCTTTGATCCTTTTCTGGTCGCCAGTGGATATGCGGTGGTTAATACGGTCAGTGAAAATTATGCCAGGGAGCTTCAGGAAACAGCAAGTGACGAGCTGACGGGCTGGTTGGGCCATGAGTTGAAACGGCGTAATATTTTTTTAGAGGGGGTGACAAATGGAATTGATCCGGCTTCTTTTTCATCTTCCTTTATTGCCGGTAATGATCCGGAGATGCTCTTTGATCCCGGCAATAGCCACGATACCCTCTCTGGCAAATTGCGATGCAAAGTTGCTCTTCTGGCCGATATTGCCGGTGGTGGGGAAATACCTGAAGTACAGCGCTTCGGCTTCTTGCAGAACGAGGGGGAATATCCTCTTTTTACTTTTATCGGTCGCCTCAGTGAGCAGAAAGGAATTGATGTTCTGTTGGAGGTGATGGCGTTGTTTCTTGAGAAAAATGAGCACTGTCAACTGCTTGTTCTAGGCAGTGGCAACAGTAGTTTTGAGTCGCAACTTATCGCGCAGACGAAAAAAGTACGGCTGTACGGTAGACTGTGCTTTTTAAAGGGTTTTAGTACCCATTTGGCAAATCGAATATTTGCTGCCGGTGACTTTTTTGTTATTCCTTCACGATATGAGCCCTGCGGGTTAACCGATTTTATCGCCCAACTCTTCGGCAATATTCCTGTCGTTCATCATGTCGGCGGGCTGGTTAAAGTGCGCGATGCTCTTACCGGCATTGCCTATCCTGGCGATTCTCCGGATGACCTGTTTGAGGCCCTGGAAAGAGCCATGGTATTGTATTTTGATGTACCGACCAAGCGCAGAATGCAACTCCGGGCGATACAAGAGATCGAGCAAAACTTTACCTGGACAAAAGTTATGCAGAAATACCTGGCACTCTATCGTGATGCCAGAAGGATGCAGGTTTGCACATGAAACGGTGCTCTCTTGCATTTACATAAAAAAATTGAGAAATGGGTCAGTAATTTTGCAATATTCTGGCCGAAGATAATAAAGCATCCGCGTGGGTGGAGCGACAGAAAATTTAAGAGGAAAGGATTATGACAATAAAAATAGCTATTAACGGGTTTGGTCGGATTGGTAGAAATATTTTTAGAGCGATTGATAAAGATACTGCTTTTTCTGACATTGAAATTGTGGCCATTAACGATTTGACCGATAATGCAACCCTGGCCCATCTTTTGAAATACGATTCAGTGATGGGGGTCTATCGCAGAGAAGTCAAGAGCAATGACAAAGGTATTATTGTCGATGGTCGGGAAATTGCGGTCTCCAGTCATCGGAATCCTGCCGATATCCCCTGGGGTGATCTGGGGGTTGAATATGTGGCAGAATGTACCGGGATTTTTCGTGACGCAGAATCTGCTCAAGGGCACCTGGACGGCGGTGCCGCCAAGGTGATTATTTCTGCACCTGCCAAAGGAAATATTAAAACCTTTGTTATGGGTGTCAATGAGGATGAGTATGACCCGACACTCCATCATGTCGTCTCGAATGCGTCGTGTACGACCAACTGTCTGGCCCCCTTTGCCAAAGTCATCCTCGATAAATTCGGTATAAAACGTGGACTGATGACGACCATTCATGCCTATACCGGTGATCAGCGCCTGCTTGACTTTCCCCATTCCGATCTACGACGGGCAAGGGCCGCAGCCCTCTCGATGATTCCAACCAAAACCGGAGCAGCGGCGGCGGTGTCGCTCGTTATCCCTGAACTGAAAAACAAATTCGATGGTCTGGCCGTGCGGGTGCCGACGGCTACTGTCTCTCTTGTTGATGCAGTGATGGAAGTGGAAAGGGAAACGACCGTAGAAGAAGTGAATCAAGCCCTTAAAGCGGCGGCGAACAGATATCTCGGCTATAGCGATCTGCCGCTTGTCTCTATCGATTTTCAGGGCGATCCACGTTCTTCAATCATTGATGCCCAGTCAACGAAGGTCATTGGGACTTCAGTCAAGGTCATGAGTTGGTATGATAATGAGTGGGGGTATTCCAACAGGATGCTTGATCTTATCCTGCATATGGAGGCCAACAAGGCAATCTGATACAGTGCAACAACGAAGCAGATGGAGTTTTTACTGAGCCATCCACGATTTTCTATTTGTATGAGATAATCAGCAATCGACAGTGCACGTAAAAGCGCCTTTGAGGTTCACTTCAACGGCGCTTTTTTTTATCCCTTGCGAATGAAGGAAGGTATTCATTATAGTCAGTTATTCATTTTTACAGCGCCATCAACATAACGAAGGGTTAAAAAGACGGATATGACAAACATAAAGAGCGATGCAACCATTGAGTCGGATGCATTGAAAGCGAATTTACTGGAGACGGCAGGCCATGTTGACATTGATCCTGAGCTCCTTGTCCTGCTGGAAATCGTCGAACAATATAAAGGATTGCACTCGACCCTTGAAAAGCTGCTTTATGAAGTCTGTCATCCGTTTCGCAATTGGAAAATCATCCTGCCGCAGTTGCGCAGTTTCGTTTTAAAAAACATCAATCACTATCGAGGCCATGATAAAGGGCCGGTCGCTTTCCGATTGTTTGCTGGTCTCTTTATGGAGGCCCTGCTGGAAACGCAGCGGGATGCCGCGCTCCTGTCCCAGGTTGTCGGAGCTTTCACTCTATGGCTCGACAAACTGGTCAGCCAATTTACTGTCGAGGATCTGCACCGATTCGGGCCGGAATTAAATGTGATTTTTGACAATCTTGCGGCACTCGACAAGACTGATCGACCAATACTGATTCAGATCGTCCATGGCCAGCATCCGCTCAATAAAATCGCCGGAAGGTTGGTGCAGATCAGCGGGGAAAGCGAGAGCCGTTTAGATTTTCTTCCGCTTGCCAGACTGGTAAAGACTATTCTGTACCGCTGCTATGGGTATTGGTTACAGGAAGACGACCCCCTGACCTGGTTTCTCGATCGCTGTTCCATTCCGGCTGCTGATTTTGATTCTTCCCAATTGTTTAAGGCTATCTCGCATGAGATGATGCAAGAACATCTGGTGGTGTTGCAGTCCCTGGATCTCGAAAAAGATCCAAGCTCCGGTTTGCAGGCAATGCTTGAGCTGCCTGACCACATCGATATCGTCAAGTATTATCGGGATATGCCTAACAAGCTGGTGGAAGCTGAAGAAGTTTTCAGGAAGTTAGAACAGAAGGGCAGGGCATTCCTCCATTATTTTAACGAAAACAGAAAGCTGCTCTTTCTGTTCAAGATTATGGATACCAAAGGGTTGTATCTGATCCATGAGGAAACGCTGCGGGAAATAAACCGCAGTCTGGTCCAACTGATTAGAGAACAGACTTTTGAGGAAATAGAAGAGTTCCTGCTGACCACATTTAAACTGCTCAAGGCCAATGTCCGCAGGTATCCGCACACCTCGCTGCAATGTATCCAGGTCCTTGGAGCAGAGGTGTTTGATCGCAGCAACAGCCGGATGGTAGAGGCGTTTTTGTGGGGAGTGGTACGGTTTGGTTTTCAGCATGCAAGCGTGGTAGGTGTTGACGAGAACTGGCAGCCCTTGACCAATCCAGCCCATCTGGCCAATATCAGGGTATGGCTGTATCTTATTATGCGTGAACCCAAATGGTGTTCGACGCTCTTTTCCGCCCTCATCATTAACTTGAAACTGTCCGGAACCTGTATAAAAGATACCGATCTGTTCCAGCGCGATATTACCCAATTGCTCAATCATCCCATCGAGCCAATTTACAATCTCTCGAAGCAGTTTGCCAAACTGATGCCCGTTTTCTTTAATGAAATTGGTTCAGAAGGTGAGTTGCGGGATGTCTCCACGGAACTTGATGAAATCCACAAAAGAAAAGATATCCTGATCCACTTCTTGAGGAAACAGGGACATGTAGAAAGCTCGAACCTTATTGTTGATTTCATCCAGGCCATTGTCCTTTTCTGGAAAACTCGAGACAAGACCCTCCTGTTTCAATACATTCCCGAGGAAGTGTATGTCCAGGTAAAGACGCAAGGAGAGTATATCGATGATCAGTTCATCCTGAGCGACAGGCTCTGGAGAGAAATGGGGATAGATCGGGTTGAGGATATCCTGTTGCAGGATGACGAGCAGATTGCCGCCTTTTTTGACCGCCAGAAGGACCTGCGTTCTCATGAGGTGCGGCGCTTTGAACTGTTGCTCAGGATGTATAAGATCCTTCATAAAAAATATAATCTTGGATTTCTCCAGCTCCATTCGGAAATTGCCAGGGCGGTCAATGATGGTTTTCCGGAGATGGAAGGCCTGCTCGCAGGTCTTAACCATTCTGATACCGAGCACTGTCTGGATGCTTTACTGACTGCTCTCGAAGGTTTGCAGGAGATTATTCTGTCGGAAAAAACCTTCGAGGCGCAGGAAGATATCTATTATAAACGGCATATCGCCGTCGATATTCCGTCGGTGTACGGCAGATACAAAGAACGTAAATTCGATGCTCTTAGTCTTACATTTCGTCTCGAGAATCTGGCCAATCTCTATCTGGAGAAATTGCCGGAAACAGTCAATCTCTCCATTATTACTCAAGCCACTTTTTATAATATCGTCCGCTGTATCAAACTTTATCTGCGGGCACTGGTTGTTGATGGTATTACCTCCCGCAAGCTTTTTACCTATCTTGCGCTACTAGAGAATTCGTTGAAGGTGCGGCGTTTTTCCTACACTCAGTATCTGGATATTTTTCGTGGAATGTCCGAGGGCGTCAAGGATATCATTTATGCCTTCTATACCAACATTCACCAGAATAACCTGTCAATTATCATTCCTCAGATCGGTCTTGAGAATATTCTTGATAAGTACAACAGCCTGTACGATGAGTCCGAAATCGGTACAACAGTACAGCGCTTGTCAGAAGTTTTTCTACGGGAATTAATATCTTCAACCTTCGGCCTGCAGCATCTGGATAATTTTATCATGCGGATCCTGCAAACCTTGGAAAATCAGAAGGATCTTCTTGATCAGGAAAAACTCGATCTGTTGATGACCTACAATCCGGAGCGAGCCTTGTCACTGTTGCATCAGCCCAACCCTTTCACCAATAACCTGATTCATCTGGGCAATAAGGGCTATAATCTGGCCACACTGACAGAAGACGGCAAAAGAGTACCACCGGCCTTTGTTATCACCACTGAGATTTTCCGCTGTCAGGAGATAGTGTTCGGCTATGCCAAAACACGTGAGCAATTCATGCAGAAAATACGGCGGGCATTGACGGAAATAGAACAGCTTACCGGAAAGACCTTTGGTTCTCCAGAATCACCGCTGCTTTTGTCGGTGCGCAGCGGTGGTGCCATTTCCATGCCGGGGATGATGGCCACTGTCAGCAACGTTGGCGTTAATGAAGAAATGATTGCCGAGATTATTGCCAATGATGGCAACGCGTATCTTGCCTGGGACAATTATCGGAGATTTTTACAGTCTTGGGCGATGATTTCCGGTATCGGCAGAGAGGAATTTCAGATTTTGATGAACAATGCCAAGGCCAAATATAATGTGAGCCTTAAGCGGCATTTTTCCCCGGCACAGATGAAAGAACTTGCCCTGTCCTATCAACGTTTAATCCGCCAGAGGGGGCATGGTATTCCCGATGATCCATGGTTGCAGCTGGTCAACGCTATTCAGCTGGTGCTTGACTCCTGGACAACCCAGAAGGCCGTTGAATATCGAAAAATCATGGATGTGTCGGATTCCTGGGGTACCGCAGTGATTGTCCAGGCCATGGTGTTTGGCAACAAGAGTGGTCACTCAGGAGCGGGGGTGGTCTTTACCGCTCATCCCTACCGTAAGGTACAACGGGTGGCTTTGTGGGGCGATTACGCCTATGGCGACCAGGGGGAGGATATCGTTTCCGGCCTGGTCGCCAGCTGCGCCGTTTCTGTGGAACAGGCAAAAATTGATGGTCGACAAGTGGAGGAAACCATGGAGGTACGGTTTCCAAAAATCTATAAAACACTGCTGGAGATTTCCCGGGAGCTGGTCTACGAAAAACGGTGGAATCCGCAGGAAATTGAGTTTACCTTCGAGGGGCCGGAGCCAGAGGAACTCTATCTCCTGCAGACACGAGATATGATTACCATCAAGAAAAAAGAGCATCTTAATGTTTTTACCGAAAGTCCCGCATTGGCGTCCGCCCATCTTGGCAAGGGAGTTGGTGTCTCGGGGTCGGCACTTTCCGGTCGGGCGGTGTTCACCGAGGACAATATTCGCCAGCTCAGAAAAACCGACCCTGGTACCCCGCTCATTCTTATTCGTCAGGATACCGTACCGGAAGACATCAAGGTGGTCAGTCAGTCTGATGGGTTGTTGACCTCAAGAGGTGGACAGACCTCTCATGCCTCAGTAGTTGCGGTCCGGCTTGAGAAGACCTGTGTCGTCGGATGCAGTAGTCTGAAGGTATATGAGACAGATCAGTATTGTGAAATTGCTGGAGTACGAATCGGGTTTGGCGATCCGGTGTCAATAGATGGCAGAAATGGGCAGGTTCTGAACGGCACGCACGCTATTGTCGAAGAATATCATATTCTGCCTATTTAGTGACTTAGAAAAAATCTTCTTGTGCTGTTTACAAGAAGATTTTTTCGTGAAGGAACTTATCCCGCAAATCTTTTGGGCGGGATTATCGGCCAATGAAGAAACATCTGATGTTTTATCCAGGAAGATTTTTTCGTGAAGGAACTTATCCCCGCAAATCTTTTGGGCGGGATTATCGGCCAATGAAGAAACATCTGATGTTTTATCCAGGAAGATTTTTTCGTGAAGGAACTTACCCCCGCACAGCACGGGGACTGAGAAGAGTCCCCCTCGAGGGGGGATTGTAAAGAATACCCGTCAAGCGAGTACTGCACGGCGCACCCGTCAAGCGAGTATTAAAAAGAATCCCGCAAAGCTTTTTGGCGGGGTTAGTCTCTTACAGAGAATCTCCTTGTAATTTTTTAAAATTAGCTCTCTCAGAGTACTTATCCCTGTTTGTTTCTCGTTAGCCAGGGTTAGATGTTTGTTTTTTTGGTGCTTTTCTGCTCGGGGAAAGTAATATTAAGATACTCTTTGAAAAACATTGGTCGCCGAAGATACTAAAAAAGGAACAGGATACGTTCTGAAAAAAACAGATTTTAGATTAAAGTGGGGGAAGCTATGTCAGATAAAAAATATAAAAAAGGACCAAAGTTGTTTTCTCTGGCCAGGAAGAGGGCACTTGTGCTTGGTGTTCCGCAGGAGAAAGGGGTCAAGCTGGCAGAACTTATTTGTAGGATTCAGGAAAAAGAAGGCAATCCATCCTGTTTTCGTAAAAGAGAGATTTGTTCGGAATTCGCATGTTGCTGGCAGGCTTCCTGTGACGCTCGTATGGATAACCAGTAGCTGGTGTCGCCAGCTACTGGCGATTTTCGGCAACACCAAGCTTTTTCAATATGAATCCTATTGGGCAGAACTTGGTAATTCCGAACTGAAAAAGATTGAGGCCGACAAAGGCGGTAAAATAGAGCCAGTACTTACTGTGAAAAATCGGACTGGCCTCAACGCCTAAAGCAAGACTGAGCAGAATAAACGATCCGGCCAGAACATGTATCCAATCTGAAACGATCATTGTCTTGTGTCCTGTTTTAAAAATTTGGGCAGAAAAGTGCTCGCATCTTCTGGATGAGTTCAAGGATGCGTTCGTCGGTAATCCTGTTGAATATAAAGTTAGCGTCTTTGCGGTAGTCGATAATACCCTGGCCGCGCAGGATGTTTAAGTGCTGCGAAACATTGGCATTAGTTGTCTTGACCTGGTCCCTGATTTCACCTACCGAAAGTTCTTTGTCCTGGAGCAGACAAAGAATCTTCAGGCGTATAGGATGAGACATTGATTTGAGCAACTTTGACATTGCCTCGATTTGTTCGTCTTGCATCGTCTCTCTCTGCGAAAGTATTTAATTTCAAAGTTTAATAGCTGCGCCGTCATTGTAAAGCTCTTTTGTTCACATGCCTACTCATTTCTCTTGAGTGTCCAAAGCTCGCCTTCTTGCCTTTGGCTACAATACAGTTCAGGACAGTTGTCGTGCAATACATATTTTCGATTCATTTGCAAGGCATGTGCCCCCGATTTTTTGTCTTCCGGCGCAGCATGTCTTTTGTTCATAACACGCCATTTTCTGGCACCATTTTTTTTAGTCGGAGGAAAGGATAAACTTGAATCTCACGGGAGAATTGAGTTTATTGCAAAGAGTGTGTTACACGGGTAGGTTCTTTAATAGAGAGGGGGATAATGCAATGAAAAAAAGGCTGCTGGCTCCGGAAAATGTCTGTTTGCAGATCATTGATGTGCAGCAAAGTCTTATGAACAAAATCGTCGCTGCCGACAAAGTTGTTTCAGTTATAGAATTTATGATTCGCTGCGGCAAAATCCTCAACATCCCCGTGATAGCCAATACTCAGTATAAAAAGGGCCTGGGGCCCTATGTGCCGCGCATCGAATCTCTTGTCGGCGATAACGATTGCCTTGACAAAACAGAGTTCAATGCACTGGCCAATAAAGAAACTGAATCACGTTTCGATGGTCTGCCGAATGAAGTGGATACCATAATTCTTGTTGGTGTGGAGACGCACATCTGCATTTATCAGACTGCCATGGGAATTTTGGCCAGGGGGTTGGATGTCTGGATAGTCTCCGATGGTGTATCATCGAGAAGCCTGGATGATCATCAGGCAGGGCTCTCGAGACTGCAGGCTATGGGCGCGTCGATAGGGTCATCGGAAATGTTGATTTATGAACTGCTTGGCAAGGCGGGAAGTCCAGCATTCAAGCAAATTTTACCCCTTATTATTGCTCGAGACGAATAGCTGCATGCACCGTTGAGGATGGCTACACAACATGCCATCAAAGAATCAATTCAATAGGTTTTACCAGAACGTTATGAAAGGAAATGAAATTCGCAGTAAGTTTTTAAATTACTTTAAGGATCGTGGTCATACCGTTGTTGACAGTTCTTCTCTTGTACCCAAAGATGATCCAACCCTGCTCTTTGTCAATGCGGGCATGGTGCAGTTTAAAACTGTATTTATGGGTGAAGAGAAAAAAGAGTATCTACGTGCTGTTAGCAGCCAGCGTTGTGTTCGGGCAGGTGGCAAACATAATGACCTGGAGAATGTGGGGTATACGGCCAGGCACCACACTTTTTTTGAAATGTTAGGTAATTTTTCTTTTGGCGATTATTTCAAAGAAGATGCCATACGCTTTGCCTGGGACTTTCTGACGGTTGAACTTGGCTTGAATCCTCAAGACCTCTGGGTTTCCATATACGAAGATGACGATGAAGCGCAGGCTCTATGGGAAAAAGTTGAAGCACTGCCCAAAGGGAGAATCGTCAGAATGGGCGAAAAGGATAATTTCTGGGCAATGGGAGATACCGGCCCTTGCGGACCATGTTCAGAGATTCATATTGATCAGGGTGCGGAAGCCGGATGTGGGCGTCCTGACTGTGCTCTGGGTTGTGACTGCGATCGATTTTTAGAGTTGTGGAATCTGGTGTTTATGCAGTTCAATCGATCTGAAGACGGGACGCTGACTCCTTTGCCCAAACCGAGTATCGATACCGGCATGGGACTGGAGAGAGTGGCAGCAGTTCTCCAGGGGAAATATAACAATTATGACTCAGATCTTTTTGCACCGATTATAGCCAAGCTCGAACAGCTTTCTGGAAAATCTTATCTTGTCAATTCGCAGGATGATACCGCCATGCGGGTTATCGCCGATCATGCCAGGGCGACCACTTTTCTGGTCGCAGACGGGGTATTGCCCTCAAATGAGGGCCGAGGCTATGTTCTGCGAAGAATAATGCGCCGGGCAGTTCGATATGGAAAATATCTGGGCTTGGAAAAATCTTTTATGGGGCAGGTCACCAAGGCAGTAGTTGCAGAAATGGTTGCTGCCTATCCACATCTGGCTGATGCGACGGCCTTGTTGACCAAGGTCGTCGACAATGAGGAAGAACGCTTTAGAGAAACCTTGGAACATGGCCTGGTGCTGCTTGATGAAGAAATTGCCCGACATGCAGGAGAGAAATCTCCTGTCATTCCAGGCAATTTTATCTTCAAATTATATGACACTTTCGGTTTCCCCTTTGACATTGTCAGAGACATTGCTCTGGAAAGAGGCCTTGGCTTTGACGAGGCTGGTTTTGTTGTTGAGATGGAAAAACAGCGTCGTAAATCCAGGCATTCGCGCAAGGATGAAGGCGTAAGGCTTCTTGGTGAAGGCGTAAAAAGTCTCGCAGCAGAAGGCAAAAAAACAGAATTCATTGGCTACAATGAGTCATCTGCGAGGACCACAGTAGAGGCTTTGCTCAACGCGACAGGGGAGAGAGTTGGGCGGTTGGGCGTAGGTGAGATTGGCCGCCTGTTCGTCGACAGAACCCCATTCTACGCTGAGTCTGGAGGACAGATTGGTGATTGTGGTGAGCTGCTCTGGGAAGGCGGCAGGGCGAAGGTGACCGGCACGTCGATTGAGGGAGAAAATATTATTCTCCATACGATCGAAATTGAACAAGGAGAGCTGGCGGTAGACACGGGAGTGGTCTTATCTGTTGCAGAGGACAGGCGGAGAGATGTTGCCGCACATCATTCGGCAACGCATCTGCTCCAGGCTGCCTTGCGAAGGGTTCTTGGCGATCATGTTAAGCAGGCTGGTTCTTTAGTGGGTCCGAATAGACTGCGATTCGATTTCACCCATTTTTCTCCATTGTCTGTCGAGGAGACCGAAGCAATCGAATATCTGGTTAACCAGAAAATCCGCGAGAATACGCCGGTTACAACAGAGCTGTTGGCCAAAGAAGACGCAATAAAAGGAGGAGCCACAGCTCTTTTTGGCGAGAAATACACAGATAACGTTCGTGTTGTGTCGATGGCCGATTTCAGTAAAGAATTATGTGGTGGCACCCACGTCAGGGCCACGGGAGATATAGGAGTTTTCAAAATTCAGTCTGAAGGTGGTATCGCTTCCGGCGTGCGACGAATTGAGGCCTTGGTTGGACGAGCGGCCTTTGCCGAAATACAAGCGTTGTCCAGAAGAGAGCGTCTGACTGCGACACTTTTGAATGCAGGAAGCGCAGAAGATATTAACGGGAAGGTTGAAACTCTGATTAAAAATCTGAAATCCCTGGAAAAACAGGTGGCTGATTTATCCAGAGAACTCGCCAGTTCGGATCTTGACGCTGTATTTGATAATGCAGTGGTAATTGAAGGCGTCAAGGTGATTGGGGCGGAAATACCGCTTGATAGTCCTAAGACACTTCGCGATGTCGGCGACAAAGTGCGCGAAGGCCTTGGGTCGGGGGTTGCTGTTCTGGGTGGAAGTATTAATGGAAAAGCGGCGTTTCTGGCAATTGTCAGCAGTGATTTGACTGCTAGAATAAAAGCCGGCGACCTTGTCAATAGCATAGCGAAAATTGTTGGTGGTAAAGGCGGCGGTCGGCCTGATATGGCACAGGCCGGGGGGCCTATGGTCGATAAGATCAGCGAGGCGATACAATCTGTTCCCAGAGCTGTTCAGAAATTGTTACAATAAAAACGGTTGTGGCCCTGTTAGAAAATTATGGCGCACATGCAACCGTCGTTCTGTCCTTTTATGGATGACTTGCCTTTCAACTTTACGGAGGACGAAATATATAAATGAGTTGACAGCACAGCATATTTACAGTAAAAATTTTTTGCTGTTAGTGAATGGGTGTTCATTTTATTTCTGACAATTTTAGTCCTTTAATTGAATAAAATACTGTATTGCGGTCATCATTCATTGGTTCAATGAATGTTTATTTTTTTTTTCGTTATCCTAGTTAAGCAGGAGCTACTGACATGATTACGACGGATATCACTTTGTTTATTCAGATTGTTAACATGATTGTACTCATGTTTCTCCTTAACGGAGTCCTCTATAAGCCTGTTCGGAGGATTCTTAAGGAGAGATCTGGAAAACTGCAGGGAATGCATGAAGAGATCTCAAAATTTGAGAAAAACGCTAAACTCCGGCAGGAAGAAGTTGATGCAAAGATGGCTCAGGCTTCTGGAAAGGCCAAGGCTGCTCTCGATTCAGCGCGGGCTGGAGCACAATTGGCCGGCGATGAAAAGCTTGCAGCTATTAAGGCTGAAGCTGAGGCGGTCAAGGATGCCAAACTTGCCGAACTTAAAGCGGAGATCGGTACTGCCAGAACCAGTTTGCAAGCTGATTTAGCTGGGTTTGCAACCGAAATGGCCAGCAAAATTCTGGGGAGGAGTATCTGATAATGAATAAAGAGAAACATATTGCAAGGCTGTTAGGTCTGCTGACATTGACTCTTTGGTTCGCCTTGTCTTTCGGAACGGTATTCGCGTCTGAACAGGGAGCACCTGCACCGGCTGCCGATCAGGCGATGGCTGCTGAGTCTACGCACGTGGGTGATGCCGCCGCTGCCCCATCGCACGGCGAAGGCGAAGGCGAAGGCGGTCATGTGGCTGCCAACAGTTTGTCCGCAGCCAAGGTCAAAGATCTCGGTTGGCGGGTGGTCAACTTCATCGCTCTGATGATTATCCTGGTAAAATTCGGTGCCAAACCGATAGGTTCAGGTCTTTCTGCTCGCCGAAAGAAAATTAAAGACGAGATTGAGACGCTGGAACAAAATCGAACTGCAGCAGAAAATTCCTACAATGAATTTCAGGCTAAACTGGCCACGGTCGAATCAGAAATAGACAAGATCGTAGAACGAGCTATTGCCCAGGCCGAAATCGAGAAAGCCAAGATTCTTGAGAAGGCCGAGCAGGGAGCCGCTGATTTGATGCGTTCTGCTGAAATGGCGGTGCAGAATCAGGTCACTGAGGCACGTCGGACCCTCAAAAATGAGGTCGCCGATCAGGCAGCCATCCTAGCTGAAGAACTCATCATCAAGAATCTCACTAAGAAAGACCAGGTGAAGATTATAGAAACTTATTTAGACAAAGTGGGGGCCGTACAGTGAAACAGACTATCCTCGCAAAAAGATATGCTAAGGCAATATTCTCCGTAGGGCAGGAAAAGAAAAAATACGAAGAGTATGGCGATGTCCTGAAAGGCCTGGCAGATTTGTATTCAAGCCATCCGGCGGTTGTTGACGCTCTGACTAATCCCCTCTATCCGATGGATGTCAAAGAAAATGTCATGAAAGGGATAGTAGGTTCCATGAAGGTTGACAAGATCATGGGCAACTTTCTCAATCTTTTAGTTCAAAAAAAACGGGCAGAAATATTGCCGGAAATAGCTGTAGCCTATCAGGCCATGGTTGATGATGCAAAAAATATCAGTCATGGCAATGTTATTTCAGCAATTGAGCTGAACGGTGAGTTAAAAGGAAATGTGCAAAAAATTTTAGAAAAGTTAACAGGCAAGAAAGTAAAACTCACAACCAGTGTTGACCAATCCATCATTGGCGGTATTATTGCTCAGGTTGGTGATCTGGTTTTGGACGGAAGTATAAAAACTCAGCTTGCAGGTTTAAAAGATTCCATTAAGGGGAGAGAATAGATGCAGATTAAAGCCGCAGAAATTAGTCAGATTATCAAAGATCAGATTGGGGCATATGAGACCAGCGTTGATCTGAACGAGACTGGTACCGTTATCTCCGTAGGTGACGGTATTGCCCGTGTTTATGGCGTGCAGAATTGTATGGCCATGGAACTGTTGGAATTTCCTGGTGGAATCATGGGCCTTGCCCTGAACCTTGAAGCTGACAACGTTGGTTGCGCCATTCTGGGTAACGTGTCGAATATTAAAGAGGGTGATATTGTTAAGCGAACCGGAAAAATCGCTGAGGTTCCAGTAGGACCTGCTATGGCCGGTCGCGTTGTTGACGGTATCGGTGCTCCGATCGATGGACTCGGACCAATCAATTCCGAATTTTCCTCAAAAATTGAAGTTCTCGCGCCTGGTGTTATTGCCAGAAAGGGTGTGCATCAGCCCTGCTATACTGGTTCAAAAGCAGTTGATGCTATGACCCCGGTTGGTAAAGGTCAACGTGAGCTTATTATCGGTGATCGTCAGATTGGTAAAACCTCTCTTTGCGTCGATGCTATTATTGCTCAAAAAAATACCGATGTACATTGCATCTATGTCGCGGTTGGGCAAAAGAAATCTACTGTTGCTCTGGTTGTAGAGGCTCTGAGAAAACACGGTGCCATGGAGTACACCACGGTTGTTTCCGCCTGTGCGTCTGATCCTGCACCAATGCAGTACATCGCACCCTTTGCTGGTTGTTCAATGGGTGAGTACTATCGCGACAACGGCATGCATGCTCTTATCATTTACGATGATCTCTCCAAGCAGGCTGTTGCATATCGCGAGCTCTCTCTGCTGCTGAGACGTCCGCCGGGACGTGAGGCATATCCTGGTGACATCTTCTTTAATCACTCGCGTCTCCTTGAGCGGTCTGCTAAGGTAAATGACGAACTCGGTGCAGGATCTTTGACTGCGCTACCCATTATTGAAACGCAGGCTGGTGACGTTTCTGCCTTTATCCCAACGAACGTTATCTCCATTACTGATGGCCAGGTTTACCTTGAGCCGAACCTCTTTTTCTCTGGTGTTCGTCCGGCTATCAACGTCGGTCTTTCTGTTTCCCGTGTTGGTGGCTCTGCCCAGGTGAAAGCGATGAAACAGGTCGCAGGTACCCTCAGATTGGATTTGGCCCAATATCGCGAACTTGCCGCTTTCGCAGCTTTTGGTTCTGATCTTGATGCTGGAACTCAAGCTAAATTGACCCGTGGAGAAAGACTTGTTGAAATTCTTAAGCAGCCACAGTATCAGCCGCTGCCAATGGAAAAACAGGTAACTATCCTCTATTCAGGTTCCAATGGTTATCTTGATAAACTCCCTATTGATACCTTGGCTGATTACGAAAGAGAGCTCTACAATTACATTGAATCCAATGAGCCGAGTATCTTCACCGACCTGGTCGCGGAAGAAAAATTCACTGACGCAATCAAGGACAAACTCAACAAGGTACTGACCAGCTTTGGTGATACTTTCAAGGCGACAAAAGGTCTTAACTAATTTTACATAGGTCAAGATATGGCGACTCTAAAGGAAGTAAAAACCAAGATCGCGGGCGTCAAAAAAACCGCTCAGATCACCAAAGCCATGAATATGGTGGCCGCGGCAAAATTGCGCGGTGCCCAGGAAAAGATGGAGGATTTTCGACCTTATACTTCAAAATTCAATGAAGCGATGTCCAATTTATCAGGGGGGGCCAACACCAACGCCTTTCCTTTGATGGAAAATCGAGTTGTTAAAGCTGTTGAATTGGTTGTTGTTACCTCTGATCGTGGACTGTGCGGCTCCTTCAACGCCCACATCATAAAACAGGCTTTAAAAAAGATGGCCGAATATGAAGGGCAAGGCAAGAAGGTAAGTTTTGTCTGTGTTGGGAAAAAGGGGTATCAGCTCTTAAGAAAAACCGACAAGGTTAGAAAAAAATATAGTGAAACAATGGGCAATTTTCAGATGTTTCATGCCAGGGAAATTGCTACTGATCTAGCTGACAATTTTCTGAGCGGTACAACTGATAAAGTCGAAATAATATTTGGTGAATTTGTATCGGTTGCTCGTCAGATTCCTGCGGTTGTACCGTTTTTGCCCGTTCAGCCTGTTGCGGCAGAAGAGGGAACCGAAAAGAAAATCTCTGGTGATTACATCTATGAGCCTTCAAGTGAAGAAATCATGGATGTTCTCCAGCCTCTGTATCTCAATGTGCAAATCTATCATTCCATGCTTGAGGTGGGAGCAGGTGAACATGCTGCTCGTATGACGGCAATGGACAATGCTACCAATGCATGTAAGGATATTGTCAAAAACCTGACCGTTGTTTATAACAAGGCTCGACAGGCTGCGGTAACAAGTGAGCTTATGGACATCGTTGGCGGTGCAGAAGCCCTGAAATAACAATTTATCATTTTGATAATCAATGACTTTAGAGGAGGGGTAAAGCCCAATGAGTGAGCAAAAAATAGGAAAAATCACCCAGGTTATCGGACCTGTAGTAGACGTGGAATTTGAGCCTGGAAAACTGCCAGCCATCATGAATGCCTGTTTCGTAACCAATCCCGGCATAAACGATGTAGAGGACAACCTGGTCATCGAAGTAGCCCAGCATCTCGGTGACAATGCCTGCCGATGTATTGCCATGGATCAGACCGATGGTCTGGTGCGGGGCATGCCGGTAAGAGATAGCGGATTACCGATTACTATTCCGGTTGGTCCTGCCTCTCTTGGCCGTATTATGAATGTTGTGGGGAGACCGGTTGATGGTTTGGGACCTATAACATCAGATAAAATGCTGCCGATTCACCGTGATTCTCCGGCCTTTACCGATCTGGACACCGAGGTTCGTGTTCTCGCAACTGGAATTAAGGTTATTGATCTGCTTGTACCTTTCCCGCTTGGTGGCAAGATGGGACTGTTCGGTGGTGCCGGTTGTGGTAAGACGGTTATCATGATGGAGATGGTTAACAATATTGCCCAGCATCATGGCGGAATTTCCGTTTTCTGTGGTGTTGGTGAGCGTACTCGTGAGGGCAACGATCTTTATCACGAGATGAAAGATTCAGGTGTTCTGCCCAAAGCGGCACTTGTTTACGGTCAGATGACTGAGCCTCCGGGTGCCCGTGCCCGTGTCGCCCTGACCGGGCTCACTGCAGCAGAATATTTTCGTGACGAAGAGGGACAGGACGTACTGCTCTTCGTCGATAACATCTTTCGTTTTACTCAGGCTGGTTCTGAGGTATCTGCGCTTCTTGGTCGTATTCCTTCTGCTGTTGGATATCAGCCTACATTGGCGACGGATCTTGGTGCCTTGCAGGAACGTATTACTTCTACAAATAAAGGATCCATCACTGCTGTACAGTGTGTTTATGTACCGGCGGATGACTTGACGGATCCTGCACCGGCAACCACATTTGCTCATCTCGATGGAACGGTTGTTCTTTCGCGGCAGATTTCAGAGCTGGGTATCTATCCTGCTGTGGATCCACTTGACTCCACCTCCAGGATTCTTGATCCAAACGTTATTGGAGAAGAGCATTACCAGGTTGCTCGTGGCGTTCAGGTCTCTCTCCAGAAATATAAAGATCTCCAGGATATCATTGCTATTCTGGGAATGGATGAGCTCTCTGAGGAAGATCAGCAACTTGTTTCACGGGCCAGAAAAGTCCAGAGATACCTTTCTCAGCCGTTTACGGTTGCTGAGGTCTTTACTGGTATGCCTGGTAAATTCGTCAAGGTTGCTGATACCGTACAAGGATTCAAAGAGATTCTGGAAGGAAAGCACGACGATCTCAATGAGAACTCCTTTTATATGGTTGGCTCTATTGATGAGGCTGTTGCCAAAGACGCCAAGTCAAAAGGATAACTTTAAACCAGTTAGACGGTTTTTTATACTACCTCTCAAGGGGGATCGATATTATCGATTCACCCCCTTGAGGAGTGCAGGTACCTTAGATAATCAAGTTATTGCTGATACGTTGGCTGAACATAATTTCTAAGGTACAAATAATATGCTCAAGAGGACTATCCGATGGGACAACAGATAAGACTTGAAGTCGTTACTCCAACCGGGGCGAAGGTTAACGAAGATGTTGATATCGTTAATGCGCCAGGCCATGGCGGTGACTTCGGCGTACTTGCTAATCATGCGCCTTTTCTGTCGACAATCAAAATCGGTACTCTTACATATGAGAACGGCAAAAAAAGAGAATCCCTCATGATCAGCGGCGGATTCTGCGAGGTCTCAAATAATAAGATCACCTTTCTCGTTGAGAGTGCCGAAGCCGGCAGTGAAATAGATGTTGAAAGGGCAATGAGAGCAAAAGAAAGAGCTGAAAAGCGACTTGCTCAGGCTGCTCAACAGACAGATCATTTCAATCGAAGCAGAGCGGAAATAGCACTGCAGAGGGCTTTAGCCCGTTTAAAGGTTGCAAAGCGTTAGCCATATAAAGAATAACTAAAAAAAAGGGCCACTCTCTTGAAAGGAGAGTGGCCCTTTTTTTTATCTACGTTTTACAATGCCATCTTGAACTGTTATCACTTATTCGATGAGAGCTGTGCTGTAGTATTATTAACGTACACTCGGATGCCAAGGGCTATTTCCTGAGTGATCATCGTCAGAAATTTGGGGTTCTTGAGATTTTTGGCATCCTGTTCATTGCTGATGAAGGCAATTTCGACGAGAATAGCAGGCATTTCCGCACCGATCAATACATAAAAAGGTGCCTGCTTGACGCCGAGATTTTTAATATCGTTATAGCCATTTCTCTTGGCTGCGTTAAAAATGGATTCGTGCACCTGCTGTGCCAGCCTGGAGGATTCATTGATCTTCGAATTTTTCATGATATCGGACAGAATATTCTGAAGATCACTCATCTGGTGCGTCGATGTGGCATTCTCCCGGGCAGCAACACGCATTGCCTCAGCATTGGTGCTTAGATTCAGGTAGTAAGTCTCCATCCCGCGAACCTTTGCGGATGGATGCGCGTTGATATGGAGCGAGACAAAGAGATCAGCGTTCTGGGTGTTGGCAATCGCGGTACGTTCTTCAAGAGGTATAAAAACATCCTTATCTCTCGTGAGGACAACATCGCAACGCAGCTCTTTTTCAAGTATTGGGGCCAGTTGTTTGGCAATACCGAGAACGATATCTTTTTCTTTCATGCCATTGGCCATGGCCCCTGGATCTTTTCCTCCATGACCTGGATCAATAATGATTTTTCTGACTCCTAAGCCAAGCTGTTGTGCCAGAGAAAAAGGTGCAGTTGTTGATACCTCTTCGACCTGAGACATTTTTTCAGAGGAAGGGGTTACAAATGCAATCTTTTTTGTATCTCTCAAGATGACAATGTCCGAATCTTTATCGTTTTCAGCGATTACAGGACCTTGTGTCTGGCTACCGGTTAGTGCTACAGGAGTTGATTGCTTTGATTTTTGTCCCTTCCCGCGCACATCAATTAACACTCTGAATGGATCCGGCAGGTTGAAAATTTTATAATCTTCTATGGATTCGATATCCAGAACAACGCGCACAGTATCAGCATTATACTGTCCGGTGCGAATCCTGCGCAGAAGTCCATCCTCTATTGGCACAGGAGATCGGTACTGCGGTTCAATATAACTCTTCTTAAAGTCTATGTAGAGCCTTCTTGGCTTGTTGTGTGTCTCTTCGAGTAATACGTCTGTATAGTTGACCGGGCCGGAAGCCTTAATAACTACTCGCGTGTAGTTGTCGGAGGACCAAAATTTAATGGGAAGTACATAACTGAGGTTGTTCTCGCCCGAAGAGGAGATCATTGTTTTTGGAAGTGGAATATCATGTTCCTTGGACAAAACTTTAAGGAGTTCCTCGGCCATCGGTCGCATGTCCCCAGTGGGATAATCGGCTACGATTCTTATGAGAGAATCTGCTGCTTTTCTGGGGTTATTCTTTTTGTCAAGATAGATTCTGGCGAGGGAAAAAAAGGCATCGTCTGCCAGGCGGTGCCGGGAGTAGAGTCGAGCAGTGTCCTTAAAGTAAGATATGGCTTCCTCAAGATCATCGTTGTTCTGAAAATGATCATGCATATCGCCATACATACGGCCGAGCATAAAGAGACAGGCTGGTGCCAGGTCCAATTCTGGACTGGCCAGATATATCTGGCGGAAATTCCTGGTCCCTTTTAACCAGTTTTGTCGCGAGGAAGAGAGCTTTGCTTTGGTTTCAAGCTGCTTATAATATAACTTAGCTTCGTCGTATCGTTTGGCGATAGCTGGTTGTGGCTCGACAGCATCACTTGCAGCAAAGAGGACAAAAGGCCAGAGCAGCAGCTGTAAAACGACGACTATGTAGATAAATATGGGTCTACTGCTCATGGTGAGAATATGGTGCCCGCGTGTGAGAGTATAACTAACCCCGGTATCAGCATGAATAAAGCCGGGAGTCTTTTCAATGCCAAGGGAAGGATAAGTACCTTGAAAAGATTTCGTCTTGGGAAAAAACAAGAAAATAATCTGTAAAGTACTAAAAATATTTATTGCATAAACCCCATAAATAATCGGAACCCTTATCAGTATACCTGTAACCAAGGACCATGGCAAAGTAAATAGTGGTACAGATCTTGAGTGATGCTGAGATGGTAGGGGTGCAGGGGTTATTGTTTAAGCATTTCCTTTAATACATAGAGAGTCTGTAACGCGTCGAGCGGAGCGCATTGATCAAGATTCAGGCTGTGTAAATAATCTCTTATGGGATCGGCAGGAGGAGCAAAAAGTGTTAGTTGATCCGGATGCTTGCGAATCCTGCTTGATTTTTTGCCAATTGAAGGAGAATGTGTAGTCTGGCCGAATTTACCAAGTTCTATGTCTCGGAGTATCTCACCTGCTCTGAGGACGACGTTATCCGGAACCCCTGCGAGACTGGCAACCTGAATGCCATAACTCCTGCTCGTTCCCCCTTTTACCAGTTTATGGAGAAAGATTATATTACCCTGCCACTCACGTACAGCAATCGAATAGTTTTGCACTCGTTGATTCGTTTTGGCAAGCTCGGTCAGTTCATGATAGTGCGTGGCAAAGAGCGTTTTTACCCCTTTGTTGTTTTTGTTTACCAGATCTTCTGCCACAGCCCAGGCTATGGACAAACCATCATAAGTTGATGTTCCTCTGCCAATTTCATCAAGAATTACCAGACTTTTCTCTGTGGCATTATTGAGGATATTGGCGGTCTCGCTCATTTCTACCATAAAGGTCGACTGGCCACGGCGTAAATCATCCATGGCGCCGACCCGGGTGAAAATCCGATCAACTATTCCGATTGTAGCTTCCTGGGCCGGGATGTAGCACCCCATCTGGGCCATAAGGACAATAAGTGCCGTCTGTCGCAGAACGGTTGATTTACCGGCCATGTTGGGACCGGTGATGATGAGGACTTCATCGGCTGTCTGATCGAGATGGACATCATTGGGTACAAATTTACCGGAAGGAAGGCTCCTTTCAATGACAGGATGCCTTCCTTCAATAATCCGGATCTCATCACCATCATGAATATCCGGCCGTCGATAATTGTACATGTGGGCCATTTCACTGTTAGCAGATAAAAAATCAATCTGGGCAAGGAGGTGGGCGGTTTGCAAAAGACGACTGCTATTTTCAGCCAGTTGCGCACGTATGGCCAGAAAAAGCTGATATTCCAGTTCAACTCGTCTGTCCTGCGCACCAACAACCTTGTTCTCAAACTCTTTGAGTTCTGGGGTAATGAACCGTTCAGCATTGACCAGGGTTTGTTTTCTGATATAGGAATCGGGCACCTTATCTGCCTGCAGTTTACTCACTTCGATGAAGTAGCCGAAAACCTTGTTATAACCGATTTTTAGTTTGCCGATTCCCGTCGTTTCACGTTCTGTGGCTTCCAGTTCCAGTATCATTTGCTTGCCATCGCGCAGTAAATGAACAAGTTCATCCAGTTCTTCGTTGTAGCCGCTTTTAATGAGATGGCCCTCGCGGAGCGTAACAGGTGCTTCAGGGTGTACTGCTTTTTCAAGCAATTCATGAAGATCGCTCAAGATGTCAAATTGATTTCGTATGTCAATGAGTTTTGTCGTGTCACACTGATTCAGTAGGGTACGAATAGCCGGCAAGCTGGCGAAGGAATTTTTCATCGCCAGCATATCCCTGCCGTTTCCTGAGCCTAGAATCATACGGCCGTTAAGTCGCTCAAGATCGTACACCTGGTCAAGCAGACTGCGTAACTCTTTTCGAACCGAGCTGTTATTAAAAAAGAAAGTGACAGCATCCAGTCGATTGATTATTCGATTTTTGTCCTGCAGAGGAAAGAGGAGATTATGTCTCAGCAGTCTGGCTCCCATCGGGGTGCAGGTCTGATCTATAACAGACAGAAGAGACCCCTGCCGCTGGCCACCGACTATGGTCTGGGTCAGTTCGAGATTTCTTCTGGATGACTCATCGATATGCAGGATGCAATGCGTGTCCAGCGGGGACAATTTTTCTATGTGATCAACAGCTGTTTTCTGGGTCTCTTGAATATAGTCTAGCAATACACCCGCGGCGATAATTCCGGCGGTGAACCTGCTGCAGCCAAAGCCGTCTAAGGTAACGACACCAAAATGTTCAAAGAGCAATTCTTTTGCAGCCGTCCCATGATAATTTTCGCTATCGCGTTCGGTGATACAGACGCTGGGGAGTAAGATACTGATCTGTTCTATGAGGGGAGCAAGGGAATTTTTCTCCTTGACCGAAATAAGCAGTTCAGAAGGCATGAGGCGGGTCAACTGGTCAAGGATAACCTCTCCGTTCTCGCTTTTATCGCCGTATTCACCAACGAGAAACTCTCCGGTACTGACGTCCAGAAAGCTGGCGCCATAAAGTTTTTGGCCACCGGTTTCTTTAAGCACCAGAGCACAGATATAGTTATTGCTTTTATCGTCGAGGAGTAGGTCGTCGGTGACCACTCCCGGTGAAAGTATCCGGACGACTTCTCTTTTAACTATTCCTTTCGCTTCAGAGGGGGTTTCTGTTTGTTCGCAGATGGCGATCCGGCGACCGGCTTTGATCAGTTTGGCCAGATACGTTTGGGCTGCGTGATAGGGGATCCCGCACATGGGCACCTGAACTGCATCACTTTTCTTGTTTCTTGAAGTGAGGGTGATGCCGAGTATTTTTGACGCGACTATGGCATCGTCAAAAAACATCTCATAAAAATCTCCCATACGGTAGAAAAGAATGGCGTCTTCGTGCTGGCCTTTGATTTCCAGGTATTGTTGCAGCATTGGTGTCAGTTGCGTCATTTTTGTCATGCGGTTTTTTTATAAAGAGCAAGGAAATCAGGGAAAAGCCTGTCGAAGGTGGCGTCTATATGTTCGGGGATGGTTCTTATATCTGCAATCACGCTGATAAAGTTATGGTCGCCGTCCCAGCGTGGGACGATATGGAAATGAAGATGGTCGGCAATACCAGCTCCGGCTGTTGCCCCGATATTACAGCCGATATTGAAACCGTCCGGTTTAAGATGATTTTTTAAAATAGCTGTCGAAGCCTGTACCATTTCCATAAGCCGACAGTTCTCGAGCTCAGCAAGGTCGGTGATACAGCTCACGTGGCGGACCGGCGCGACAAGAAGATGACCATTGGTATAAGGAAACCGATTCAACAGTACGACCGTATAGCTATCACGATAGAGAAGTAATGCCGTTTTACTGTTATTGTAATCGTTTCTGCAGTCGATATCGGGTTCAAACAGACAACCTTCGGTTTTTGGACCATTGCCAAGGACATGCTCAATACGCCATGGCGTCCATAAATTTTTCATAACTGCTCAGGCAGCGTATGAAGGGTAGCGCTTAACGGAACAAGACCTTTTTCGTCGATTGTGAGAAGAGCATATGTGCCAGCGGCACCGTAGCGTCCCGTGCCGGAAAAGCTACCGGGGTTGATGAGCAGCGTACTGCCAATCTTTCGGCAGACAGCCTGATGCGTGTGGCCAAATACAATACAGTCGGCTGCGGGGAATTGCTCAAAAACTCTTTCTTCTATAGTGTGGCGTGGTCCGGTTCCGTGGCTTATGCCGATGGAGTATCCGCCGAGAATAATTTGTTTTTGCTGGGGTAAAACCTGTCTGGTTGTCATAGTACACATATTACCACACACAGCATGAATAGCCTTGCCCTTAAAAGCTCCCAGAATGCTTACTTCGGTAAGATCTCCAGCATGAATGATTGTATCGCAGCCGGCAAAAGCTGCAGCACATTGTCTCATAAAAGATTCGTCTAATGCATGGAGATGCGTATCAGAAAGAATGCCGACATATATCATTATTTCTCACAGTAAAATTGATGTGATTCATATAAGAAGAGCGTAAATGTCCATCTGATAAAAATAGTGCAATTTATTCCGTTATGCTATGCCAAAAACCTTTTTTTTATAGTTGCGGAATAAACATGAACACAGGTATAGTAATTTGTTTATGCTAATGGAGAATATCCTTCTGAAATTATCTCCCTGAAAAACAAATTATACATGGTTGATGCCATTCACATGAAGAAAAGTACATATGGAGAAGTACAATGCTCACTGCCTCTGATTTAAGAAAAGGTTTAAAAGTACAAATAGATGGAAATCCTTATATAGTAACTGATTTTGAGTTCTCTAAACCAGGGAAGGGGCAGGCGCTGTATCGAACCAAAATGAGAAATATGATCACCGGCAATCAGTTGGTCAAAACCTATCGTTCAAACGATAAATTTGAGAAAGCCGAGCTTGAAGAAAGGAAAATGCAGTTCCTCTACAGCCAGGGCGAGGAATTCCATTTTATGGATACGGAAAACTATGAGCAGTTGCTGCTGACCAGAGAACAGCTCGCTGATAATACTCATTTCCTCATCGATAATATGGAGTTGGATGTGGTGTTTTATAACAACCTGCCGATTGATGTCACTCTGCCTATCTTTGTTAACCTGATAGTCACTATAGCCGATCCATGGGCCAAAGGCGATACTTCCGGCAATGATACTAAACCGGTCACCGTCGAGACGGGCTATGAACTGCAAGTGCCTCCTTTTGTTATAGAAGGAGAGAAGATACAGATAGATACGCGAACCGGGGAATATGTTACCCGGGTAAAAGAGTAAATTCGAATGCTTGACAGAGAAGGGCTGCATATGCGTGCAGCCTTTTATCGTTTAATAAGGTCGTTTTTTTGTGACCACGGTTTTCTTGAAGTCGATACCCCACTCCGTCAGCCGCTCTATATTCCGGAAAGTAATATAACGCCACTCGCATCCGAGAAAGAGTATCTTCAGACCTCACCTGAACTCTGCATGAAAAGATTGCTGGCCGCGGGAAACAGCAAGATATTTCAGATCTGTCACTGCTTTCGAAAAGAAGAAAAGGGGCGTTTGCATCTGGAAGAATTCCAGATGTTGGAATGGTACAGAACTGGTGCAGATTATCACCAGTTGATGAGCGACTGTGAGTCATTGTTACGATATCTTCTAAAGAATCTGATGGAAGTGCAGCCATTCCGAGGCAAAGCAGATAAAACATTTTTTCCCGGCATCAATTTAGATCGCCAATGGGAGCGATTGACGGTTGCCGATGCATTTGCCAGATACAGCCCGATGAATTTGGAACTGGCTCTGCAGGGTGGAAAATTCGATGAGATTCTCGTTGAATACATTGAGCCTCATCTGGGCAGTGTTTCTCCTGTCTTCCTGTGTGATTATCCGGTGGAGATTGGATCTCTTGCTAGACAAAACGCAAATGACCCAACAGTTGCGGAGCGGTTTGAGTTATATATAAATGGGGTTGAGATAGCTAACGGCTTTTCAGAACTCACCGATGCAGCTGAGCAGCGAACTAGATTTATTCATGAAATTATAACAATAAAAGCTAATACTGGTAAAGATGTGCTTATGCCGGAGCGGTTCCTCACCGACCTGACCCAGCTGGACACTGCTGCTGGAATAGCCATGGGGATTGATCGGCTTTTTATGATTGCCATGAACTACCAGCAAATTGGCGAGGCAGTGACGTTTTCGCCTGAAGATTTTCTAGAGCACAACCTTACGGATGAAGTGTTTGATTAACCGGTTATGCAGCTTATGAAAAAGTTGTAAGCGCAATGGGTTCGTCGTGATGTAAAAAAAAAATTGTCGTTTTTTTCTCAATAATGATACATTAGATCAGGTTTGCTCAATTAACTTTGCATAATTCAGAGAACAATTCCCTATGGATATAAAACAACGCCAGCTGGTAAACAAATACCTCGATCTGTTTTTTAGACGAAAAACATTCATCTTTGCTGTATTACTCTTGAGTCTGCCCATCGGCCTCGGGATTTATCTTTCCACCCCTAAAGAATACCAATCTACCAGTCTGCTCAGTTACCAGCGGCAGGGAATAAGCCCCAACAAGATGTCGCCAGATCTGGAAACGAAAATTCGGGATATTGTTAACTCTCTTACCCAAATTGTTACCAGCAGAACTAATCTGGAAAAGATCATCAATGATGTGCAACTCTATCAAGAGGAGCAGAAAATACTGCCGATTGAAGATGCCATCGAGATGTTCCGAAAAAAAATCGTGGTTATACCTTCCAGGCAGGGGGAGGTGTTCACTGTATCGTATTCAGGGAGTGCACCGGATAAAGTTGTCAGGGCAACCAATGCCATTGCCGCCCTTTTTATTGAAGAGAACCTGAAATATCGCCAAGAAAAGGCAACGGACACCTCCTCCTATACCAGTCAGGAATTGGAGACGGCAAAAAAAGTCATGGATACGCAGGAAAACGCCATGCGAGACTATAAACTGCAAAATTACGACGAAATGCCTGAACATCGTGAGGCTAACCTGACGAGGCTTACTTCTCTGCAAGCGCAATATCAGCGGAAACAGGAAAGCATTCAGGATCTGGAAAAAACGCTGGTACTTATCCAGGACCAGTTAAACAATAGAAGAATGTTGATACAACAATCAGTTGGTCCAGCACAAGATAATAGTGAGGGAGACAACAGACTGAGTCTGCCAAACTTACGTTCTGCCTTGGATGCATTGTTGTTGAAGTATACGGAAAAACATCCGGAAGTTGTCAGGATACGGAAACTTATTGAAAAAGTAGAACAAGATGGTACGCCGGGAGGCGGCAGAAACGGTCTTACGAGAGGCTCGCGTGCTGCCGATGGAGGGAGCGTTTACGATAAAGTCCTTATGCAGCTTGAAGTGCAGCAAAAGGGCGTTCGTTTGAATATTGCCAACCTTGAAAATGAGAAAAACGAACTAAGAAAAATAGTTGCTCAATATGAAAAGTGGGTATCAGCTGCTCCAGTAAGGGAAGCGGAATGGTCTTCCCTGACGCGGGAGTATGGCCAGTTAAAAAAACATTACGACTACCTTGTCGGTCAGAACCTTCAAGCCGAATCAATGCTCAGTCTTGAGCAGCAACAGAAAGGGAGTCAGTTTAAAATTGAGGATCCAGCCAGGTCTTCTGGAAGACCTATTAAACCGGATTTTTTAAAGATAATGGGAATGAGCCTCATGGTTGCCCTTGGTTTCAGTGTAGTTGTAACCTTTATGTTGGATTACTTTGATAATTCGTTTCGTGATCCTGAGATACTCAAACCAACTCTAGGCATACCGTTGCTCATTACTATTCCTTATATTGAAACCACAGCAGAACAGAAAAAAGCCAAGAAACAGAGTTTTGCCGTGGGAGGCATGTTTTTGTTAGCGAGTGGACTTGTGGTGACTTTGTTTGCCTTTGCCTGGATAAGAGGACTTATCATCATCTAGTCTTTACGGTGGATGATCTATGCGAATTATTGCCAAATGTACCCGATACATTATGCCTCAAGATTGGCGAGTTGAAGGTATTTTTGCAATATACGCTGATGAGTTTTGAGAAGTATGCTTCATGGAAAGATTGAGTGGATATTATTACGATAGTAGGTGGTTTTTCAATTTGGGATAACAAGAGAATATGGGAAAAACTTCAAAAGTGCTGAAAAAATCTGGTTACAGTCTGGATGTGCAGGCTGAACCCGATACAAATACCATGAATGAGAGATTGGTGGATTTTGCTGCGAATAAGGAACGCAATACTCATACTGAAGTCGATAACATTGTACCACCGCCTGTGTTGGTTGAAGGTCGGCGTTCTTCTTCTCCGCCTCCATCCCATCGATGGGATGAACGACTGAGCAAGGTCGCTCTTGCCCCCAATCAAGTTGCTGAGTCTTTCCGTGTATTGCGGTCAAAAATATTACTGCCCCATGATGGTCGGCCGGCACCCAAGACCATCATGGTGACATCGGCCCTGCCCCGCGAAGGTAAAAGTTTTGTCTCGGCCAATTTGGCCATTGCTCTTGCCCATGGAGTGGATCAGCATGCATTAGTCGTTGACTGTGATCTTCGTTCTCCATCTCTGGCGCGACTCTTTGGAGTTTCACCTGAGCGTGGATTGACAAATTTCCTGCTGGGTGATGGTGACATCTCCTCTCTTCTCCAGAAAACCTCCATGGAAAAATTGACGATTCTGCCAAGTGGTTTGCCGCCAAATAATCCGGCCGAACTGCTGAGCTCGGAACGCATGGGGAGACTCGTCTCAGAACTATCTGCTCGGTATCCCGACAGATATGTTGTTTTTGATACTCCACCGTTAGAAATTGCTTCTGAGTCGAAAGTACTCTCTCAGGTTGTTGACGGGGTAGTGCTTGTTGTGCGGCAAGGAATTTCCAGCCGGACGCTGATTGAAAAATTTATCTCCGAAATCGGCAAAGATAAAATCATCGGGGTGATCTTCAATGGCCATAAAAGTAACTTTATTTCAACGAGGCTGGTAGATAAAAGCCATTATGATTACGGCAATTATTATACTAACTCCGCTGAAAAGAGTACTGCATCCACCAATACCTCCTTAAGGGGTCCTGCAGGTCGGTGAACCTTATGATTTACTGAGTTTGCTTCTGCAAGGCCGCTATTTTTTCCTTCGTCGGCCTGCCTGCAGTGTTCGAACTCTTTTTTGGAGTAAAGATTTTTCCACTATGCGTCGCTGTAGCTGTCTTTCAGATTGCTTCCGTGGTACCGTGAGTGGTTGCTTTGATCCCGGTCTCAACCCTGTCACATACATGGCGGTGGAGAGGGTACCGGGAGTAGGCGTAAAATCCTGAAATTTTCTTATCTGCAATCCTAACTTGTGCATATCCTGCGTCAGCTTTTGGGCATGCTGTGGTGTTGATCCTGGGTGAGCCGTGATGACATACGGCGTGAATTCCATCTTTTTACCGATTTCTTTCTCTATTTTCCGGCATTCGGCGATAAATTTTTGAAGAAGGGCATGAGGTTCCTTGTGCATAAGGCAGAGCAACTCATCGTCCGTGTGTTCAGGTGCGATCTTCATTGATCCGGGGGTATGCTGCTGAAGAATTCTTTTCAGTAGTCGAGGGGTGCGAAGGAGCAATTCCATTCTTAAGCCGGAAGAGATGAACAGCTTCTTGACTCCGGCAATGGCTGCAACATCGTCGAGAAGATGAAGAAACAGCTCCTCGTCTATTCTCAAGTTAGGGCAGGTGGTCGGATAGAGACAATCTCGTTTCTTACACGATCCTATGGCGCAGTGCGTTCCGTAAAGGTTGGCCGTTGGCCCGCCAAGGTCACTGATGGTGCCGGTAAAATCGTTCATGTGGACGATGCGTTTACATTCTTGAACGATGGATTCTCGACTCCGTGAGATGATTGCAGGACCCTGGTGTCTGGTGATAGCGCAGAAGGAGCAATTTCCGGAACACCCCCTGACGATGGTCACTGAATCTTTTATCATCCGGTAGGCTGGGATTTGCTGATCTGCAGGATGCGGACGTCTTGTGTAGGGCAGAGCGTACAATGCGTCAAGTTCATCTGGGGAGAGAGGTTTTGCTGCCGGATGCTGTACAACCCAATGGCTTTGTTGCCGCTGCAGGATGATTCTGGGAGAATCGGCTCGTGCATGCTTGTCTATTTCTGTCTCGGCTTCGAGGAAAAAGTGAGGTTGTGCTTGGAGTTTTTCCCAGGAAGGGAGGATAAGGAATTTCTGGGAACTTTTTACTTCTTTGTCGAGACAATCAACAGGAAAATACTCCTGGAGTTCCTTGTCGGTAAACCTCTGGCAGGTTCCTGGAATATTGGCAAGAGAACTCTTTGCAAAGCACCGTTGAGCGATCTCCACGATAGCGTTTTCTGCCATTCCGTATACAATAAGATCCGCTTTTGCATCAGTCAGAAAAGAAGAACGAAGTTTCCCCTGTTTAAAATCATAGTGGACAAAACGCCGGAGTGAAGCTTCTATGCCGCCGAGGACGATTGGGATATCGCGAAAAGCAGAACGGGCCAGACTGGTATAGATGAGATTGGCTCGATCTGGTCTTCTTCGTTCAGTTTTAATCCGCTCGTTTCCTCGCCAGGGATTCCCGTCTGGGGAGTAGGAGTCGGTGTCGCGCACCTTGCCATTACCGGTGTAATTGGCAACTATGGAGTCAAGATTTCCCGCAGTAATGCCGCAGAAAAGTTTCGGAGTAGGAAAGCTCTTAAAATCCACCGCTGAATCGTATCGGGGCTGGGACAGGATGGCTACTTGAAAACCATGGCTTTCCAGTAGCCTGCCGATAAGAGCTACGCCAAAAGAAGGATGGTCGATGTAGGCATCGCCGGTCACAAGCAGAATGTCAATGCCGGACCATCCTCTCAGCTTACACTCTTCCCATGAGATCGGTAAAGGGCGAGTTGGGCTGACAGATTTGTGCATAGGAATCCTTTGAATAACGGTTACATAAATTTGGAATTAATAAAAAGGTGAGTGAGTATAGATGCTACATAGCCAAGCGCAATAACCGGAGTCCATTTCAAATGGGCATTGAATGTATAAACATTTCTTGCCGCCCCCATAAGCGCAACTCCGGCAGCAGAGCCTATTGACAGTAAACTGCCGCCGACCCCGGCTGTCAGGGTAACCAGCAGCCATTGGCCATGGGACATGTCCGGCTGCATGGTCAGTACGGCAAACATGACCGGTATATTATCGACGATAGCCGAGAGAAGGCCGATTATAACATTGGCTGTGGTAGCTCCCAGGCCAAGATAGAGAAACTTGGAAATGGCGGCAAGATAGCCAAACTGGGAAAGGCCCCCAACACAGAGGATGACCCCGTAAAAGAACAGCAGAGTGTCCCATTCAGCCCTGGCAACCTTACGGAACAGGTCGAAAGGATCTGGCTTTGAATGATATGTTTGATGCGCCAGTGGATTTTCATCAATGTCATACGTCCGATGTTCTTTTTTCTTCAGAAAATAGGAGAAAAAACCAAGATAGCCGAGACCGAGCATCATGCCGGCAGCTGGCGGGAGATGGAGAAAATTATGAAATGAAACAGCAGTGGTGATGGTGGCTAAAAAGAGCAGCATAATCCTTTTGGCCCCTATTTTCATGACATACTGGTCTTTGCTAGGTTGAGGCGTTTTCTTGCTGATGGCAAAATTCATAAAAGCAGCAGGAACCAGCCAGTTTACCAGAGAAGGAAGAAAGATATGAAAAAATTCAGAGAACTGGACCATGCCTTTTTGCCACACCATAAGCGTCGTGATGTCGCCAAACGGTGAAAATGCTCCTCCGGCATTGGCTGCAATGACAATGTTGATACAGGCGATTGCCACAAATTTAGTGTCACTGCCGCCAACGGCCATGGCGACTGCTCCCATAAGTAAGGCAGTGGTCAGGTTGTCAGCCACAGGAGAAATAATAAAAGCTAGAAAACCGGTGACCCAGAAAACCGTTCGCAGGGAGAATCCCCGAGTGACGAGCCAGGAACGCAATGCCTGGAATACATTTCGTTCATCCATGGCATTGATGTAGGTCATAGCCACCAGAAGGAAGAGAAATAATTCTGCATATTCAAGAAGATTATGGCGAATGGCTATCTCTGCAGAATGATTGTCACCCATACTATTGAAAGTGATAGCAACCAGAATCCAGATAACACCGGCAGCAAAAAGTACCGGCTTCGATTTTCGTAAATGAAGATGTTCCTCAAGAATTACCAGTGAATAGGCACCCACAAACAGAAATACCGAGAGTATGCCGAAAATAGAACCAGTCAGTCCTGCGGTATCTACCCCTGTACCAGCGCCACTACTGGCAAATGCTAGTGTGCCGCTGGCAAGAGTAATACAGAACAATAATAACAGTTTCTTCATTGGTAATTTCCTGGTTAAAATTGATAATGAAAAACAGACAAACGACGCCGATTATACCAGCAGGCAAGATGCATCGCAAGAAGAGTTGGGTGAACGCGGAAAATACTGAAAGTGTTGCATAAGAGAAGGGTCCCCTCCGGTCCGGTCGTCGGCAATGCAGACCGGAGGGGAAAAACTCAATTAGCTTTCTGATGGAATATATTTCGTCAATGGGCAATCATTACAGCCGGCTACTGGTAGATCGGTTCCGGTATGAATCTGTTTGATTAGAGCGGCAACAGCGGCCTTACTATCAGCATACATATGCTCTTTGCCAATCTCTTCTATTAACCCGGTTCGTTCCATAACATTAAGTATGTGCCCTTTAACGCCGCACATGGCGAAACCGAGTTTTGCACTGCGTACCCGTTTACAGAGCATATCAAGTGCTTCCTCGCCGGATGCATCCATATCATTTATACCGCGGGCATCGAGGAGGATATAGCGGAGGTCAGGCTGTTCGGTTCTGAACTTGGCTACCTGTTCATCGAGATAACTGGCGTTAGCAAAAAAGAGTGCGCCGTCAAATCGAACAACAGAGATATGGCGACAACCTTTAAGACGGTAGTGTTCTGCACTCTTCAAGACGTTTTCTTCATTCATGGACAGACTAGCGACGACAGGTCGCATGGATTTGTAAAGAAAGACAACCATAGAAAGTGCCACACCGACCATGATTCCTTTGTCAAGGTGCGGGGCAAAGTAGAGAGTTACTAAAAAACAGAATATCGATATGGCTCCATCGTACCATTGGGCCTTCCATGAATGAATAAACCCTCTGATATTGACCAGGCCAATAACCGCCATCATGATTACTGCAGCAAGCACAGCCTGGGGGAGATGATAGAGCAATGGCGTGAAAAACAGCAGAGTTATGACCACCACAACTGATGTCACCACGGATGAAATTCCGGAAACGGCACCTGCCTGGAGGTTAACGGCCGAGCGGGAAAAGGAGCCGGAAACTGAGTAACTGGAGCCAATCGAACCAAGAATATTTGCCAGTCCCTGGCCGATAAGTTCCTGGTTGGGATCAAGTTTTTGACCGGTCTTCGCAGCCATGGCTTTGGCAATGGCAATGGCTTCCATAAAGCCTAGTAGAGAAATGATAATAGCGGTAGGGAGAAGCTTTATAAAGGATTTGGCATTGAGCTCTGGAACTGTAAATTGGGGAAGGCCTTCAGGTATCTTGCCAACGACTGCGCCTCCGCCCATCAACAGGAGTTCAGCCGGCTTAAGTGGTGAATTACCTACCTTCAACCGCCAGGTTTTTCCGTCTGTCGTTATTCCCTCTGGAATTACATTTTTGGGGTAAAAGGTTAAAGATCCATTTTCTGGTATTCCTTCAAACTTCATAGTCCGTAGCTCTGCGCGAGTATGCTGGATGTGTGCTTTAGCTTCCTCCATTTCAAGAGAGATTAATTCAGACTGGCTCTCGAGTTCAATCAGCTGGATACTCTTGCCATGTCCTTTTGGTAAATTTTTGAGCTCTTCATCAACTTGACGACCTAGAGCAGCCCGCTCTTCTCCCAAGTTCGCGAGCTTTTTGGCTGAGTCGTTGAATGAAGATATTTTTTCAACTAGAATAGGAGAATTAATTGCAGAGATATCAACTTTGACATCGTTATTATAACCGGTAAAATATGAAATAAGGGTGGTGATGGTTACTGCTACGAGTACATTGGGGATGCGTGGATTGATTTTCTTCAGTACCACCATCATAATTATGGCACTGATACCATAGAGCAGGGTGGGCATATGGGTATAGTCCATTGCCGCCTTGGCGACTCGAACCATCGTCTCGTAATGATGCCCAGCTGAATCGACAGACACCCCAAAAAATTTAGAGAACTGAGACGAAGCTATAATTATGGCGGCGGCGTTGGTGAAACCGTTGACCACAGGATGGGAAAGAAAGTTGACGACGAGTCCCAACCGCAGTACTCCCAGGGAAAACTGGAAGATGCCTACGGTCAGTGCTAAAGCAATCGAATACGCGATAAACTGGGCAGAACCCGCGGTTGCGAGCGGAGCTAGAGATGCTGCAGACATGAGAGAGACAACGGCAACGGGGCCGGTTGCCAGTTGGCGGCTGGAACCAAAGAGTGCCGCCACCATTGGTGGCAGAAAAGCAGCGTACAAACCGTAATACGCGGGCAATCCAGCAAGCTGGGCGTAGGCCATCGACTGAGGGATAAGAACGAGGGCCACGGTCAGGCCGGCAAGGAAATCAATCTTGAACTTGCCAATGTCATAATCTTTAAACCAGGCAAGAAATGGAAAAATCTTTTGAATCATCGTGTCTGCTCCTTAAAAAAATTACAATATTCTAAGAGGGATTTGTCCCTTCAGCTTACAATAACCAGCGGACAGTCTGAGTCTAAATTGCCTGTCTTTTCAGAACAGCTAATCAAAGCGCTCTTGCACAGAAAGTCAAGAAAAAATGGAAATATTAAAGGGAGATATGCACAAAATTAGCAAGAAATTGCCTTTTTAAAGAAAATATGGTCAGTTGATAGGGGTTCCTTCAAAAAGGCTTTAATTTGCGCTTGTCTTCAACCGGATTAGCCAGACAAGCAAACCGCCTCCAACCATTAGTCCACTGAGAAGTTGGCCCATGGTAATGAGGCTCCATATGTAACCTACCTGCTGATCCGGCTCCCGAAAAATTTCGACCACAATCCTCAGGCAACCGTATCCTATCAGAAAGAGGGCCGTGATACTGCCATGCGGCCAATAGCGGTTCTGTCGCCACGGCTTTTTGCGTACCGACCAGAGAATGGTGAAAAGAACGATACCTTCAAGGGCTGATTCATAGAGTTGCGAAGGATGTCGGGGCAAAGGGCCACCTCCGGGGAAAACCATGGCCCAGGGCATATGAGACACTCTGCCATACAATTCGCCGTTAATAAAATTGCCTATCCTGCCCAGACCAAGGCCAATTGGAAGCGTGGCAATATAGATATCGGCGCTTTTCCAGAAATTAAGTTTGTACTTCCGACAGAAGATCCATCCACCGATCAAAAGAGTCAGGCATGCCCCGTGAAAAGACATGCCGCCGCTCCATGTCGCTGGGATTTCCAAAGGATGCGCCAGATAATAAGAAAAGTTGTAGAACAGGACATACCCCAGTCTGCCGCCAATTACCACGCCCAGGATAAGCACCAGATTGAGGTTTTCGAAATGTTCAGCAAGCTCGGAATATTTATAATCCCGGATCTGTTTGCGAACGAGAAAGTAGCTGGCCAGAAATCCCAGGACGTACATAAGCCCGTACCAACGTACATGCAAAGGCCCGAGACTAAATATTATCGGGTCGATATGGGGGAAGGATAACGACATCATAGAGGTAGTTAATATGTTTGTGGTGTGCTATTTATGTATTTTTTTCAGATGCACCTGCAACACGGATATGGCAGCTGGTGTTATTCCTGAAATTCTCGATGCCTGGCCAAGCGAAAGAGGTTGGATTTTGGTAAGTTTTTCAACTACTTCATTGGAAAGACCAGAGAGTGAATGATAATCGATCTCTTTTGGCAGCAATACCGATTCTATTTTTTTAAAGCGGGCTACTTGCTCGTTCTGCCGATCTATGTACCCCTTAAACTTTATCTGCAGCTGTATTTCTTCTCTTACCGGACTGCCAATAAGCTCTTCTACCAGGTGCAATTCCTCGCTGGGCATGGGGAGCAAAGAAAAGGAGTTGATGGACAACTCGGGGCGACGCAAGAGATCAGCGAGTGTGCATTTTTGTTTGAGATCGCTGCTGTTTAAGGCTGTAAGTGCCGCATTGATTGCCTGGTTCGGTTTGATTGGAATATTTTCCAGTGCTTCAATGCCGTCGGCAATCAATTGCTGTTTCTTCAGGAACTGCCTATGGGCCTCTTCCGATACCAGCCCGGTTTGATACCCGATGAGGGCCAGACGGCTATCTGCGTTGTCCTCGCGCAGCAAGAGTCTGTATTCGGCCCTGGAGGTGAAAAGGCGGTACGGTTCTTTGGTGCCGCAGGTGACTAAGTCATCTATTAATACACCAATATAAGCCTGCGAACGATCGAGAATCAATGGCTCCTGCTCCCGGCAGAACCGGACTGCGTTTATGCCGGCGAGAAGACCCTGGGCTGCGGCTTCTTCGTATCCTGAGGTGCCGTTAATTTGTCCAGCAAGAAAAAGACCGTGTATCTGTTTGGTTTCAAGCGATGGGCGCAGACCCAGCGGGTCGATATAATCATATTCAATAGCATATCCGGGCCTTATAATTTGCGCATTTTCAAGTCCCTTAATGGAATTGATCATGGCCTTTTGGGTTGCCAGGGGCAAACTGGTCGGTACCCCGTTCGGATAAACTTCTACAGTGTCAAGTCCTTCCGGCTCGAGAAAAATCTGGTGCCGATCTTTTTCCGGAAAGCGCATGACTTTATCTTCAATAGAAGGGCAATATCTGGCCCCTACACCTTTTATAATCCCGGCAAATAAAGGAGATTGTCCAATGCCCTGACGAATAATCTCATGCGTTTTTTCATTGGTATAGGTTATGTAACAGGGCAGCTGAGGCAGGGTATAGCCACGGTCCGGCTGGGCCGAGTAGGAAAAATGGGCCGGAGGATAATCGCTGTGTTGATTTTCCAGCTCTGCGTAGTTGATGGTATTCGAATCAAGCCGAGGGACCGTTCCGGTCTTCATTCGGCCAACCGCGAAACCATGTTCTTTAAACCAGGCGGCTAGTCCTTTTGATGGGGCATCACCAAGTCTTCCCGCCGGGAAATTTTTCATACCAATGTGGACGAGACCGTCGAGGAAGGTCCCGGTGGCGACGACCACTGCTTTGGTAAGAATCTGTTCATCAAGGGATGTGCATATCCCGTAAATCCGGTCATTTTCAACCAAAAGGCCTGAAACGACGGTCTGTTTTACGGTCAGGTTGGGTTGGTTTTCGATGATCGATTTCATGCGCAGTCGGTAAAGCAACCGGTCTGCCTGTGCCCTGGAGGATCGCACTGCCGGGCCTTTACTCGTATTCAGCTTGCGAAACTGGATGGAAGTGGCATCGATGTTTCTAGCCATCTCGCCGCCCAGTGCATCGATCTCCCGGACCAGATGGCCCTTGGCTAGACCGCCTATTGCTGGGTTACAGGACATGGCTCCAATCGTATCGGCATTGATCACGGTGAGGAGGGTTTTGCAGCCCAATCTGGCGGCAGCGAGTGCTGCCTCGCAGCCGGCATGTCCGGCCCCGATTACCGCTATATCATATTCATCATTGATCATGGGTTCTTTTCACTTAAAATTTTTCTGGCTTGAAATGCGGTGAGAATAGCACAGCCGATGGGGTTCTGCAATATACGGATGGTCCTCAGGAACAAAATAATTGACACAGGTGACTAAATGTGGTTAATATTTCTGTTTTGCAATTTGTAACCTCGTTATTGGAATTATTGCTTTGACAGCAGTGGACTGAATCGAGGAAAATCTTGGAATTACATGATAAAGAGTAGATTCTCCTGAATCTCTGAAGCTAAAAATATTCCATGGTCCACCCATAGAATGTATCGATGAGGAAGTAAAGAATGAGCAAACGTACTTTTCAACCAAGCAACTTGAAACGTAAACGGACCCACGGATTTCGAGAGAGAATGAGTACCCGTGCAGGCAGGGCAGTTATAAAATCACGCAGAGCAAAAGGTCGCAGAAGGTTGTCGGCATAGCTTTGGCCGGGCAGCGACTTTTGAAAAGCTCCCTGATTCGTAAAGGTTGGGAGTTTGATGAAGTTTACAGCAAGGGAAGGCGTTTGCATGGCAAAGGCTTCACACTGGTCTGCCGGCCAAATTTGACCGGTACGAGCAGGCTGGGAATCAGTGTGCATCGAAAGATTCATGGTGCAGTGAAGAGAAATCGCCTCAAGCGAATTATACGGGAATCTTTCCGACTGGGGCAAAGCCACTATCCGGAAGGAGTTGATATTGTCTTTGCAGTTCGTCCTGATTTTTCCTGTAAACACCCCGGAGATATCTGCGCTGCTCTGGCACCTCTGATAGCACCTGTCGCGGGCAGTTTTACTTGTTGAGCCGGGTTAGCATATGGAAATAAGTAATATTCCCAAGAAAGTATCTATTGGATTGGTGAAAGGCTACCAATATATTATCTCACCGCTCTTGCCCCCTACCTGCCGCTTTATCCCTACCTGTTCAACGTATGCCATCCAGGCAATTGAAAAATATGGGGTTATCCGGGGTTCCTTTATGGGGATCCGCCGGATACTCCGGTGTCATCCATTCTCCCGAGGCGGATATGATCCGGTACGGTAAACAGGCCATCCTTTGGTCTCACAAAATATTACGGACAGTCCATGGACACATATAGAGCTTTCTTAGCGATCATTATCTCCTTTGTTATTCTTCTTGGGTATCAATATTTCTTTGTCGGTTTCGATAAACCAGTTCCCGTCGAAACAACAGAACAGGCTGCGGTACAAAACGCCCAGCCCTCAGTTATTGAACCGGTGCAGAAGTCTACCGTTGGAACTGCAACTCAAGTTCCGGCAGTTGCTCCGCTTCCGGTAGTCGCCTATGATCGAAAACCACAGGACATTACTGTCGACACCGAATTGTATACGGCAACCCTGTCTGAAGCAGGTGGCACGATTACCAGCTTTGTACTTAAAAAACAAAGAGAAACCCATGATAAGGATTCACCGGGAATGCAGCTCGTTAAAACTACAGCAGCGGAAGGTTTCCCACTTCAATTCTCCTGGGGCAGCGCCGTCAGCCCGACAGTTCTCTATAATAGCACCGTACAAAGTCTGACATTATCTGCGGATAAATCCAAGGCAGAGTTGCGGCTGACAGCAGACGCCGGCAACGGACTGGTGGTTGAGCGGGTGTATGATTTTGATAACAGCAATTATCTCATTAATCTTGCAGTCACCGTCAAAAACAACTCGGACAGCATCCTCCAGGGGATTCCCCAGCTTGGTCTGGTCAATACCCGTTTTGATGGTGTGGTCAGTCCGTCCAATCGATTCCTGTTTGGTGGCCCCGTGGCTTTTATCGATGGAGGTTTGCAGGAAATAAAAGCCAAAGAATTTGCGGATGGACCAAAGACCCTCCAGGGCGCTATACAGTGGGCCGGTTATGAAGGAAATTATTTCCTTTGTGCAATAGTACCAAAAGATGGGGCAGGCAGTACATTTACCATGCAGGGTACCGATATGCTGGCGGCGACCCAACTTGCCGGACAAATTGAGACCCTTCAGCCGGGTAAGGAAAAGAGCTACGACTATCACGTCTATTACGGCCCCAAAAAATTAGAAATGCTACAGGATATTGGCTATAACTTAGATCGCTCGATCAATTTCGGCTGGTTTGATATTATTGCCAAACCGACTCTTTGGCTGCTGAATATGTTTTATTCCATCGTGCATAATTATGGTGTCGCAATTATTCTGGTTACTGTTCTTTTCAAGGGAGCTTTTTGGCCGATTTCGCAAAAGGGCATGAAATCGATGAAAAACATGCAGAAATTGCAGCCGAAGATGGTTAAGATCAAGGAAAAATACAAAAGTGATCCAACCAAGATGAATCAGGAGGTGATGAGCCTCTACAAGACATACAAAGTAAACCCTCTCGGTGGCTGTCTGCCGATGGTGCTGCAGATCCCAGTCTTTTTCGCCCTGTATAAAGTGCTCCTGCAGTGTATTGAACTGCGTCATGCGCCATTTATGTTGTGGATCACCGATCTGTCTGCTCCAGATCGCTTATTTATCGGCTTTGATCTGCCGTATCTGGGGGGGCTGCCAGTACTGACGCTGCTTATGGGAGCATCAATGTTCTTGCAGCAGAAGCTCTCACCCACTACTGCTGATCCTACCCAAGCTAAAATCATGATGTTTTTACCGGTGGTCTTTACCTTCATGTTTCTCAATTTTGCGTCCGGCCTGGTATTGTACTGGTTCATAAACAACTTGCTTTCCATTCTTCAGCAGGTTCTCATTAATCGTGACAGTAAGAAACCGGAAGCTCCTGTCGTGGCTACCTGAGAAAAGTGGAGAGACACACAGACCAGTGTAATCACTGGTTTTGTTGTTTGAGATATATTTGAAGAAGGTAATTAAATGTCTTTAGAAAAAAAAGATTTTTACGGAAGAGAAGTTGCGGCGGTAATCAAAGATGCTTGTGCAACTCTTGGAGTTGCCCAGGAAAGACTTGAGATTGAAATTATTGAGACGGGGAGTACAGGGATATTTGGTCTCATTCGTAAAAAGGCGCACATCCGTGTGCAGGTAAAGCCAGAAGTTGATGAGGTCGTTGCGGATGTCTTTTCAGTCGAAAACTTTCGTAATTTGGAAGCGGAAGCCGACAGTGCACCCGAACCGATCAAACCGGCACCGATAAAGTTGGAAAAAAAGAAACGGGAACCGAGGCCGGAACCGAAGCCGGAACCGGCCCAGGCAGTATCAGTTAAAGCACAACCGATAGTCGACATCGATGATGAAGGTGATAGAACCGCTCAAAACCAGGAAACCATCGATGATAGCGACAGTGATTTGCCGATTGCCAAAGACAATGATATTGTTGTCAGCCCGGAGAGTTTGGATATTGTCAAAAAAGAATTGCTGCAGCTCGTTGAATTGATGGGCTTCCCCTCTACTGTCGAAATAGAGATTGTTGGCCAGACGGTGGCATGTACACTTCGGGGTGAATTTGAAGACAATTTAACCGGAGTGGACGGGAAGGTTCTGGACAGCTTACAATACATTCTGCGCAAAATTATCAGTCGAAAAGTTACTGAACGACTTAGAATTTCCATTAATGTCGGCGATTTTCGAGAAAAAAGACTCGATGAACTCAAAGTGAGAGCGGTTGAACTGGCGACACAGGTCAAAGAAGACGGTAAAACGCAGGTACTTCCGGCTCTCAATCCTTCCGAGCGAAGGATGATTCATATGATTCTTCAGGAAGATAATGAGATACGTAGCCGCTCAGTTGGTGATGGGCTGTTTAAGAAAATTCTTATCTATAAACCCGGAAAAGGCAATAGACCTACTGGCCGAAAACGATCTCAGGCCAAGGGGAGACAAAGCAAATCCGGATCGAAAAAGGGCAGCGATTCCTGATTGCTGTCTCAGGTAATCTTGCATGAATAGTATCTGCCGAGAAGACACAATTGCCGCCATATCCACTCCACCGGGAGCGGGCGGCATTGGTATCATCCGTATCAGTGGCGGCGATGCCCTGCCACTGCTCAAAACAATTTTCCAACCAAAGGCTTTATCCTGTAGCTTTCGCAGCCATCGACTCTACTACGGACATATTCGGCAATCTGAACACGGGAAAATTCTCGATGAGGTTCTCGCCGTCTATATGGCCGCTCCACATACCTATACTCGCGAAGATGTCGTTGAAATTCACTGCCACGGCAGTTTTATTGTACTGCAGAGTGTCCTGGAGCTGATTCTTGCCACGGGTGCTGTTCTTGCTGCACCAGGCGAATTTACCAAGAGAGCTTTTCTCAATGGACGGATCGATCTTACCCAGGCCGAAGCAGTAATCGATGTGCTGTCGGCAAAAACCAGAAAAGGGGTCGATCTTGCTCAGGAGCAGCTCTCCGGTGCTTTGTATAAAAAGATAAATCCAATTCGCCAAAGTCTCGTCCGTATGCGTGCGGTCATAGAGGTTGCCATTGATTTTCCGGACGAGGAACTCGAGATAATTGATCACAGTGCTTTGCTTGTTCAACTGGAGCAGGAAGTAGCACAACCACTTAAGAACCTTCTGCAGAGTGCTGACCGGGGTAGATTGTACCGGGAAGGAATTTCTCTGGTCATTGCTGGTCTGCCCAATGTCGGCAAGTCCAGTCTCCTCAATACTATTTTACAGGAAGAGAGGGCCTTGGTGACTGCTATACCCGGAACAACCAGGGATTCCATTGAAGAGATAGTTGATATTCACGGGATGCCGGTCCGTATAATCGATACGGCTGGTATTCGTGATGATGCCGGGGAAGTTGAAGAACTTGGTATACAGCGGGCAAGAGATCTTATTAACAAAGCCGATTTGATCCTTTTCATGATTGACGGCTCTCGGGAGCTGACTGACGGTGACAGTACACTGTACGCTCAGGTGAAACATAAACCCCTCTTGCCGGTACTTAATAAGATCGATCTCTGCGACGACATCATTCCGGATCTTTCGCGACTCCAGGGAATTGGCCGATGCGTAAAAATTTCAGCCAGGGAACAAACCGGCATCGAACAATTGAAGCAGAACATATTCACCTTAGTCACTGCCGGAAGTGAGCAGTGGGAAGAAGGCGGTTGTGCTCCTAATGTGCGCCATAAACTGGCGCTTGGTAAGGCTGCAGAGGCCGCTGATCGGATTAAACTTTCTTGTCAAGCGGGTCTAACCAACGATCTTATAGCCATCGACCTCCAGGATTGCCTTGATTCTCTGGCGGAAATTGTCGGTGAGACTACCACCGAGGACATACTCGATGTGATTTTTACACAATTCTGCCTCGGTAAATAATCCGCAGCTGAGACAAGATCTACCACATTGTCTTCGGGACCAAGGTTCATCTCCCTGTCAGCCCTTTTGCCATTGCTTCAATAAAATCTCTGCATTCTCACGGTCGGCAAATTCTTTTTCACCTGCCAGCGCTTTTTCAAGATATTCGATAGCTTCCTTTTTCTCACCGTTCCCGTAAAGGGCTAAAGCCAAATGGTATAAGATGATAGGATCGCCAGGCCTCATTTGCAGAGCCTGCCTGAATTGAGGAATAGCCAGTGAATATGATTTGCGCTTATAATGCACCCAGCCCAGGGTATCGGAAATTTGTGGTTGGTCGGGAAGGGCTTGTTTAGCCTGCATTGCCAGCCGAAGGGCTTCGCCTAGATCTGAACCTTCCTCTAAGGCAAGCAGCCAGGCAAGGTTATTGGAGGCGGCAGGAAGATTTGGGTTGAGTTGCAGAACCCTGGCATATTTATCCTTCGCAAGATCCACTTTGCCCTGTGCTTCATAGGCGGTCGCCAAGCCCATGATTGCATCAATGGAATCAGGATGTTTTTTTAATAAATTTTCATATGTTGCTATGGCTTCATCTGTTTTACCAAGATGGCTTAAAAGGCGCGCGCTCAAAAGATAGCCCTGTGGATTGTCAGGAGCGATTTTCTGCACTTGCTGATAGGCTTGCAGGGCGTCCTGGTATTGCTTGTTCTTTGTCAAAAGGTCAGCAAGCAAAAGGTAGTGTCCTGCAGTATTGCTTTTGGCGATCTGTGCTTTAACGAAATTTATACCAGCGGGGAGATCCTTGTCGACAGTCAATGCGGTAAGAACCGACAGCGTCTCGGTGTTGTCAGGTGCAAGCAGCAGCAGGTCAGTAAAAATTTCTCGGGCTTTATCTTTGTCATTCTGCCCCAGATAGGCCATGCCAAGACTCGCTAGCAATTGAACATCGCCGGCAACCGCTTTTTTATCTAGTTTTTCTATAAATTCAATTGCTTTGTCATATTTTTTGGCCTGGATAAATGCTTTTGCCAGAATCCCTATTGCACTGTAATTATGATTATTTATGCCAAGGGCTGTCGTTGCCTCTTGTTCCGCTTTCGTGCTGTTGCCCTGGACAAGGTAGATTTGTGCGGCAAGAGCATGGTAGCGATCACTGGAGGTATCAATCTGCAGTGCTTGCTCGATGGATTTTAGGGCACCCGCCGTCTGGCCGAGTCGTATCTGAGAAAGGGCAGCATAATAAAATGGTTCGGACCAATTGGGATAGTCGGTTGTAAGCGGTGAGATAAGTTGCAGTGCCTCCTTGTTTTTGTCATCTTTGATCAAAAACCGAGCTTTAATAAGATTTGCGCCTCCATTGGTAGGATTTGTTTTCAAAACGCTCTGCATTATCGACTGGGCCTGGTCGAATTTTTGTGCGTCAAAGCTGAGTTCGGCGAGGGCCACTTGCAGCTGCAGATCTTTCGGAAAGTCGCTGAGCGCTGCTTTGAGTGCTTCTTCCGCTTTAGCCATTTGATGGTGCTTCGTGTAAAAATAGGCCAACATCAGCCTCGAAGAGATTGATTTTTTGTCTTTATTGACCATTTGGAGCATCTCGCCTTCTGCTCTGTCAAGTTCACCTTCTTTTTGATAGAGATTGGCCAGGATCATATGTAACTGAGGGTTATCCGGAAACTTGACTATCATGGTATCGAGAAGCTTTTGCATAGCCGCCTGGTTGTTTCTCTGCTCGTAGAATATTAGCATTGTCCGGAAGTTGGCGAAATTTTCGGGGTTGAGGTCGATTGCCTTCTGGAATGCCTTTTCGCTTTCCTCCCATCTGTTCTGGGCGGCGAGGATGCGTCCTTTCGTATTATAAAATTTGTCGTTATTTGGTTCCTGAGTTAAGGCCTTGTCAATGGTCTCTTCTGCTTTGGCGAAATTACCTTCAATCAACTCAAGATTGGCCAGAAGCGCCAAACCATCCAGATAGTTGGGATCGATACGCAGAACCTGATCGATAAATTTGCGGCTGTCCTCTTTTTTTTTGGAAATGAGATAAAACTCGGCAACCTTGATTCCCGCATCAAGGTTTTTCGGCTCAAGAGAAGCGGCACGCTGTAGTTCACCAAAGGCAGCTTTGGGGTTTCCCGCCTTGAGGTATAACAGCCCCAGTTGGTATCGGGCGTCAGCATACTTGGCGTCCATTTGAATGGCATTTTTCAGCTCGAGGATCGCTGCTTTGTTATCGTTGATTTTGATGTATTCGAGAGCTCTTAGATAATGTTTTTCTTTTTTTTCGGTGGGAGTGGAGCAGCCTGTAAGATTAACCAGGAAGAAAAGGCAGAAGATCAAAACAACAAAACGATTGACAGTCATGAGGGACCCTATCATAAAAATTGAATAAGAAAAATGATGAAAGAATACCGTGGACTATAAGTAAACTTTTTAATGCTGGCACTTTAAATAATAAGAGCGTTTTTTCCTATCTAAATTGTGAATGGACTAGAATATTTCTCTAGTGAAGTAAAAAAACAGTTGAAGATTATTCTGATCAGTGACAAACAAGTACAGATATGATTAACTACTAGCTAATAGATTGTTTAAAATATTTAATTCTTCATACTTAGAGGGGGGAGCATGTCCAGATCTTTACTATTTTTACTCTTCACCACAATCGTGATGGTGTCCAGTAGTGCAATGGCCGCCCAATCCACAAAGGATGTTCCTGTCACGAAGGAATTGATGGACCAGGCTCGACAACAAGTCATGGCACAAGCCGAAAAAACCGTAAAAGGTGCAACTGAATATGTGGTTGGTGCAGGTGACGTCCTCAGTGTTCAGGTCTATGGCGAGGGGGATATGTCGACGGAAGCACCAGCGGTCGCGAGAGGGACTGATTCTGGGGAAAGTCTTCGCAAAGGCGTCGGTGGAGTGGTTGTACGCATGGACGGGAAAATTTCTCTCAAACACATTGGCGACGTCGATGCCATTGGCTTTACTCTTACACAGCTTGCGGACTATCTGAAAATAATCTTTGCCACGGTATATGACGATCCGGTTGTCACTGTTGTTCTTGGGCAGAGCAACAGTCAACGGTACACTGTTATGGGTAAAGTGGCCCAGCCGGGGATATTTTACCTTGATTACCCGATTGATATTGTTCAAGTCATTGCTCGCTGCGGTGGGTTCAATGAATGGTCCAATTCCGAAATCACTGTAGTCAGAAAGGCACCCAACAGTGACCTTTTCAAAGGTAATACTTTGCAATTTGATTATGATGATTTTCTGGAAGGCAAAAAATTGGAAAAAAATATTTTACTTAAAGCCGGCGATATAATTATCGTCCACTAATCTCTCAGAGGAAACACAATTCAGATGTCTGACACAATACACTTGAAACCGATTGCTGCTCTGGCAGTTATGATTCTGATCATGGTCCCCTCTCATGTTTTCAGTCGAGACAATAGCGTACGAGGTGGAGTGAGCCTTGGCTTCGATTACGATGATCGCAATGGCGATAGCGACTACGACGATTATCAGCGTATCGTACTCTCGCCAATGATGCAATTTGAAAGTCTGAGCGAAAGAGACAGCTTCCTGTTGCGTGCCGCTCCTGGCCTCCGCTATGACCTGGTAAATTCCGACACTGACTGGGACGGTAGTATCAGGCTGGCGGCGGACCGGTTCATGGCCAAATCCTGGCAACTGGGAATTACCAATAATTACCTGAGATCAGACTCTCAGAGTGATGAGACGGGATATTCAACAGAGGCAGTGAATTCATCGCAGGAGGTTGATATTCCATCGACAGACCCGCAACTCTCCGATAACCGCGGCAGGACACGGTACTGGCGTAACACCCTGAATCTGTTTTCTAGTCATTTCTACAGGGAAGGCAGTTCCTTGCGCTTTAGTGTCGGGTATGATGTGTTGCGAAATGATGATTCAGGTTTCACAGGTGACGAGGATTATGATCGATATACAGTCGGGCTGAGAAATCAACACCGATATAATGCCAAGTGGCAGTCCACTGCGAATTTCGAATTTATTCGAGGTGACTTTACCCCCGCTGACTCAAGTGGCGTTTTGGGACAGGTGGCAGACACGGGGTCAAGTGATCTTAAAGAATACCGTTTACTGCTTGCTGTTGATAATAAATCGATTGCTCGCAATCCGTTGTCGCTCAGCTACAATTATATAGACACGTTATACGATGAAGATCTGGAGGATGACACCAGCATTCATCAGCTGCGGTTGACCTGGAGAAGGGATTTTTCATCTCGTTTGTATACAAATCTCGGTGGAGGTCCCTCCTATGTAAAGACCGAGGGACAGGATGATACCTGGGGTGGAAACGGAATCGCCGAGGTGAATTATGCTTTGGAACGCGGCTATGTGAATTTTCAGGTAGAGAAAAGTTACGATGTTGAGAACTTCTCCGGTTCTTCTGATAATGGTGTCGTTGATGCCTGGGATACCCGTTTTTCCGGAAGTTACCAGTTACAAAAATATCTCACTCTTTCCGGTTACCTCTCTTATATCTACGAGGACCGTGAACAACTTTTGGCATCTCAAGGGACACAGAATTATCACAACGATATCTATGGTGCCAATGCGGGATTGAGCTATGACTTCCTCCAGTTTTACAACGCACGTATCGCTTACACCTATACAAACCGGGATTCCGACTTAGTGGGAAATGATTACGACGACCATCGTATTCTCCTCACCTTGTCCTGGGAGAAGGAATTATTCCATTGGTAAAATGGTGTTCCTGTTCAGGCCTGAAGAATATGCTATGTATCAAGAGGATAAGGTCAAATCCGTAATCATGTGATGGGGCAGTGAAAATTGATAGAATTACCATCCTGCGAAAGTAAGAAAATTCTCCTCACTTTCGATGTGGAAGATTGGTTTCAAGTCGAAAATTTTAAGGAGTGTATACCGTTTTCCACCTGGTCTTCGCGAGATTTACGGGTGGAGAGAAATACCAATGTGTTGTTAGATCTCTTATCTGACGCTCCAACCCAGGTGCGGGCGACTTTTTTTATTCTGGGCTGGATTGCAGAGCGTTGCCCCGGCCTGGTAAGAGAAATTCATCAAAGAGGCCACGAAATTGCATCTCATGGTGTGGACCACCATCTTTGCTACAAGCAGCCTCCTGAAGATTGTCTTTGGGATTTGATCAAAAGCAAAGAGCTTCTCGAGGATATTATCGGACACAAGGTTTCAGGCTATCGAGCACCAAGTTTTTCCATTACAGATACGGTTGTCAACCTTGTGCGCGAAGCGGGATATCTTTATGATTCAAGTTACAACTCCTATGACGGCCATGCGCGTTATGGGGTGTTAAATGCACTTAAAAAGGAAAAACGTGATCTTCCCCTCTACACATTGTCTCCTTCATTCTATGAGATTCCAGTGAGTAATTTGCGTATCGGCAATAAGGTCATCCCTTGGGGAGGAGGAGGGTACTTCCGATTGTTGCCATCCTTTCTTCACAGAGCTGGAGTAAAACATATCCTGCAGCAGACAGGTTGCTATACCTTTTATATGCACCCTTGGGAAATTGATCCGCTGCAACCGCGGGTACGTGATGCAAAATTTCTCTTTCGTTGTCGACATTATGTGAACTTGAGCAGGGCAAAAAATAAGTTAAAAAAATTTATTGCCACAAATGTCGAACATTCTTTTCTCAACTGTGAAGAATTCATCAAAAAAGCGACCTTCGACAATGCTCCTTAAAAGTGCCGGCATTAAAAGCTATTTTGATATGAAGGTGTATCAATTTATTGCTCTGTTGCTCAGTTTTATATTGGTTTACTATCCTGTATGGAAGGAGCTCGTTTACGCATGGTACAGCTCGGATGACTATTCTCATGGTTTTTTCATTGTTCCGCTCGTCATTTATGCCCTTTGGCAAAAGCGGGTGGAGTTAAGCAGGTTGCCAGCACAACCTTCTGTTTATGGCCTTGTTCTGATTATTTTTTCACTCACTTTATATGTTTTTTCATTTTATGCGGAGATAAAGACGATTGCCTCCCTGGCGATGGTTTTTACCATATTTGGGGTCGTTCTTTATTTCTATGGAACGGCGATTTTTCGGGAAATAAGTTTTATTCTGCTCTTTTTACTCTTCTTGATTCCTGTGCCAGCCCAGATATATTCAGCAATGACTATACCGTTGCAGCTTATTGTTTCAAAAGTGAGCGTTTGGCTTGTTATGATGTTCGGTCTGCCTGTCTTTAGAGAAGGAAATCTGATTCATCTGCCGGACCGTACTATGGAGGTAGTTCAGGCCTGCAGTGGTCTGCGGTCGTTGATGTCTCTGCTGATGCTGAGTATGGTCGTGTCGTATTTTACTTTACGTTCAAATTGGCTTAGAATTATTCTTGTCATATCTGGAGTTCCCGCAGCAATTATCGTTAATATTTTTAGAGTAGTCATTATCATTGTATCTTTTCACTATTTTGATTTCGACTTAACCGGAGGAATTATCCATACAATATTTGGAGTAGCTGTTTTTATCCTCGCTATCGTCTTAGTGTTTTTGATCAAAGGAGTACTTTCATTTTGGGACAAATCGGCATTAAAAAAATTACCACAGTAGTTGTTCTTTTTTTGTTGACCACCTTCTTTGTTTATGGAAAACCCGAACCGAAACGTTCGATAAAAAGTAGGTCCCTGGTCGAAGCCTTGGTAGAAATTGATGGTTGGAAGGCAGGGCGCAACTTTCCTTTGGACAAAGGCGTTGTTGAGAGTCTTGCTCTGGACGACTACCTGAACAGGGTATATAGCAAAGGGAGTGACTCAGTATCGTTATATATCGGTTACTACCTGACATCGGGAAAAGTAGGAGCTGCGCATGACCCACTCGTCTGCTTTCCCGGTCAAGGCTGGGGGGTCTCGGATCGAAATCGCGGTATAATCAATATTAATGAGGCGGCACATGTAGCCGTATCCTATTCTGTTATGAAGGTCAGCAGAGGGCAGGAGGATAATCAGATAATCTTGTATTGGTTTCAGGCGTATCAGGCTGCTAATGCAAACACATTATTACAGAAAATAACGACAATGATGCAAAAATTTACCGATGCAAAGGAAGATAATGCCTTTGTTCGGCTTACCTGCTCACTTGATGATAAATCTGAATCTGAATGCATTGAAACAATGCAGGACTTCACACGAGCATTTTATCCAGCTTTTCTTGAGTACATCCGAAATTAAAAAAATCTATTTATGCAAAACGTGAGGCTCTCAATTTGAGCAGCCTTTCTTGGTAACAGCAAGACCCTGGTATGGTCTTTTGCTTCTGAAGGGTATGGCATTATTCAGGCAAAAGCTGACAAAAACAACTCAATTACAATGGTATACATGTGCTAGGTTACAAAATAATATTTATAATCAGTATGGTAGCAATTTTTTATGTCTACGTCGGATATCCTTTCAGCGCATGGCTTTTGGCTCACCTCTTGCGCAGAACGGTCAAAAAAGACGCATATGAGCCAGCTGTTAGCATCATTATTTCCGCTTTCAACGAGGAAGATCATATTGCCCAGACTATCACTAATAAATTGCAACTTGACTATCCTAAAGATAAACTTGAGATAATAGTCATATCCGATGAATCAACCGATCGGACCAATGAGATAATCCAAGGCTTCAAAAAGAACAACGTAAAATATTTTCTGCAAAAACCAAGGGCAGGAAAAACATCGGCAATCAATATGGCAGTTTCCCAGGCTAATGGCGAAATATTATTGTTTTCCGATGCAAATTCAATGTACGCATTTGATGCGGTGCGCCATATTGTGGTAAACTTCCATGATCCACAGGTGGGGTATGTGACCGGAAAAATGGTGTACACTAATCCTGATGGCACTCCTTGTGGTGATGGGTGTTCCGCGTATATGAAATACGAGAATATTTTAAGAGACCTGGAAACGCAAATTGGTTCCGTAGTTGGTGTTGATGGCGGCATTGATGCCATGCGAAAAAATATTTACAGTAGTTTAAATGCTGATCAGTTACCAGATTTTGTCCAGCCACTGAAGGTCAAGGAGCAGGGATATAGGGTCGTGTACGAACCTGAGGCAATTTTGCAAGAGTCTGCACTTACAGCATCTGATGACGAATATCGTATGCGTGTGCGCGTTGCCTTACGGGCTTTGTGGGCCTTAAAGGATATGCGCCAGCTTCTGTGGGGGAAAGCGGGATTTTTATTCGCCTGGCAGCTCTGGTCCCATAAGCTGCTTCGTTACATGAGTTTTGTGTTTTTAGTGGGAGCGTGTGTCTCGAATTTCGCCCTCTGGTCAGAATCTTTTTTCTATAAATCAGTTCTCGTTGCTCAGGCAGCTTGTTACGCTGGAGCGCTTATTTCCGTTTTACTGGAAAGAAAGAACCATAAAGTTTGGTTTTTATATCTACTTCATTATTTTGTTCTGTTGAATATTGCTTCAGGACATGCGTTTATTAAATTTATTTTAGGAAGAAAGCAGGTAGTGTGGGTACCCCGAAAAGGCTGATCGCGAGAGCATTACTCTCACTCAGGAAGAGGTTGAAAGGTTGCATGCTAAGCATGCAATGGCATATTTCTTGCTTCCGGAAGTGAGGTGGTTGATGCAGAAGATCTTTTTCGGTTATTCGTTCGCCAGCTCGACTATATTATCGAATATCTATATTTTTTCGCAAGGTTAACAGGAGGTCTCGTGTGAAAGTTGTTATTTTAGCCGGCGGGTTTGGAACGCGTATAAGTGAGGAGAGTCAAATTAGACCCAAGCCTCTCGTCGAAATTGGTGATATGCCTATTCTTTGGCATATTATGAAAATATATTCATCATATGGCCTCAATGAGTTTGTTGTTTGCTGTGGCTATAAAGGGTACTTGATTAAAGAATATTTCTCCAATTACTACCTGCGAAAGTCTAATGTCACGTTTGATTTAAAAAACAATCAAATGAGAATGCATAATTGCGATGCAGAGCCTTGGCAAGTAACATTGGTAGATACCGGACAAGATGTGATGACCGGGGGCAGATTGAAGCGTATAAAAGACTATCTCGACGATGAACCTTTTTGTCTTACCTATGGTGATGGTGTCAGTAATATTAATATTTCAGAGCTGATAGCATTTCATAAAAAACAAAAAAATGTATTGGCGACATTAACCGCGGTTCAACCTCCCGGACGATTTGGCGCACTTGTTTTACACGAGGAACAAGATATTATTACCAACTTTCAGGAGAAAATTCAGGGAGATGGGGCGTGGATCAATGGTGGTTTTTTTGTGCTGGAGCCGGAAGTGATTGACTATATTGAAGGTGATGCGACCAGTTGGGAAAAAGAGCCGTTAGTCAACCTTGCACGTGAAAAAAAACTGGCAGCATTTCGACATAATGGCTTCTGGCAACCGATGGATACCTTAAGAGACAAGATGTATCTGGAAAAACTATGGGCGTCTAATCAAGCCCCGTGGAAAGTGTGGGGTTGAAGAAAAAGGATAGACATGCCTCAATGAAAATAAAGTCCAGCGACGATTTTACCGAAATTCTCACACGTAGTTTGTGTGATTCACGACCGGAATCTCCCGTAGATGGTGCATATCTTTATTGTCAGACTCAGAGTAATCAACAATCTCTTTTTCAAACAGCCCGTTTTCTTATTGAGAACCTTAACAGCCAAAAAAGAATGGCGTTGCAATCGGCCATCTTTTTATCAGGGTAAAAAAATCTTGCAGTGACCTGCCGTCTGGGCAGTGTTGCTATGGAAATGCTTAAAAAAACGTATTTTACAATATTTTCAAATATAAGGACATAAGAGATGAACAATGCACAAGACGTTATCGAGACAGATCTGGAGTATATTCGAACACAACTGCATGAAGAGTTCTCGGTGATGTCGGGTAAACGACTGCTTATTACCGGTGGTGCTGGCTTTCTTGGATATTATCTTACCCAATCGGTTTTGCAATGGAACCTTAAAAATGCGGACAAACAGCCTATCTCCTTGGTTGTGTACGATAATTTTATGCGTGGTGTTCCAAAATGGCTTGAAAACCTGATCGAAAACACGCTGATCACCGTTAAGAAATATGATGTTATTGATCCGCTGCCTGATGATATGGGAGATTTTCAATATATTATTCACGCCGCCACCATTGCTTCTCCCATTTACTATCGCCTGCATCCTATTGAAACAATGGATGCAAATATGTACGGCCTCCGCCATTTGCTCGATTACTGCATACAGCAGAAAAAAGAGCAAAAACCGGTAGAAGCGTTTCTTTTTTATTCAACCAGTGAGATTTATGGTGATCCTACGCCAGAAAATATCCCAACGCCCGAAACCTATCGGGGGAATGTTTCATGCACTGGACCAAGAGCCTGTTATGACGAATCAAAACGGTTTGGAGAAACGATGGCTGTTAATTTCGCCCGACAATATGATCTGCCTATACGCCTGGTAAGGCCGTTTAATAATTATGGGCCGGGGCTGAAGATCACCGATAAAAGGGCGCTGCCTGATTTTGCGGGAAATGTCCTTGCCGGAGAAGATATTGTTGTGCTTTCCGATGGATCTCCGACGAGAACATTCTGTTATGCTGCGGATGCTGTTATCGGCTACTTTAAGGCTCTTGTGCACGGGAAAAATGGCGAATCGTATAACATTGGTATTGATAAACCGGAAATATCAATCCGTCAACTGGCTGAACTTGTGATTAAAACAGCTCAGGATCTGTTTGATTATAAAGGAAAACTCATTTTTAAGGTGAGTGAAGATAAAGAATACCTCACCGACAATCCGTACCGGCGATGCCCTATTATAGATAAAGCTCGTCAGCAGTTGGGGTATAATCCTTCTATTCAGATTGAAGAAGGATTGAAACGAAGCCTTTTATGGTATGCCGACAATAAAGAAGAAGAGGAAGAAAAATGAAAATTTCTGTTGTTGGAACCGGCTATGTAGGCCTCGTTTCCGGAGTGTGTCTGGCAGCAAAAGGCCACGAAGTTATCTGCGTTGACAATAGCCAGGAAAAGATAGAACAAATAAACCGTGGAATCAGTCCAATATTTGAAGAAGGTTTAGAGCAATTGCTTACCGACAATATCGGTCGAGGTCTGCAGGCAACAAATGACCTGGAGAGTGCTATTGCGCAGACAGAAGTTACTTTGATAGCAGTTGGCACCCCCTTTGACGGTGAGCAAATTGATCTTCAATACATTCGGCAGGTAGCACAGGATATTGGCAAAGCACTGAAAAATAAAAAAGAATACCATGTCGTTGTGGTCAAGAGTACCGTTGTCCCCGGTACAACAGATGATGTCGTCCTGCCTATTATTACGAAATATTCAGGCCGCATTGCTGGGAAAGATTTTGGCGTTGGCATGAACCCTGAGTTCTTGCGTGAAGGCTCGGCGATCAACGATTTTATGCATCCGGATCGTATCATATTAGGTGGTATTGACAACAGAACTCGGGAGACCTTAGGGCGTGTATATGAGCGCTTCTCCAACATTGACACTTTGAAGGTGAACAATAAAACTGCGGAAATGATCAAATACACCTCCAACGCACTTCTGGCGACGCTTATATCCTTTTCCAACGAAATCGGAAATCTATGCGCAAGTCTCGGCAATATAGATGCTCTTGACGTTATGCGTGGGGTGCATCTGGACAAGAGGATTTCGCCTATATTAGAAGAAGGTCGACGTGTAACGCCGGGCATAACAACATATCTGGAAGCAGGTTGTGGCTTTGGCGGCAGCTGTTTTCCAAAAGATGTTAAAGCGCTCATTGCCCATGGGGAAAAAGCAGGACAGCCGATGAGCTTATTAAAAAATGTTATTGCCGTAAATAAACTACAACCTGATCGGATATTGCAGTATCTCAACAGGCATTTTCCTGATCTTCGGGATGTGCACGTTGCCGTTCTGGGTCTTGCCTTTAAACCGGGCACGGACGACATGCGTGAATCTCCCGCCATACCTATTGTTGAGAAGCTTTTTGCCGCCGGTGCGCGGGTTACCGCTTATGATCCTGTAGCGCAGCAGGAGGCTAAAAAAATATTTAATTCTCAAGCAATTAGTTATTGCGATTCTGTTGAAGATACGGTGAAAAACGCCCAGGCGATCCTGTTATTGACCAGGTGGGACGAATTCAAGAAGCTTCCGGAAGTGCTGGAAAAATTGCAGGCATCACCCGTTATTGTTGATGGTCGTCGTATGCTCTCTCCTGGTTGCGTAACCAATTATGAAGGAATAGGACGGTAATTTTTGATTATGAATATTCAAAAAACAGCAGTTGATGGTGCCTGTGTGCTGGAATTTAAAGCCTTCGCGGATGCGAGAGGTTTCTTTACCAGGGCTTTTTGTGCCAAGGAATTTGCCGAAGCCGGATTGCCTGTGAACATGGTTCAGGCTAACCTTGCCGGCAGTGTTGAAAAAGGAACACTAAGAGGTTTGCATTATCAGGTTGCGCCCCACGAAGAGGCAAAAGTGCTGCGTTGCATAAAGGGTGCAGTGTTTGATGTGGTGGTTGATATCCGCCCGGAATCGTCAAGTTATGGTGCCTGGTGCGGCGCTGAACTGACTGCCGCAAATCGGCGCATGATGTTTGTTCCCTCTGGATGTGCCCATGGTTACCTGACACTGGAACCTGACAGCGAGGTCTATTATCTCGTTTCTGGATTTTACGAAGCCACAGCAGAGAAAGGAATTCGTTGGAATGATCCGGCTTTTAATATTCAATGGCCAATAGCGGAGAATCTCGTTATTTCCGATAAGGACCAAGCGTGGCCAGACTTTCTACTCTAATCTGAACTTAGAATCAACACAATCATATCGGAGAATAATATGATCATCGTAGATACCGCTTTAAAAAAGAGACAACAGGCGGGTAAGCCAATTAAAGTTGGTGTAATTGGTGCCGGTTACATGGGGAGAGGTCTGGTTTTACAAATTATTTCGGCTATTCCTGGAATGGATGTTGCCGCTGTATCAAACCGGACGATAGCAAAAGCTGCGACAGCATACCGACAGGCTGAGGTTGATGATATCCTTACCGTGTCTACCGTCGGGCAGCTGGAGGACGCCATCCGTAAAGGCAAAGCGGCTATCACCGACGACCCCATGTTAGTTTGCCGGGCAGAAGGGATTGATGCTATAGTCGAAGCAACCGGAGAGGTTGAATTTGGCGCCCAAGTTGTGCTTGAGGCAATAAAACACGGCAAGCATGTTATTTTGATGAATGCGGAACTCGATGCTGTGGTGGGGCCGATACTCAAAAGGTATGCCGACAAAGCGGGAGTCGTCATTACCAATGTGGACGGCGATCAGCCGGGTGTTGTCATGAATTTGTTGCGCTGGGTGGAAACAATTGGTTATCGTCCTGTTCTTGCTGGCAATATCAAGGGATTACAGGATCACTATCGTACCCCCGAGACCCAGAAAGGCTTTGCTGATAATGTGAAGCAGGATGTGAAGATGATTACATCTTTTGCCGATGGAACCAAGATTTCCATGGAAATGGCTGTTGTGGCCAATGCAACCGGTTTTCGTACCGCTGTCCGGGGGATGCACGGGCCGAGATGCAAGCACGTGACAGAGGCTGTTAATCTGTTCCCAATGGATGAGATGATGAATGGCGGCATTATCGATTACATTCTCGGCGCCGAACCTGGTCCTGGTGTCTTTGTGTTAGGATATAATGATAATCCCATTAAACAACAGTACGCCCAATACTTGAAGATGGGCGACGGACCGTTGTATGTTTTTTATACCCCCTATCATCTTCCGCATCTCGAATCACCAATAACAGTGGCTCGAGCTGTGCTGTTTCATGATGCGGCAACCGCTCCTCTGGCAGGACCGGTGGTTGATGTCATTACCGTGGCAAAAAGAAACCTCAAAGCCGGTGAGATCCTGGATGGTATTGGCGGTTTTCATTGTTACGGGATGACGGAAAATTATGATATGAGCTCTAGTAATGGCTTTCTGCCCATGAGTCTCTCTCAGGGATGTCGGCTCAAGCGTGATATTGAAAAAGATACCGTTCTTTACTACAATGATGTTGATGTGCCGGACGGGCGCCTTGTCGATCAATTACGCCATGAACAAAAGGTATTTTTTCAATCGTAAGAAGAATGCTCTTTTAAAAACTCGTAAAAACTCAGTTTCAGGATGGCTCAGTAAAAAGAATTTTTACGACGCCATCTTTTACGCAAAGGACTAATTATCGCATGACCACCAAAACTGTTGACACAGAGAAAAATCTGCATGCTGCCCCTACATATAAATTACAACCGACCAAAGGCTGGGTGAAACTCAATTTTAATGAAATGTGGGATTATCGTGAGCTGTTATATTTTCTCACATGGAAAGAAGTAAAAGTTCGGTATCAACAAACAATTATGGGGCTTGCCTGGGCAATTATGCAGCCTGCTTTTTCCATGATTGTTTTCACCATTTTTTTCGGCAGACTTGCCAAAATGCCATCTGATGGAATCCCTTATCCGCTGTTCAGTTATACGGCATTGTTGCCATGGACATTATTCACAAGTGGCGTAACAAAATCGGCAAACAGCCTTGTCGGGGAATCAAGCCTGCTCAAAAAAGTATACCTGCCGCGACTGTTCCTCCCTCTTGCAAAAAATGTAGCGTGTCTTGTTGACTTTTTCCTGGCGTTTATAATTCTTGTCGGGCTGTTTATTTATTATGACGTGTCTTTGACGCTGAATATAATCTGGTTGCCGTTATTTATCGTCCTGGCGTTTATTACCTCGTGGGGGGTGGGGCTTCTGCTCTCTGCATTAAATGCCCAGTTCCGCGATGTCCAGTATATTGTGCCATTTTTCATTCAGATGTGGCTTTTTATAACGCCGGTTGTCTATCCAACCAGTATGTTGCCGGATGCATATAAATTAGTTTACTCTCTTAACCCAATGGTTGGTGTGGTGGATGGCTTTCGCTGGGCTCTGCTTGGTGTCGGCGAAGGACCAGGTCTGACTATGTTCACCTCTTTCACTGTCACAGGCATTATCTTTGTTGTTGGTCTTTATTATTTTAATGTGATGGAAAAAACATTTGCAGACGTGGTGTAAAGGATATCATGAACAATTATGCAATCAGTTTAGCTGGTATATCAAAAAAATATAATATTGGCGCTAAGCGCACTAAAGACGGAAGTCTAAAAGACAGTCTTGCGCGGATGCTCATATCGCCGTTTAAAAAAATAGGGGGGGTCCTGAGAGGAGAAGCCTCCGCAGCGAGTGCGCTGGACAAAGTATTCTGGGCATTAAAAGATGTAAGTTTTGATATAAGCCCAGGCGAAACCGTAGGCTTGATCGGTTATAATGGAGCCGGGAAAAGTACTCTTTTGAAGGTGCTTTCAAGGATTACGCAACCCAGCTCCGGGTACGGTGAAATAAATGGCCGGGTAGGTTCATTGCTTGAAGTTGGTACCGGTTTTCACCCTGAACTGACGGGCAGGGATAATGTCTTTCTGAACGGTTCGATCCTGGGTATGTCCAATAGTAGAATTAAATCCAAGTTCGATGAGATTATTGATTTTTCCGGTATTGAAGAATTTATCGATACGCCTGTTAAGCATTATTCCAGTGGCATGTATGTTCGTTTGGCATTTGCTGTGGCAGCAAACCTGGACCCTGAGATTTTGCTCGTTGATGAAGTATTGGCAGTTGGTGATTCACGTTTCCAGAAGAAATGTTTGTCGAAAATGAACAGCATTGGAGATGAGGGCAGAACTATAGTATTTGTTTCGCATAACATGAGCGCTATTACTCGACTGTGTAAGAGAGCTATCCTGTTGAAAGATGGTCAAGTCGTAAACGATGGGCCATCTGCAGATGTCGTTGCCAATTATATGACAACAGGCATTTCCCAGGTAGGGTGTCGAGATTGGTATAATGATTCTGAGAAATATGGCGACGAGTTTGTGCAATTACTTGCCATCAGGGTGCGCGATTCGGCTGGGACTACCCTGGACACCGCAGATATAAGGCGTCCGGTAATAATAGAAATGGAATATCAAGTGCTGAAAGATGGCTATAACTTCTTGCCTCACTTGCATTTATTTAATGAATCAGGGGTTAATATAATGACCCTCATTGACCTCGATAAGGAATGGCAAGGTAAAATCCGTCCAAAAGGAACGTACCGTACCGCTGTGACTATTCCAGGTAACTTTTTTTCAGAATGTACCGTGTTCGTTCATGCCAACATGATTTCTCTCGATCCGCCAGTCAGTCATTTCGCAGCCTCTGATGTTATCGCGTTTCAGGTGTATGATTCCTTGTCAGGCGACTCGGCGAGGGGTGTCTATGTTGGCCCCATAAATAGTATTGTGCGGCCTGCTTTTGAATGGAACACTGAATATAACAAAACAGCAGCAATCTGAACAATTAAGTTGATGTGTACTGAGAGGTAGAAAATCGCCTGGGAAACGGTTTTCTCCGCAGAAAATTTTCAGTGAGAAAAAATTTGGGAAATGAAAAAACAAATTAAGAGTCTGCTGAATATGTTCGGAATTGATGTCCGCAGGGTGGAGACGAAGCCTGAGCAAGCTGTTGTGTCGCTCAAAACCACCTTGCCGTCTAGAGGGAATGTACTCCTGGCCTACATCTTGGATCCATTTCTTCTTGCTAAGGGAGAAGAAATAAACCTTGGTCATACCCACCATTTTGAATCGACCTTGTTGGCTCAATCCTACCTCGATCTGGGGTATGATGTTGATGTTATTAGTTACCTCAATAGAGATTTTGTTCCCAAAAAAGATTATGCTATTTACATAAATGCAAGAGAGCATTTTGTTTATGTTTCGCAACGCTTAAACAAGGATTGTATCAAGATTGTTCACCTGGATACTGCTCATTTTCTCTTCAATAATTTTGCAGCGTACAAACGTTTACTCGATCTCCAGAGTCGTCGGGGTGCGACGGTGGAAATGCGGGTGATTCTTGCCGCGAACTGGGCAATTGAAAACTGTGACTACGCAACTCTTCTGGGTAATAGCTTTACTCTTTCCACATATGGTTATTGGCCAAAACAGATCTTTCCACTGCCTATCCCGACTCCCTATCTGCCCAATGCTCCAACTGATAAAAACTACGATGCCTGCAGAAAAAAATTTTTGTGGTTTGGGAGTCGTGGGATGGTTCATAAAGGACTTGATCTCGCGCTTGAGGCCTTTGCTAAATTGCCGGAATTCAATCTGACTGTATGTGGGCCAGTTGCGCTTGAACCTCGCTTTACCAAAACCTACCATAAAGAATTGTACCAGACGCCTAATATAACAACTGTGGGCTGGGTTGATGTAACCAGCAGTCAATTTAGTAATATAACCGATAATTGTATTGGGCTGCTCTATCCTTCTTGTGCAGAGGGGCAGGCTGGAGCGGTAATTACCTGCATGCAGGCAGGTTTGATCCCCGTTGTAAGCTATGAATCAGGTGTTGATGTCAACGACTATGGGATTATCTTGAAAGACTGTTCTGTAGAACAAATTATTCAAGCTGTTACAGAACTTTCAAGACAGACGGAGTCAGAGCTGCGAGAGATGTCTGAAAAATGTGTAGCATATTGCCGGGCCAACCACGTAGGAGAGCATTATTTGCAGGAAAACAAAAAAATAATCAACAAGATACTTGCAATGGAAGCTGCAAAGTAGACAGGTCATTTTAAAATTGAAGAATTTCCGCTTTTAAGGAATGGCTTCCGCTAATCTGAACACCCGTTCGGTTTTCCAAATTAAAACGAGTGCACCTACAGAATCCATAAAAGAAAAAGTATTTGTATACTGCAGACTTGTAGCTTATCAGGCGCTTATGCAGATAAGATAGGTATGTGGATTAATTTTTGCATTAGCTGAGGAGTGGTAGAAATTATTTGGTTTAATTAATAACATACATCTTTAGCGTGGTAGCCATGAAATATATACATATGTTCAGCCTATCACTGCACGTCTTGCTGACAGTGAGCATTATTGGTTCTTCTCCCAATAATGCTTTGGCCGCGACTCTCCTGCAAACGGACTCGAAATTACAGGCAGTGGCCGTCGTTCAATTTGAACGCCTGGCAGCCATCAAAAAAATATTTAATAAAATATTTGCCGGTTATACAGAAGTGGATTTTGTTGATACTTCTCCAACAGATACAACTCCAACAGATACAACTCCCCCTGATACATCTTCCCCTGATAATCTTGTGCCGGAAAGTACCATCGACAGTCCTTCTGGCGATATCACAATTGTTCGGGGCGAGAGCATTAATTGCACTGGCACGGGAAGAGACCCGGACAATAACAGTCCTTTAACGTATCGGTGGAATTTTGGCGATCCGACGATCGCGAATACTTTTTTTGAAGACCCAGGCCTGGTTACGTTTAACAATAGTGGGACCTATGTCATCACTTTTACTGTCACAGATGCTCTGGGAAAAAGTGATGCTACACCGGCAAAGCGAATCATAACCGTCAGGGACGCTACAGAGACTAACGATACCGTTACTACTTTAATTCCACAAAATAATTGGAGTCTGCTCTTTGTCGACAGCCAGGAACTGGTCGCCGAGGACGGTGCGGCAACCAATGTTTTTGATGGTGATACTCAAACGTTCTGGCATACGAAATATCTGGGCGGTGCACCTTATCCGCCGCACGAAATTCAGATAAATCTTGGGACTCTTTATGATATTAGCGGATTGCGTTGTCTGCCCCGACAAGATGGGGGACTTACCGGAAGAATAAATCGTTATGAGGTGTATATCAGTACCAATGGCACGAATTGGGGCAGCCCTGTCGCGCAGGGAGCTTTTGTCAATTCGCCTTTCGAACAGGAAATACGTTTTCCTGTTGCTACGGGCAAGTATATTCGCCTGGTTGCTTCCAGTGAAGTGAACGATCTGCCATATACAACGGTTGCTGAGTTAAATGTTCTTGGAGGGGTCTTTTCAGGGAACTTTGCGCCGGAAAGTACCATTAATACCCCTGTTGCTAATGTAACAATAGGTGTTGGCGGCAGTGTTAATTTTACTGGAACGGGCAGTGATTTTGATGCTCATCAGCCTTTGACCTACCTGTGGAATTTCGGCGATCCACTTGTTCCGTCTGTTGCGGTTGAAGATCCCGGCCTGATTCAATTCAGCCGGGCAGGTACGTATGTTGTCAGTTTTACCGCCGTTGACGCACTCGGCCGAGCTGATACAACGCCTGCTACCCGAGTTGTCAATGTTGAGGCAAACAGTGCGGATAATGTAGTTCCGCAAGCCAACATGAGCCTGCAATTTGTGGACAGTGAGGAATTGGTCGGCGAGAACGGTGCGGCAACGAATGCCTTTGACGGGGATGTGACGACTACTTGGCAAACGGAGTCGAGCGCTTCAGATCCTCCGCCACCCCATGAGATACAACTTAATCTTGGCTCAGCATATGAGATTTACGAACTGGATTATCTTCCCGGACAGACAGGAACAAACGGCACCATTATCAAATATGAGGTGTATGTAAGTCGTGATGGCATGGATTGGGGTGCACCGGTAGGGACAGGAACACTTGCCGCGGACAGTACGCAAAAACGCATTGTATTGACCCCGAAACTTGGACAATTCATAGCGTTGGTGGCTCTTCGGTCAATAAATGATCAACCATCGACGTCAGTAGCGGAAATTAATGTCAAGGGGCGCTGCACTACACCCTATGTAAAGATTTTGGAACCGGCGGACTCTGCGCTGTTGCCGTCTGCTGATGTGACAATTACACCAAGTGTCTGTTTGAACACTACTCAGTACAGCGGATGGGGTGTGAAGTTTACTCTTGATGGAATTCTTCCTTTTATTGATCGTACTGCACCGTATTCGGCACTCTATCAAAATGTGGCGAAGACAGAGCATACGATTGAAGCAATCGTTGTAGATACCAATGGCGTGGGGATTTCAGGCCCATTGACCCAGGATCAGGTGACTCATGTCGGGGTT
>CBDTUM010000008.1:0-69258 GCA_965363495.1 uncultured Desulfopila sp.
TCGCTAAACTCCGGCAGAGTTCTATGCATCTGAAGATTGTTGATTCCACGGCTGGTATCCCAAAAATGGCTATGGTGGAATCTGATCACGATCATGATCAAGATCACAATCGCACCGGGCTTGACCCGCACGTGTGGTTGTCGCCCGTCAATTTGAAAACCATGGCTGCAGAAATGGCCAAAGCCTTGATTGCCATAGATCAGGGTAACAGCAAAGCCTACACCGCAAACCTCGATAAGTTGAGCCGGGACTTGGATGAGCTGGACAACGAGATCGCCAGTCAACTGCAACCCTATGCCGGGGCGACATTCTTTGTATTTCATCCGTCCTTTGGTTATTTTGCCAAAAGATATGATCTGCGGCAGGAGGCGGTTGAAGTGGAAGGAAAAGCCCCAACTCCGAAACAGCTCGCAAGCCTCATCGCTGAAGCGAAGGCCGATAAGGTAAAGGTGATTTTCGTGCAGCCGCAATTCGACCCTCGAAGTGGTCAGGCGATAGCCAGTGCCATTGATGGTGAGGTGGTACCGCTCGACGCCCTGGCCGAAGATGTGACAGGAAATCTTAAAACTATTGCAGCGAAGATATCTGCTGCGCTGGCCCAATAGCAGCAGGAGTACCATGACCGAGAAAAACGCAGCCATCAAGATCCAGGGGGTTTCTTTCCTCTACGATGAAAGGCAGATTCTTGAAGATGTTAATCTGACGATTGATCCTTACGATTCAGTCTGTATAGTCGGGCCTAATGGTGGGGGAAAAACCACCCTGATCAAGCTGATCATCGGCCTTCTCACTCCGAATGCCGGGACGATCACCGTTTTCGGCAAACGTCCAGAGAATGCGTATCGACTTATCGGCTATGTGCCGCAATTTGCCCAGTATGACCGACAATTCCCGATTTCTGTGCAGGAGGTAGTCTGTATGGGTCGGCTGGGAAACTCCTTTACCGGCCGCTATAGCCACGAAGATAAGCAAAAAACCTTGGATGCCCTAGGGGAAGTTGGCCTGGCTGATCTGCTGGACCGCTCTTTTTCGGCACTTTCCGGCGGGCAGCGACAAAGGGTATTGATTGCCCGGGCCCTGGCCTCCGGCGGGAAGATACTCATATTGGACGAACCCACCGCCAACATTGATCGAGAATCGGAGACGCAATTTTTTGATCTCTTGCGAGAACTGAACAAACGAATGACTATCTTGATGGTCACCCATGAAATTGGCTTTGCTTCATCCTTTTTCAGCCGGATTGCCTGTGTTAATCGGGAAGTAATTATTCACCCGACCAGCGAGCTGACCGGCAGACTTATTAGGGACATGTATGGTGGTGATCTGCAGATGATTCGCCACGACCATAGATGCAGCGACGAAGGACATAAACATGTTTGATTTTTTTGCAGCTCTCGGTGATCCGAATCTGCCTTTTTTTCGCTATGCGCTAATCACCGGCCTGCTTGCTGCCATCCCTTTTGGTATTATCGGTACCTATGTGGTGGTGCGACGAATCAGCTATATTGCCGGGGCCATTTCACATTGCATGCTTGGCGGTGTGGGACTGGGCCTTTATCTCCAGAACGCCGTGGGGATCACCTGGTTCGGCCCGCTGCACGGAGCGATTCTTGTGGCCCTGTTGTCGGCGGTAATCCTGGCAATGGTGAGTTCTTTTGCCAAACAGCGGGAAGACAGCGTGATTGGGGCCCTGTGGTCTGCCGGCATGGCCATTGGCTTGCTCTTTATAGCCAAAACGCCGGGTTATACCGATCCGATGAGCTATCTCTTTGGTAATATATTGCTTATTACCCGCAACGATATCTTTTTTGTTCTCCTGCTGGACGTACTCGTTGTCTGTATTGTCGGAATTTTCTATAATAAATTTTTAGCGATTTGCTTTGATAATGAATTCGCCGGACTGCGCGGTGTCCACACCAACTGGCTTTACCTGACCCTACTCTGCCTGACGGCCCTGACCATTGTCTTGCTGGTGCGTATTGTTGGTATCGTCATGGTGATCGCCCTGCTGACCCTGCCCGCGGCTATCGCTGGTAATTTCGCGACAAGTATCCGGCAAATGATGCTGCTCGCTACCTTGCTCTGTGCTATCTTTATTCTCTCCGGCCTCGGTATAAGCTACCAACTCGATCTGCCCAGTGGCCCGGTTATAATAACTATCGCGGCAGTGGTCTATCTGATTGTATCCATTGGTTTAAAGTATCTGCCCAGCAAAAAAGCATAACCCTTACGCCTGCCTAGACTGACGTATGAGAAACGAGACTTGCAAGAAAAGAGGGAGCGTCCAATGAGCGATACGAATACAGTTGAACTGTGCTAGATTATTTTCGATATTTCATGAGCCAGATCAAAATCGCGCTTAGAAATTCCCTTGGCCTCATAGGTAGTAAGATAAATTTTTACCTTATTATAAATATTTGACCATTCTGGATGATGATCCGCCCTTTCTGCAAGAATTGCAACCTGAGTCATGAAACCAAATGCTGCTACAAAGCCTGGAAACTTGAACTCTCTGTATAACTTTCCATCGACGATACGCCAAGGTTCCATTGAGTCAATATTAAGTGATTTAAGTGAGATATCTATGTCTTCCTGGCCAAATGGTTCTATCACGAGTCTCTCCTAATAAATGTTATTTCACGTATAAACAATCCGGTAATGATAAGGAATCCGAGTGAGATTCCTCCACTTTTCCCGTGATTTTGGGATTTATTTCCTGTGCCTACCAGGCAACAGTAAACTCAATACAAGTGCGATCCCCGCTAAAACCGCTGCGAGCAAAAAACTGCTAGAAAACGTCCCACTCTGTTCGGCCAAAAAACCTGCACAGGCCGGACCAATAATCTGGCCGATGCCAAAGAGAAAGGTCACAAAACCAAACAGGGCTGCTGTCCTTTCGGGTCCGGCATGGTCTCCAACCAGTGCGGCCATAATCGGCGGTATGCTCCAGACAACAAGACCAAAACAGCCTAAAGAGACATAGACAGAGAGCATTGGCAACCGCGCGGCAGCCAGCAGATAGGCGGTAGTCTGCAAGAAAAATACAACTGCAAGGGTCGCCTTACGCCCATACAGATCAGACAGGTGACCAAAAAGAGGTCCTGAGGCAAGACTCAGGATGCCGACCCAGGACCAGAGATTCCCGGCAACCTGTTCACTCAGGCCACGCTCCTGCACCAAGGCAGTTACAAAAAACGTCACATAAATGACATAGCTACAGCCAAAAAGAAAATATATCGCTCCACAGTGGTAAAATATGTTTTTCCCGGCAATCTGCTGCACCGAGGTGTTTGTTTTATCGGCTGCAGCCATCTTCGTTGCCATCTGCGTTGCAGTCCTCATTGCAGTTTTCGCTGTCCCCTCTTCAACTTCGTCCGGTCGATTGCGAATCATAAACAAACAAAGCAACGCGATACACCCGACAAGACACCCAAGAACAATCCAGCTCACCCGCCAGCCATCCGCCATCTTGTTCAGCACCGGAACCCCTTTTCCAGCAACCAATATTCCCAGTCCGTTGCCCATCACACACAAACCTGCAGCCCTGCCCCGGCTCCGACCATCGAACCAGGCGGCAATAAGAGCCATGATTGGAACATTGGAAAGAGCACTGCCAATTCCGGTCAAAAAATAGAGCAGGAGAATCAGCCAGTAGCTACTGGAAAAACCGACGAGAACCATGGAAAGAGAAACCAGAGCTAAAGCGACGAAAATCACCACGCGTGCACCAAAGCGTGCCGTCATTATGCCACAGAACAGAACCGCCATCAGATAGCCACAAAAGTTAACCGTACTGATCAACCCCATCTGGCTGTAAGTGAGGGCCAGTGCCTCACCCATTGACGGCAGCATCATCCCGAGGGAAAAACGGCCTAAACCAAGGCTTGCAAAAAGGCCGGCAATCCCGGCCAAGACAATGACCCAACGGTAGGATGATGTTGTTTGATGTATCACTTCTCGTTCACCACCGATCAAGGCCAGCCTTGTTTTGGGACGATTGTATTCTGCTTTTTATACAAGCTGATCAACACTTACTTACCCATACTCCCACATCAAGAACAGAATTCGAGGCGCCAACGAATGATCCCGCAACAGGTGGCACCGACTCTGGCAACCTTGCTACCGCTACGGCTATGTGATCGGTTCCGGCCATTTCACCAATAGTTGGATCGAATCCCTTCCATCCTGCGCCGGGCAAGTAGACCTCGGCCCACGCATGTGTCGTTCCAATGACATGGGACATGAGGGGAGCGTGGAGATAGCCACTCACAAAGCGCGAGGCCAATCCCAGGCATTTCGCTGTTTCCATGAAGAGTAGAGCAAAATCACGGCAAGATCCAGTTTTGCAAGACAATGTTTGTTGGGCCGTTTGTACGCCGGGTTCCTCCCTGACCTGATAAGAGAATGTTTTATAAATGTGGGCGGCAAGTCGCTGCAAGAGTGTGTAGGTCTGAATCTGTTCGCTGGCTTGCCAAAAAGTGGCAATCCATTTATTCAGCACATTGATTGCCTCCTGACCAGGCAATGCCATATAGGGAAACAGTAAAACATGGTCATCTGGTTGATAAGCAAAAGGGTAAGCTATTGCGTGCTCGGCCACCAAAAAGTCGAGGGGGGCTTCATTAAATTGCTGGATTATAACTTCGCTCTCAATTACCAACTGGGTTGTGGGCAAGTCGAAATTTGCTATCGCAACTGAATTGTCTTCCACATCCCGATGCCAGTGCAGAGTCGACGGGGGTGTGGTTTTCAGAGAAAAAGACTCTATGCGCAGTTCATGGCCTTCTCTTGGACGCAGAAGCAAGGTATGAGGTCCAAGGGTTACCTCACCAGAATAGTTGTAGTAAGTACGATGAATAATTTTATAGCGTTGCATACTTGATCCGTGTCTTGTTATGTTTTGGTAATGTACTGACGGTCGTTTCATGGTCAATCATTAATACTTATTAATCAATAGGCAAAGGTATCACCATGCAAAATCAGACATTAACTTTTCTTTTGGCTGGAGGTGTAGGTTCTCGATTATATCCTTTGACTGCAAGCCGCTCTAAACCAGCAGTTCCTTTTGGCGGCAAGTACCGGATTATTGATTTTACTCTGGCCAATTGCCTGCACTCGGGATTGCGTCGAATCTTAGTTTTGACACAGTATAAATCCCACTCCTTGAATAAGCATCTTCGTGATGGCTGGTCTATTTATAATCCGGAGCTAGGGGAATATGTCACGCCTGTTCCTGCCCAGATGAATAGTGGAGAACATTGGTATCAAGGTACAGCCGATGCTATTTTTCAGAACCTGAATTTACTGGAGCGCAGCAATGCCGAGTATACCTTAATCCTTTCCGGGGATCATATTTATCGGATGGACTATGCGGCAATGCTCAAATCTCATCAAGAGCAAGGTGCGGATATTACTATAGCTTGCATGGAAGTTCCTGTTGACCAAGCGAAGTCATTTGGTGTGGTTATTGTCAATGAGGATCTCAAAATAATTGCGTTTGAGGAAAAACCAAGTCAGCCTACCCCTCTTCCTGCAAATCCCGAAAAATCTCTTGTGTCGATGGGCTTATATGTGTTTTCAACAAAACTGTTGAGCCAGGCTTTGACCCAAGATCAGCACAATAGCGCTTCAAATCACGATTTTGGCAAAGATATTTTGCCACTGCTGGTGCAACAGCATAAAGTGCAAGCCTATACATTTGGAGGAATGCGGGGCAGGGTGACTCCAGATCGCTACTGGCGGGATGTGGGCACACTCGATGCCTATTACCAGGCGAATATGGATTTGCTAAAACCTGTTCCTCCATTAAATCTTTATCAGCGCAACTGGCCTATTCGGACATATCAGCCACAGTCGCCGCCTGCCAGAACTATTACTGGGAGTTCTGGCGCTGAAAGCGTATTCGTCAATTCAATATTGGATAGTGGTGTTATTATTTCCGGCGGCAATGTTCGACATTCCATCTTGTTTCACGATGTTTTTATTGATGATAACGCTCTCATAGAAAAATCAATTTTATTTGGTGATGTTCGTGTTGGTGCCGGTGCCAAATTGCAAAACTGTATTATTGATCAAAACGTAAGCATTCCCCCTGGTGAGCAGATTGGTTATGACTTGGTTAAAGACCGAAATCGATTCACCGTTTCTGAAAAAGGAATTGTTGTCGTCCCTAAAGACTTTGTCTTTGTCTCCTAACGATTGCTTTATGAGTCGTACAAAAAATTCACAGTCAGTTTTCACCAATTTCGGAACAAAGAAGCCAGGTCCCTGAAGAATAATTTTCAAGAAAAAAAACCTGGCTTCTCATAGTTGACCGCGTCAACGTTTACAGTTATTCGATAATATAGGGATCTTTTTTCTCAAAGGCCTGGGGTTTCAGAGTGAACTCTCCGTGTCTATTGTACACTGGATATCCCGCGACAACCCATCCTTGAAAGCCATCGTAAATATTTGTTACAGACGTGTATCCCATCTCCTTAAGCCGCTCGGTTGCAAAAGCTGAACGCGCACCTGTTCGGCAATAGACATATATTTTTGCATCGGTATCCTGAACCGTTTGAGGCATAACCCATTCTATAAGCCCCCGATTAATGTGAATCGCCCCGGGAAGATGTGAAGCAGCATATTCACCATCAGTGCGAACATCCACAAGAACTATTTTTTGCCCACTCTCCATAATATTTTTAAATTCTGCAACAGTCACATGGGACTGACTTTCTCTGATTTTTTTCCATAGATTCTCAACATTTTTCTCAACCTGTTCGATTGATGGTCCGGCTATTGCGTAAAAGGGTGCGGCAAAAAACATCGAGACAAATATAATTATTATCAACAATGACATCCTTCTTTTCATAAAGACATCCTCCAGAAAAAAACAATGCAACATTACGAAAGGTTACCCTGTTAGACGCAACGCCCAAGAGGTACCAGTTTCATTCACTAAGCTAGGCGTCACTACCACTAATGTCAAATAACAATGCGATACGCTTGCATTGCATTATGATCTCAAGCAAACATCCCTCTAGAGGAAAAAAAGAGACGTTTTCCTCTGGAGGCTGGTGGTAACGTAATGATCCGCCGAATGGTAATCTTGCAGGTTGCCGGGTTGTTCTTGCTGCAATCGTTGTTGATTGCGCCTTGCGAGGATGTTTTTTGTCGATATTTTCTTTAATGAGTTTTAAATGATCCGAAAAACCTACTCCAGCCTTGGCTCAACAACGCTGACAGGCAACAGATACACCAGCTGTGTCACTTGTGTGCTGAGCTTATTTCAAAGCCTCCCCCAGGTTTTTTCTTCTTGCACACCTTAAAAAATTCAACGCGCGACGAGCACCGGAACGGTACAATGTGCAAGCACTTTATGAGTAACACTGCCAAGCATCGCACCTTCCCAATCCCCAAGCCCTCTGGATCCCATGATGATCATGTCACATTTTTCATCTTCAGCGACTGTACAAATCCTATTCCAAACCCTAAAAGCTGGCACGACCATAACATTAAAATTCACCTTATTCTCTTTGAGGAATGCCTGGTATGGAGCGAGCACCACATCCGCTTCTTCTTTTTGTGATTTCTCAGCTTCTTCCCGTGGCTTGCCGGTGACGACCTTAGGAATTGCACCGGTAACATAAAGAAGCAAGATTTCCAAGTCCATGCTTGCGGACAGGCTGGTGGCATTTTCCATGGCCCTTCTGGAACTCACAGAACCGTCGACAGGGAGTAAAACTTTTTTGAATTTGATCATGACACATCCTCATTGATAAGATTGTTACGGGAATGCCCATTAAAAAAAGGTTCCATCAATCAAACTGATTGTGGTCATTGAAGGCAGGTTTTTTTCCTGAAATTCCCGTATAAACTTTCGATCAATATAGTCTTTAATGAAAAATGCGAGCTTGCCGGAAAAAGTGATGGACCATTTGGAGAGCACCCCATCTCCGTCACCCAGATTGTAGATAAGCAAATACTTACCTCCTGGCGAAAACTTTTCTAAAGGACCGCCGAGGAGACAAGCAAGTAGATTGTTATAGAGTACCGGGTTCTGTCGCACTGCATATACCCCGACCTTGTCGAGTGGTTCGCTTGCAAAATAAATACAATCGCCGCCACCGAAGATATTTGGGTAAGCCGTTGATTGCAGAAAATCATTTACCCGCAATCCTCCATCCGGCCCAACCGGTAAGCCGGACCGGGCGAAAATCTGAGAAGGCCTTACCCCTACTGCCGGGAAAATAATATCTGCATGATAACTCGTTCCATTTTCCAGAATTATAGTATCGTTTTCTATTTTCTGAACATATCCGCTCTCGATTATTTCTATCCCTTTTCGCTCAAGTATTCTTCTGGTGAGACGGCGGACTCTTTCTGGTTTTCCTGACATGAAAATGCGACCGCCAAACAATTGAATCTTTGGCATATTGGCCACCTTGCCCCTGCAAAGTTGATGAATATTCCCGGAAATCTCGATTGAAGAGGGGCCACTGCCGACAACTCCAATGGCTACAGTTTGTTGGGCGCACAGAGCCAGGATTTTCTCCATGGCCGCCTGCAGCTCCTCAATAGGCTTTGGAGTAAAAACATTTGCCGTTTGTTCTCCTAGAATATCCCGAGGTACATGCGAACCGGCATTGCAGGAAAGCACATCGTAAGGGATTTCCTCATCTGTTTCTGCAATACGGACGAGTTGTTTGACAGGATCGATGCTATAGGCTTTACCAAGAATGAATCGCCCGCCCCTGGCCTCAACACTCCTGCGGGTAGCAAAGCGGATGTCGTCGGGCTTGTACGTCCCGCCAAGCATTCCCGGTCCCATGCCGCTATAGTAATGATATTCGGAAGGTTGTATTACGGTTACTCCAAAACCTTTGTCGATAAAGGTATGCAGCTTGGCCAGGGTAACCATATGGGCATGCCCTCCCCCTATAAGAAGAAGCTGCTTTTTCATATCACTGCCTCTGGGTCATCTATATATTTGGCCAGCCTGGCAATATGGCTACGCTCATCAGCAGCAATCTGTTGCAAGACCCGGCGGGTTGCCTCATCTTTACTGTTTTCTGCCGCTCTCGAATAAAGATCAAGAGCCTGTGCTTCAATCGCCATCGCAAGAGAAAGGATCTCAAGTTCTGATTCCTGATCTATTTTAAAACGCTCAAGATATTCTTCGGTAGTCAATCCACCTTCCATATTCGGTTCGGCGATTTTTTTGGTAAACTCTGTTAACGTAAGTGTATTGCCGGTGACTTCCTTATAAAGGTCTACCAGTCGCTCCTCATGAGTGAGTTCAATGGCAGCAAGTTTACCAAAAAGGCTCTTTGCTGCGTCCCGGGAAACCTTTGCCTGCATCGACAGATAGAAATCCCGCAAGCCCATTTCCAAACCAAACCCGGTGACAATAACCTCCTCGGCGCTCGCCTCTCCGGAAAACAGGTGCAGGCCAGTATCTACTGGCCCAATGGCTACTTCTTTCTTCCAGGCCTTAATCCCACCTGAGAGGTTATATACCTTGCTGAACCCCTTGCCCGAAAGCATTTGCGCAGCAACCCGGCTGCGTCCGCCAATTGCTCAATATATGACAATATGTTTATCCTTGTCGAGTTCACCCAGGCGGTTATCCAGATCACCAAGTGGCAGTAATTTCGCACCAGGGAGATGGCCTGCTTCATATTCCCCCGGCTGACGGACATCAAGAAAGACCACTTCGCCGGCGTGCTTATCAACCAGCTTATTTGCTTCTTCCCAGTTGATAGAAGCCACGGGGGTAAAAAACTGCATCCACTTCATATTCTACTCCTTCCGGTTAGAGAATCACCTCAATTAAATAGGCAAACAAGATGATCACGCCACTGGCATCGGAAATGCCTTGAGATGCGGTCCACCACCATCAACTCTTTTCTCACCTGTCGGGTTGTCCCTTGTCTCTTTGGGTCGTCTGCCACTCCTTACTTTGAAAGGCGTTGGGAGATACGCTTGTAGGTTTCTTTCAGCTCCTCACCCACAACTTTGGACTTGGCGATTAATTCCTCTGAAGTTTCCACGGCACTATCAGCTATTTCAGAGGCCTTAATCTTTAAATTGTCCCATTGTTTCTCCGTCGTTTCGAACTCTTTTTTGGCATCCATGGAGGCAAGGTGGATCTTTAATTTTATCTCATCCCGTTCCATCTTCAGTTTTTCGACCAACTTGGCAAATTCTTCTTTCATTTCCATGAGTGACTCCTTTATTATTTTTGATCAGATCTTTTTAGCACCTGCATAAGGGGCCTGCGTATCTTGCAAGAGCATTCCTACCTCATATTTGCATGATTTATGCCACATGAGAATTCCCTAGCAAAGCACAGGTGATTGTTGCAATAATGATAGAGACAAGCCTTGTACCACGCCGGTGGAATCGTCAGCATTTGAGATAAAGCAGAAATTTGTTTTTTATGCACCCTCAGGTACAAAAATTCTCATATTCAATCTGCAAATTTTAACAGATTGAACCAAAAGGAACATTTAAATTCAGCTCTTGTTTATCAAGAGACCTTTCTGCCAGCTTCTGCTGACAGAGCCATTGACAGTACAGGCCCCCTGTTGAGCAAACATGGCGACAAAGGACATCGTGATAAGGGCACCTGCCGGTACCTATTTCTATATGGGAAAGCGAACGAATGGTCTGGTCGTTGTGCTGCCTTGCAGAATAAAAACCTGTAATTCTCTCAGACACTTCCGCCGCCGACTTTTGTGAAAGAGTCGGCGGCGGAAGTAGGAAATATTTTTTGCCCACATCTCGACAAAACGAAATGAACTGGACATATTCAAAATTTTATGTCCGGATTCATCATCCCTCTATCAGGGACGGTCCCACAACACGCGGATCGATTTTTCACCGTCACCATAGGTGAATGATAAGTCACCTTTATAGGCACGGGAGACCGCCTCACCGATACGGCGGGCAATGTGGATACCGGTAGTGGTTATCACGGTCTGCTCATCTTCCTCGGTTATATCCATGATTCTTTCCAGTGGATGTTCACCTTTTTCCTGCTTTTCTTCGTTGCGAATGAGATTAAGTATCTCCTCCTGATGCATCTTGAGAAAGGATCCCTTTAACTCGAGATAACCCGCCGGGTAGTTTTCCGCAATACGTCGACAGGCAGGACAGACCCCCTTGTTGGCCTCAAGGGGTGATTCATGCCAGGTCCAGCGGCCCTCCGTGTAGACGGCATTGCAGTCCGTACATACTGTCAGTTCCGGCCACTTCTTATCCTCTTTATATGTATCATGCTGTTTTTCCTGCACTAATCTGTCTCGTCGTCCGTGTTGACTCTTATCCATTGAGCATCCTCCTTATATGTCCAACCGTTGCCTGTTCCTTTTGGTCAGAGTGCATTTTTTTTGGCAAGGATATTTTCCATGGTCATCAAGACTTCAATACTGTTCCCCCCCCTCTGTATATCTTGGTTAGGCCACCACACTAATTTTTACGGGATGGCATTTCTATAAATGTGCCAAACAAGAAAACAATAAAGTAGATACAACTTAGTATATTATTACAGTATGTTCCCATGCCCACAAAATCAACCGTACGTATATTCCGATACGTGGTGCAGCAGCAAAGCAACAAGAGCAATACGGCAGATTACCGAAACAATCCGGTAACAAAATACCGCAATAAAGATTCGAAAAACCTGTTTTTTAATGTTTATTTTCTGGTTAATTGACCGGAATTTTTCCCGAATATATATTCTCAATACGATCCTGCCATGCTACAGGTGAGGCCTCAGAGGTCGGCCTTTTGCTTGCTTGGCAAGGTATTGCAGTTACCCAATATTTGATAAATCAATGACTATCTTGCCAATATGTTGTTTTGTTTCAAAGAGCGTTTGTGCCTTCGCAAGTTCCGCCAGTGGAAAGGTGCTGGCAACCAGGGGGCTTATTTCATTTGCCTCAATTCGTTTGACCAGATTTTCAAAAACACCCTCATCCAGAACAGTGCAGCCAAACAAACTGAGGTCTTTCAAGTAGAGTGTCCTCACATCCAACTCTACGAGCGGACCTGCTATGGCGCCCGCCACGGCATACCTTCCAAAGGGTTTAAGTACCTCTAAAAGAGGTGGCCACTGTTTACCTGCAACCAGATCAATAACGACATCAACACTGTTTTTTCCAAGTTTTTGTACAATACTCTCATTTCTCGACAGTACTTGCTCTGCCCCTAGGCGTAATACACCAGTTGTTTTGGAGGGACTTGTGATGCCAATGACTCGTGCTCTTCGTGCCTTGGCCAGTTGAATGACAGCTGAACCTACGCCACCAGATGCCCCCGTTACCAGGACAACATCGTTGCTCGTGACTTTGGCGCGAGTCAGCAGATTTTCTGCTGTCGAATACGAACAAGGAAAGGATGCGAGCTCAACATCACTGAATGTACTATTAATTTTATGAACATGCCTGGCTGCAACAACAGTGTATTCAGCGAACCCACCATCACATTCCGAACCAAAATACCACGGAGTCTGCAACACCGTGCCACCTGCTTCTCGAATGCAAGGTTCCACAAGCACTCTTTTATTCAGGAGACTACTATCTGCCTGGTCACCAACAGCAATGACTCTGCCACAAACATCGGCACCTTGTATTCTGGGAAACTGGATTGCATTACCTGACCAAGCCGCATCACCGCTATTTCCATCTGATTTTGAATACCAGGCGGTTCGGGTATTGATATCCGTATTGTTAACCCCGGCTGCGCTTACTTTTATCAGAACATCGCGAGTTCCTGGAATTGGTACTGGTATGTCGCTCCGTTGAACCAACTTATCCAAGCCTCCGTGGCCTGTGAGTTGCATCCCAGTCATTACCTTTGGTATGTCGTTCATTATTAATTCCTTTTAAAATTATAGTGCATTTAAGGTTAATTGCTGTGTGCAGGTAAAGTTTTCTAACTCTGCGGTTGACCACCAGAGCTTTTCCTGCAAGCGCAGTCGGGCAGCTTTTTACTTAGAAATCATCGGTAAAATCAAACGTGCTGAGATAATTGGTTAACAGACGTTTATTTTCACCAACCAATGGAGGGCAATCCTCTGCGCCTTTTGCACCTTGAACAACCAGTGTCGAAAAAACAAGGCATGTTGGTTGTCCACATTCCCTGCAATTGCTTTTTGGTAACAACTTCAAAACATCCAGTATCTCAGGTTTTTTGGCCACACCATATTTCGGTATTATTTGATGACGCTTTTCCCAGGCATCATTAATTTCATTTTTCATCCATTCCACAAATTTTTCAGCTTCACTCGCATCCTTTAGAGCATTTATAGAGATCTTGTCTGAGTATACTGTAATAAGCCTGCCATGAATTTTAAACATCACTGAAGGTGGCGTTTGAGTGAACCCCGTCCCGCCCAGTACTGCATTGAGATAAGGTATGACGTCACTGATGTCTTCTTCAAGATGTGCATAACAGTTGAGTGATTGAAAGCTTGCATTACACCCTGGCCGGAACATTTCGATTCTGTAATTTTTTAGCAGCATATTGTGACCTTTTTTGTTTCGGCATGACAAGTCTGCAGGAAAAGCTCTTTTAGAAAGCTGAGAATCACCCTTCTACCTCGGATGTTATAAAAAATAAGGAAATTCGAGTTCCTCTTCAGCCTGCTTAAAGGTATGCCTCCCAACGCAAAGCACTATATAAAAAAGCACATACGATGTCATTTTTCACTTGACAATAGTCACTAAAGAAATTCGGGTTTTTTCTATGTGTTTTCAACACTTACATAGGAGAACGCCATGGGTTCACGTAAATTTTATTCTGTCCACGCCGTCACAACACCGGCAATCACTTCGAGAAGAACCGTGAGAAAGCATCTGAACGCCGACACCTTCCTTTCACTCGTGCGAAAGGATTTTCAAAAGATCCTTGATCGCCGTGCAGATAATACAAAGATCTCACTTGATGATGCATTGATGTCCGCGCTGGCGATGTTTCAGTTAAAGGATTTCTCTGTTTGCCTTCGACAGGCGTCGCCGGGAAGAACCTGAAAGTTTGCATACAGTGTTCGGCATTGGCATTATACCCTGCGACAGCCAGATGCGCACTATTCTCGACCCTCTGGCCCTCTCCTTTCTCCGGTCGCCTTTTTGTTCAATTTGCAGGCAGGTCCAGCGCGACAAGGATTTCGAAATAAAGGCTTCTCATAGATGGATGATAAAGATCCAGCTTATACGAAATTGGCTCTTATTATAAAAGAAACAGATAAAATGGAGAGTATGATCAGGGAAATGCTCGACTTTTCCAAACCTCTGGCTCTGCATCGTATTCAAGAAAATTTTGACACTACCGTACAGGATTCATTAACTAAAATAGCAGAGGCAGCCCGGAGGCACGATGTCGTTATTGAGTACAGGTCTCTTGCTGAGATGGTGGAAATCAGTTTTGATTCTTTGCGGTTAGAACAGGTTATTGTCAACCTGGTGCTCAACGCTATTGAGGCATCTCCGGAGGGTGGCAAAGTGACGGTAACTCTTTCCCAGTTACCAGGAGGACTGATTCTTGATGTGGCCGACTTTGGCTGCGGCATACCGTCTGCAGAAAGGCGAAAGGTGTTTAACCCTTTCCTTACTACTAAAAAGGAAGGATCGGGTCTTGGCCGCCCGATAGTAAAAAAGATTGTCGAGGCGCACGGCTGGTCGCTGCAAACCCTCGACAACGACAGTGGCGGCACTATTTTCAGAATTAACCTGATGGCAACACAGCAACCATAAGGAACACATCTATGAGGAAATTGGTCTCTTCAATTCCCTCTGCCTGTGTGCTCGCATGGACGAGCAGTGGGCTGCGGGAAAACGAGAAAAGAAACAGAGTAATTGTCGGCGACATCTCTATCCGGAATGCACACAAAAAACTGGAGATAAGGCCGTAATTATAGTACGTTGCTACAATGTTTTACAAAGAATGAAGGATCCTGCAAAGGGGAAGGATCTCTCCTTATGATAATATTTTTTTGTTTAAAAATTATTAGGTTACGCTGCTCCAGCCGTTCAGACTATCCAGGACTACGTTGTTTCCTTAAAGTGCATTTTTACGCGAATATTCGTGGTACCCTTGTCACCGTGGCGGTGGAAATGACCGAGATCTTTGTCTCGATGCGTCGAGCACAAGTTATAGCTATGGATGCGAAAATGCGCCAATTTCACCCGAAGGTGCTGACGAATGACATCGATTAAAGCAAAAAACAGCTGGTTTGCCATCGTGTCGCGGGGGGGGCTGTTCGGTCTCCTCTGGTGGGTTCTCACCGACGGCGCCGCGTCGTCCTGGTGGATCGGCGTACCGGCGGTTTTGCTGGCGGTTGCTTCCGGTGCCGCACTCCTCCCACCGATTCCATTTGTCTGGTACGAGTTTCTGAGGTTCGTGCCTTTTTTCCTCATTAATTCTTTGCTTGGTGGTGCAGATGTGGCTTGGCGCGCCTTGCATCCTGACCTGCCTATCGCCCCGGATCTCCTTAAATATCTGCTGCGGCTGCCGCCGGGGTTGCCGCGGGTGTTCATGGCCAACACGGTCAGTCTGCTGCCGGGAACATTGAGCGCCGCGCTTGATCAAAATATCTTAAGAATACACGTGCTGGACAGTCGAAGAGATGTTCTGGCAGAACTCGAAGCACTGGAACAGAGGGTGGCCCGGATGTTTGGTACATCCCTGAGCCACTCTGATGGAGGTCAATGATATGCAACGATTCAAGGATATCCTTTGCGTAGTCGAAAGTGGGAAGGCATGCAAACCAGCCCTGGAATGCGCCGTCGCGCTGGCAGAAAACAACCAGGCCAACAACCACCTGGCTTCACAACGCCAGTCACCTTGGAGGGCTGAATCCGCATGCAGATCCTTTACCTTGCTTTAGCTCTGTTTCTGCTCATGAACCTTGGAGCCGGAATGTGGCGTGTATATCGAGGTCCAACCGCCGCTGATCGTATGTTGGCCGTGCAGTTATTCGGCACCACCGCAGTGGCCGTGCTATTACTGCTGGCGCAGACCTACGACAATGCAGCTCTGCGCGATGTGGCGCTGGTGTTCGCCCTGCTGGCCGCTGTAACTGCCGTGACTTTCGTGCGCCGAGCCTGGCCGGATCAGGAGGCAGGCCATGATTCTGAGTGATTACCTCTCTACCGCGCTGCTGATCGCCGGGGCCGGCTTTTTTCTGGCCGGGACTCTGGGCCTGTTGCGCTTTCCAGATGTCTATACCCGGCTTCACGCGCTGACTAAAGCCGATAATGTTGGCCTGGGCCTGCTGGTGGTAGGACTGACCGTGCAGGCGGAATCATGGGCTGCGGTGGGCAAGTTGTTGCTGATCTGGTTGTTGGTTCTGATCGCCGGGGCCAGTGTTGCCCATCTGGTCTCCCGGGAGGCCTTGCGGAGGAGAATACAGGTATGGAAACGTTGAGCTTATTGCAATGGACGATCGATACCCTGTTGATGGCTGCCTTGGCGCGGCTCCAGGACATCAGGATCGCTACGCCTGACGGCGATGCTGATCAGTCACGGAGTCACAATGTTGCAAATGACGATCCCCAAAAAGGAACAACTTGATGATTACTTTCTTGAAAAAGTTCGAACATATCGTTACCGGGATATTAATCCTGATGTTGTCCGTGGTGATAGTTTTGTCTTTGATCGAACTTGGCTGGATTCTGGTCAAAGACGTAATGAATCCCCCAATTTTAATTCTTGAGATCCAAGAATTACTTGAGTTATTCGGGCTTTTTCTGCTGGTACTCGTAGGCCTCGAGCTTCTGGAGACAATTAAATGTTTTTACGTCGAAGGCAGGATCGAACTGAAAGTGGTCTTTACCGTCGCACTCATTGCCCTTGGCCGCAAAGTCATAACTTTGGAACCTGAAAATTATAGTGGTCTGACACTGATCGGTATTGGCGTTATTATTCTTGCTCTCGTTGCAGGTTTCTTCGTCGTTTCCCATACAGACCTGCACTATCAGAAAAAATTGACGCCGCCGAAAACCCCGGAGGCATAACCTGCGCATGAATCATTGGCTGCTGTTGCCACTCTTTCTGGTACTCGCCATGGGTCTCGGTTATGCCGTACTCTCGTTGCCAGACCATACTGAAGGTCTGCAGAAAATGTTGACAGGCAAAATGGAGGTGAGCGGCGTATCCAGTCCGGTGACCGCGGTGTTACTCAACCTCCGCGGTTACGACACCTTGCTGGAGATCGCCGTGCTGTTGCTGGCGCTACTGGGTCTGATCATGGCCGCGTTGGGTGCGAAAGAATGAACGTCCTGCTCCCGTGCATGGTTTTGTCCAGGACTGCTGTTGTTGTTTGTTCAATGTTCTGTTCTTCCCGGTTTTCGCAGAAAACAACCTATCTGACACTAATATTTATTGTAATTATCGTGTGTTAATCTGGTCCGACTCCAACTGGGTTGCACAACATTTGAGCGCAGCTTTGTGCCGTTGCCGTAATCGTTCACCGGAACGCATTAGCCCGGATTTCTCACCAGCAAAGATGAGTGCATATTCAAGAAGCACCCCAGTGAGCTATAGTACCCTATGTTTATTGGGGTAGCGCCGCGGAAGATGTGCTCATATCTGCTGGCCTTCGGTGAACATTGTGTGTAATTTTTCGTTGAAGCGCATTGGCCACAACCTATTGCAATTAAACAATTTTCAGAAAATTGGCACAATGTTCATGAGAAATTCGGGTTAGCTGCGCGCATAACCCGGATCAGTAATCGTTCAACCAGGGCTCCATGTTCGTTCAAGCAGGCCTCCGAGCTATAGTTGGCTATGTGAGTGGGCCTGATCGGACGAAAATGGGGTGCTGGTGAACGGTTACCCGTTGCCTGTCCTCTTGAACGAAGGGTTAAGCGCCTGACTGGTCACCTGCCCCGGGAGTATTCTCAAATTTACTGATGATGTCAGTCACGAACCTTTCAGAAAAGCCCGCGATGAAAGACCAAAACATCATTTTTGCGTAATCGACCGATTCCCCGTGAACTGCAAAGATCACTGAGAAGCCTTTCTTCGCTTCAAGGCACAGCTCTCTGGTATCGGGAAGAAGTTTGGGAACCGCATCGGGAATAAATTTTGGAAACAGGTCCCCGCTTATCAGTGTAGAAATAAACAACACGTACAGTACCACCGCGAGGATTCCTCCGACGAGTGGTGACAGGCACACATATACCCACGAATTCGCCAGCAGTGCCAGATCATCTTCCGACATTATTTTCAGTCGACGCTGCAGACCGACAAAGCCGCCGATAATACCAGCTGAAAATGCCGCTATCGGCGCGGTGACAAACTTGCCAGCGGGGCCGAGGTGCGTCAAAAATGAGCCACAGGTCACCAGGATCACCAGGACCCCCAGTGCGGTCGCCAACCTATTGCTAATCTTGCGAATAGCCTGCAATTTTTCAGTCATGGGACTCCCCCTGCAAGTGTAAGGTCTAACTTTAAGCTTCGAGGTTACCTTTGTATCGAACGTTTGTTCTTGTTCTTCTATCAATTCGTTTTTGGACTACATCCAACATTTCTCATTGAATATCGAGTAAATACAGCCTGCCTTTTGGCAACTTCTTTGCAACATGTGTACTGAAATATCCCGGGCCTGGGCCTATTTCCAAGATTGTATGGTCTTCTTTTAGATCTCAACTTTTGATAAGCTTTTTGAGAGAGAAAAAAATGTTTCTGAAAGGAAAGGGTACGAACAGGCAATGGAGGTCGTTGAGATGAAGTCGTACCATCTGAGATACAATTGAACGATCAGGAATTCTCCCTGAAAGCTCTTGCTGTATGTTTTGTATCAGAGTGCCTGTTTACTCGCGCCATAGCTTACTGAACTGCCGGGCAACACGAACTTTAGTCTTTATAAAATACTCGTCTGGAAACATATAACCCGCAGGAGATGTCTGTTCAAAAGGCCGGCAGCAGAGACGAACGCAGTGGACGCTCAAGAGCTGGTTTTGCCAGAGATTTATGTGGTGGTTATAAGGCCAAAAGCTCGTGTTGCCCCGGAGAGAATTTATTTCATCTTCTTGATTTCTTCTTCCACTTCTTTTGCTCCTTCAGCATAGAACTTGTCTTCTTCTGGAGCAAGTTCACTGAGTAATCGGAGAAACTCGCCTGCATGCACACGTTCCTCGTCAGCTATATCCTTAAGCACTTCGATGGCGAGTTTGTTGTCTGTTGACTCAGCAAGCTGCATGTATAATTGAATCGCTTCATACTCTGCGGCCACCATGAATCGAATCGCCCTGATAAGTTCCTCATGGGTCAGCTTCCTGTCGTTTGCTAACCCTGAAAACGGTGCTCCAAATTCTGGCATGATGATTCTCCTCTATTTGTATTTGTTAGATTTTCGCCCGACGACTGAACTGTGCGGAACAACCCCTTACGTCCGCATCAGTGATCAGTGTACACCCGGCATGGGTAAAAAATTATGGAATTAAGGTTCACTGCACGTTATTTCATGTTAAGTCTGCAAGTTACCAGAGGTAACTAACTGATTTCAAGAGCATTGTCGTGAGGAAGTGTTTAAAGAAAAACGGCTGGGAAAACCAAACACCCAAAGTCATGTTGCAAAGCCTGGGATGCCAAAATCACATCCAACGTTGTAATCAGGGTTTATCCCACCGGCGACTTCTAAAAATCTCGTATAACCTCCGGGTTGTAGGCGATTACCAGTGCCGGAGATGCGCGAAAGAGGTCTTTAAACTGTTCGAGTTCTGCTGGCATAGCAGATAAAACACCAAGGATTTTGGCGTGGGCCTCTGTTTAGCCTGTTTAACATTACCTCAATTACCTTGTTAGAACATTTTTAACAATAATCTGAGTAGTGTTCGGAGTTTACTAGCTCACGATATTTAGCAACCACACTCTTGAAGTCTTCCCAGACAGGACGTTTCAGATGAGGATTCCGTAACAGCGCAGAAGGATGATAGGTCGGCAGTACCAATCTGTCCCGCCAGTCGATCCATTGTCCTCTCATTTGGGTAATTTTGGCATGTGGATTAATCAATCCTTTTACTGCTGTTGCTCCCAAAAGTATGATGATTTTAGGGTTTATTATCTCTATTTGCCGATATAAATACGGAAAGCATGCTGTTTTTTCGGTTTCATTGGGTGCTCTATTATTTGGTGGACGACATTTCACAATATTGCTGATATAAACATGCTCATTTCGGTCAAAACCACTTACCGCTAATATTTTATCTAAAAGCTCACCTGATTTACCTTGAAATACTCTGCCGTTTTTATCTTCATAAAATCCGGGAGCCTCTGCTATGAGCATTATCTCAGCATCAGGATTGCCATTGCCAAACACGGCATGCGTTCTTGTTTGCTGCAATGGACACTGAGAACAGGATAAAACTTCTTGTTTTAATTCTTCAAGATTATCCATTATATTCACTCGCCTGACAGTTAGGAATCCTGGTTTGTTTAATATTTTGTTTGTTCATCAGGAAAGAGGCGTGCTGATTTTTTTGCAGTCTCCTTAATCTCTTTTATAGCGCCCCACCAACCGGTTCATTCCAATGAGGTGTGGCTCTATCTTTTCCAGAAGCTGCCACAGGTTCAGTCCCCGTTCCAGTGTCACCGCCTTATTCAATGCCAGCACCCAGAAATAATAATTGTGCAGGCCGTGTCCATTAGGCGGCATGGGGCCGTTGTAGCCGGTTTTTCCGAAATCAGTAATGCCGTTGCTATACAACTGAGTGCCTTCAGCCAGATGCGTCACATCTCCGGGAATATTATAAAGCACCCAGTGAACAAAACCATAAGTACCTCTGCTGCTTACCAGCGGGGCATCCGGGTCGTGACAGATAACGGCGAAGACCTTTGTTCCCGCAGGCGGGTCTTCCCATGCCAACGCCGGTGAAACATCTATTCCTTCTCCGGTAAACTTGGACGGTATCAGAGTATCCTGCTCAAATGCATCACTTTTTAACCGCATTTTTGTCGGTGCAAAACCCATGATGATCTCTCCTTTTTTTGTTTGTTTGCTGAATGAGGCAGCCATGAATCAGTGAGGTATGTTGACAATGGTGGATTCAAACGCCTGCCTTATTGAGGCAGGTATTTCTGTTGACTTGCGAGTTTGTGGGTCAAAGAAGACCTCTGTAGTTTCGTATGTCGCATGCACTTTCTTCGTGTCAACATGCAACATTCGCTCTGTAAAAGTACAACTTTTTCGACCAATGCGGGTCAACAAGCTATCTACTACAATCAAATCGCCTGCTAGCAGTTCCTGCAGGAACTGTATCGTCGCCGAGGCTGTTACCGTATGCACTCCAAACTCATCCAGCATTTTTTGGTGACTCCCCCAGTAAAGCGGCCAAAGGTGAAAAGCGGCATCATCGAAAAAATGACTATACCAGCGAACATTCATATGCCCGAAGTTGTCGCAATACCAGGGATGCACAACTCCACGCAGGATTTCTATGGGTTCAGACAAAATTCCCCTCCAATAATTCTTTATTTTGCAAAGCGACGCCCTCCCTGCATAGTGTTACATTCACCAGCGGGCTTCATCGGGACCGAGGGGAACGATGGGTTACATGTCATTTCATTGCTGTCCCATAAAAGATCTATCAATAAACGCATTTCTCACCTGCTGCTGTGGCGCGCCGTAGAATACTAGTCAGGTGCAGAAAAATTGTTATGGGATCCTCAATTTGAGTTTTTAATTTTAGAATTGAGTTGTCCACATGCTGCTAATACATCATCGCCTTTAGCACTCCTTATTAAAGTCGGAATTTTAAAAGTATCCAAAGCTTCTTTAAACTTTTCAATTCTATCCAAATTCGGACGTTTGTAATGTGATCCGGGGAATGAGTTAAAAGGAATGAGGTTTATATAGGCACTTTTACCAGCCAGTATCGTTCCCAATTTCAGAGCATCATCTATAGAATCATTAAAATCTTTTATCAGAAGATATTCATAAGTAATAAATTGTTTTTTATGTAAAGGAATATTGTCAATATACGTCAAAACTTCATCTAGTGGATATTTTTTATTAATTGGAATAAGTTCATTCCTCTTGTCTTCAAAGGGCGAATGAAGAGACAGCGCAAGGTTCACTCCGGGCATTTCCTGGCTCCATCTTTTAAGTCCAGGAATATAACCAACCGTTGATATAGTAATTTTTTGTACACCTATTGAAGTTCCGTGTTTTGATAAAAAAATTTCGCACGCTTTTTTGACGGCATCAAAATTATGTAAAGGTTCGCCTTGTCCCATAAAAACAATATTTAATATTTTCTCTTCTCCAGGCCTTTGTTTCGCTAACCAACGCCAAGCCTGCAGGAACTGGCCAACTATTTCACTTGTAGACAAATTTCTGGTAAGTCCCTGTTTTCCGGTAAAACAAAAAGAACAATTCATTGCACAGCCAACCTGTGATGAAAGACAAATAGAGTATTTATTATGAAAAGGAATAAGAACGGTTTCAATTTTGTGATTGTCTTTAAGCTTAAAAAGAAACTTTACTGTTCGGTCCTTTGACTCATGAACCGTATCGATCTCGGGTAGGGAAAAATCGAAATTATTTTGAAAAAAGGTAAGTGAACCTTTTGCAATTTTCTCATAGCATTGCGCTTTTTCTTTTTTCTTATAATGCCAATTAAAAAGAATTGCCGCTGCTGAGTGGTTTAAATCATTCTGATTTAGAACAATTTCCAAATCTGAATGATTGAGATCATAAAAAGATTGTTTCAAAAAAAAGCCCCTTGTTACTCTCTATATTTTACCAATACCCCAGGATGCTGACCTGTGCCCGTGGTAAATCGCATGATCCGTGCGGGGCTATTATGATTCAGGAACCTTATTCTCACTCAATATGGGTCGATTCCCATTATTGCGGGCCCATTATCAATTATAGTGGGTCCAGTGGCAGTTAATGTGTCCGATACCATCTATATTGTCAAAACAACGGGCAATGCGCTTTTGGTTTAAACAGCCGCAAGCGCAATTCCTCGCTCGATTCCAGGAAAAATATTCCTTATTTTGAAGGCCTTAGGTAGGCGCCCCAGTAACCCATTCCAACAAAAACAACACCACCAATTATGTTGCCAATAGTAACCGGAACAAGGTTTTTAATTGCAAAAGCCCCCCAGGTAATCGTGCTGACATCAAGCCCATCCGGGGCAATACCAGCCCAACGAGAGAGAAAGATACCGACGGGGATAAAATACATGTTGGCAATGCAATGTTCAAAACCTATGGCAACAAAGCCCATGATGGGAAAGAAAATTGCGAAAATTTTGCCAACAGTCTGACGTGCCGACAAGGCCATCCAGACGGCCAGACAGACCATCCAGTTACAACCTATGGCGCGAATTAGAGCTTCCCAGAAGCTCAGGTGGACCTTGGCATATGCTGTTTTTACAGCTGCAACCCCCAACATATCACCGCCTGTCTTCCAGAGACCTGAATAGTAAAAGAGAAGGGCAAGAATAATTGAGCCGATGAAATTTGCAATATAGACAAGTGTCCATCTGGCCAAAACGTTTTTCCATGTAATCCGACCTGTTATAATGCTTGAGATCATGAGGGTGTTACCGGTGAACAGTTCTGCTCCTGCAATGATCACCAGCATCAGACCGATACTAAATGCCCCTCCGGCCACAAGCTTTTTCATACCAAGCCCCCACTCTACCGGCATGTCGAAGGTTACAGAAGTGGCAAAAAGTCCTCCAAACGCTACATAGGCACCAGCCATGACACCAAGAACAAAAAGAGAAAGCCAGGGCGATGTCGCCTTAGAGACACCTACAGTCTCGGCGACAGTCTCGGCAATGTTTTTAGGACCTTTATCGTCCAAATTCGGAGTTGGAAACTTTCCGAGTATTTTTTCAAAACGCCCCAGAGCCTTTCTTTCCTGGGTAAGTTTGCCTGTTATTGCCTTTTTCACGACCGCTAAAATTTCTTCAGGAGTAAAGGGTTTTGGCAGATAGTCCATCACACCTCTTTGCATGGCTTCAGTCGCTCGCCCCACAGAAGGGTAGCCACTGATCATGACAATTGCTGATTCTGGCGCATCAGTTTCGAGTCGTGTTACCACATCCATTCCGTCAAGTTGAGGCATGTGCCAGTCGCACAGAACGACTGTATATTGCTTGCGCGTCGCTAACTCAATGCCCTCTGATGGGTTTGTGGTGGTGGTTACCTCAAATCCCTCTTCGGTAAAAATACGCTGGCAGGATGCTAACACAGCAGTGTCATCATCAATAATCAGCATTGATTGGTTCATTTGTCTATTCCTCCTTTTTGTCGAATGGTGGTTTTTCTCACCGCATCGATGAGTTCATCCGGGGTAAATGGTTTTGCTATATAGTTGTCCGCTCCATAGCGGCGGCCTTTTTCCATGGTCTTGGTGGTCAGGTAGCCTGTCATCATAAGGATTGGGATGGCTGGCTGTATTTTTCTTGCTCGACGGATCATTTCGAAACCGTCCTGACCTGGCATCTTAACATCTGTGAGTATCAGGTCAAAGGAGGCAGATGGTCCTCCCCCGGAGAGTAATTCTGCACCCATTTCCACGGTGCTTGCAATATGGGCTTCCATTCCTTCCAGTTCCAGAATTCGTACGCAGCTATGAACTACAATTGCATCGTCATCAACTATTAATATTTTCAAGATCAGAACCCTCCTGCTCGGTTTGGTTATCTGAAGGTCCGCCACCTACTCGACGGGCAGCCAAATGGTGAAAGTTGTTCCCTTGTGCGTTTGTGACCGAACTTTTATTGTTCCTTCGTGCCGCTCAATGATACCGGCCGTTACCGCCAGTCCAAGGCCGGTACCCTTGCCCACCTCTTTAGTGGTAAAGAATGGGTCGAAGATTTGATCCATATCATCAGCTGAAATACCGCTTCCGGTATCGGCAATGCTAATTTCCACTCCTCTTTTATTGTTCGTATCGACCTGCATTGTCTGGATATCAATGTGTCCACCAGGAGGCGTAGCATCCAGTGCATTAATAATCATGTTAATCAGCACACTCTGAAACTGGTTTTGATCCAGTGTCAGGGTTGGCAGATTGTCTTCCCCATGAAAAGACAGGTTGACATCTTTTATAAGTGCCTGATTTTTCATCAACTTGATGCTATCCTCGATAAGTTGATTTATCTCTGTCAATTCAGTTTGAATCACTGTTTGCCTGGAAAAATCAAGCAGGCTTTTGACAATTTTCCTTACCCGCTCGGTCTGGGTTTTGACAATTTCCAGATCTGCTAAAACCTCATCGGGCAGATCTTTTCTCCTTAAAATCAAGTGGGTAAATGTCAAGACGGCGGTGAGAGGATTGTTGATCTCGTGGGCGACCCCCGCAGCAAGTTTTCCGACACTGGCCTGTTTTTCCGACTGGAGTAGACGGGTTTCGTGTTCGACCTTATAACGTTTTTCCTTTTCTTTTAGAGCATCGGTCATTATGAGAAATTTTTTCTGCAGGCGGCCTATATCGTCCTTGGATATTGGCCCGATATCCGGAGAAAGATTCCCATTTGAAATCTCTACGCTGGCTCGAATTAAATGAGTTAGCGGTTGCATAATTCTGCCTGTAAACAACCATCCCAGTACAATGGCAATCATAACCCCGACCAAGGTGATGCTGGTAAAAATCATGATGGCGTTTGTACGAATATCCGAGTATTGAGCTTCCAGTACCCCGACGTAGAGCATCCCCACCCTCTGGTTGGATATATCAAGTATCGGTTCATAAGCCGTTATGTACCAGTCGTTGAGCACCTTGGCACGGTGGGTCCATTTTTCCCCTTCACCAAGAACGTGGAGGGACACTTCCGAGGAGGCAAAAGTCCCCAATGCTCTTTTCCCCAAAGGGTCTTTCACACTGGTTGCGATTCTAAGATCGTTGTAGAAGATAGTGGCTGTTCCTACGTTACGACCTTTGTATATTTCATTTTTAAAAACTGTTTCCCCGATTTTATCTACGATATCTGTATCTTTGTTGAGAAGAAAACCGCCATAGAGTACGCCCTTGAATGTTTCGTCCACAAAGATTGGTACCGCAACACCAATCGTCATTGCGGCTATTTCCAAATTTTTCGAGTCACTTTTCACTTCTGGGCCAATATTTGCGGCCATATCTGCCCGGCCAACCAGCGAAGGGTTTTCAAAGAGCAATTGTTGCACATTTAAAACAACGGTACCTGCTATGGGCTGCTGGTTATCAAGCACGCTGATTACGAGAGGGTTCTTGCTTAATATGCCGGTGGTATTTGCGGTATCTTGTCTGTATTGTTGAATGATCTGTCCGCTTGCATTGGTCATCCCTACAAAATCCAGTTGTAGTCGTTTGGCCAGTTGATTAATGACTTTGGTGGTAGGTAAAGTATTTGTGGAGGATGCGGTTTTAGGATACTCAGGAATGGAGGCAGTAATTTCCAGTGCCAGACGAATCGCACTGATTCGGTCATCGTAGATGACTCTTGCAACATTGAGATCTTGCCGAATTCGATTGTTGGCCTCATCGATCACAGAGCGGTACAGCATATTTCCGCCGACCAGAATCGAAATAATGCAAACGAACAGAGAAACGGCAATAAGACTGGTGATCAGTTTGAATCTGATGGAATGGATTTTTTCTAGATAAAACGGCATAATAATCTTTTTATTATTTTTTAAGGATTGTTATTTTCTTGCGGCGGATCTCTCGTTCTGCCGTTTTGATAGGTATCAACAATACACTAAAATGCCGCTGTTGGGATCAATCATCTCTGGTCTATTGCGCAATTTAGGTGCATGAGAAAGGAAAGTTTCAAGTTAAATTTGCTTTCTTGTACATTCCGTTGCTGGAGACTTAGAATAAAGTCAGTGAGCAGATAAGGTAATGAGTATTCGTTTTTTAGCGACATTGTACTATTTCTATTAAAACCGCCCCTCTTGCAGCAGTTTCCTGCAACCATTCTAAACAACACCAATTTTGCTTATAACTCGCCATCTTTCAATGACTCGTCAATGAACTTAACTGGTAACAGAAGCCTCTCAAAATGCTGCTTCGAACACAGCCATTCCCGAGGTATAATGATTTCAATAATTTACGTGTGTCAACCATATCAAGAGATATCGTGACTTGTCAAAAAACGAACCTTTTACATATTATTGATCTTTACTCTCTCAATTTGTCGGAAATCCAAATGTTTTCGATGGCTTTCTTCTATTTCAAATTTTTGGTTCATTCGGCTTAAGCGTACTTTTTAAATAAAAATGGTGACATACCATTTCCTTTATAGTGATCGCCATCAACTAACAAAGGAGGTGCCAGCATGTCCACAAGTATATTGACCATGGTTTCTGTATTCACGGCTATCAATACATCAGCACGCAATATCGGGATGGAGCAATTATCTTTACCATTGAACAGGATCCGCTTTCTCTGCGATGTCCTTGTTGCAAGAGTGGGCAAGTTGTCCGTCGTGGCAGCCAGCTTCGCTGATTTCATACACTGCCGATCGGGAGAAAGAAAACTTATATCAAACTGGATATTCCCCGCGTGTTTTGTCGTTTGTGCGGCTTTGTCCGGCAGATTGCCATCGGCAAGGGTCATAATTATCTCACTGTGGTGCTGGATCTTGTGAGTGGTGCCGTGGTTTTTGTCGGCGACGGCAAGGGTGCCGAGGCCCTTTTGCCTTTCTGGAAAAGATTGAAATGTTCTCGGGCACAAATACAGGCGGTGGCCATGGACATGTCGCCGGCCTATATCTCCTCGGTTTCTGCAAATCTGCCCGAGGCAACCATCGTTTTCGATCATTTCCATCTCATTAAACTTTTTAACGAAAAACTGTCTAATTTTCGCCGTGACCTGCATCACGAAGCCACCAAAGAAGGTAAAAAAATGCTCAAAGGGATGCGTTGGCTGCTTCTAAAGAATCCGAACAATCTCAAACCACAACACAATGAAAAACAACGGCTTGAGAAAGCACTGCATCTCAACAAATCACTTGCCACGGTCTATTATCTGAAAGAATATCTCAGACAATTGTGGTTTCAGAAAAACAAGAAACTGGCAACTGATCATCTTGATGATTGAATTGCTCGTGCCAGAATCTCCGGAATTAAAATGTTCCTGACATTTTCAAAAACACTGGAAACCCATCGCGACGGGATCCTTGCATATTTCGATTTTCCTCTATCAACTGGCCCTTTTGAGGGCACGAATAACAAAATAAAGACGCTACAAAAACAAGCATATGGATTTCGAGATATGGAGTTTTTTAAACTGAAAATTCTTGGCCTTCACGAGACAAAGTACGCTTTAGTCGGATGAACCTCTTTTGTATCAAAAAAGCATTGAAGATATCTTCGGTCAGCGGAAGCCAAGACGATTCCCATGATCCGTCTTTTGTTTTCCGGGTATATAGCCTGACTTTCACACCGGCAAAATCTACATCTTTCCCTTGCAACCTGAACAACTCCGATTTCCGAGCAGCCTCAGATACTTTCCAATAGTCTCTTTCAGGTGGCATATATCGCGGTTGTTTTTTCTCTGGATGTCGTTCCACCAGGCACGGATTATCTTTAGAAAGTTGTAAATATTTAATTCCCTCTGTTCAGCTTCCAATCGTAATCCAGGAAGGTAATGGCAAGCGTGTCGGCAACCAGCGCGTCGGCCTCAGTCTTGCGGAGCCCAGGCTGTCCTTATACAGGGCCACCAGGAACTGCGCCAGGCTTGTCGCTCCGCGCCAGCCATGTTCAAAATCTTCCCGATCCCATTTAAAAATGCTAAAGATCTGCAGCTCTTGGTTACATAGTCTGTTTCTACTTCTGTCCGAGAGGAACAGCCTGGTGGCATCTTCCAGCTGTTCTTCCAAAATTTCTCCCCGATATGCCTGGTTCTTCAGGGCGGGACAACCGATACTGGCGCAGTTTGCGACAAAGTGAATCCTTGGGTCGTTATATCGTCCAGACCCTCCTATCAGGCCGTGCTCAAGGTCATCAAGTGATCGTTTTTCGCCGAACAGGAAGACAAACTTCTTTTTCCAGGGTGACTGGAACAGGCGGCCTAAATCCTTTATCGATTCCAGGTCGGGAGACCTGTGAAAATCAATTCAACTGTCCAGGCGTTATAGGCGTTGCTGAGAAAGGCAAGCTGCTCCACTTTCGGCCACGTATCGAACCGGTCTGAATACAGCTCCTGCCGCCAAGGTGAGCGCTGCGGCCCCGGGAAGTGACAGCGAGCTGACGCCAATATAAAGAGCAAAAAAGCCAAGACCCGCCAGGAAGGGAGAGCCGTTGCGCCAGTCGTCCAGCTGGACTTGAGCTAATTTGATGCCTTCCAGCGTCAAGTACTGGTCTAAATCGAAAAGCCAATAGGCAGAGGCTGCAACGACTACTATGCAGAAACTACATATTTTTTCATATTCCTTTCTCCCGTTGATAAGATTGTTGAGAAAGAGATAACGAAACCCTTTGCACTCTCAGTCGCAACAACGGCAGGATTCCTTACCAAAAAAGAACGGATGTTAAAAAAAGATGGACAAGTGATCAAGCGTCGGTTTGATCTCCCTGTAAAGAGGATTAGTCCTTTGGCAGTTCGTCGATGAGTTTTTTTTCTATACGCTCGCGGGCATCGTCAGGAAGACTTTGACCAGATATATCATCAGTTTCCTTGTCCCAACGGAGAACTGATCGAATAAAGAGCAGTTGTTGTTCGTAACGCCTGCACAGGGAACACATCATCAGGTGAAACCGGATGCCCATGCGTCTGCTTAACGGCAGTTTCCGGTCCATGGACTCGGAGATCATGCCGGTTATTTTTTTACAGCTAAACATCCAGTGACGCATGAGGCCTCCTCTTACTTTTTGCCAAACCAGTTTACTTCAAGACAACGCCTGAGGAGCATTCTTGCCCGGTAAAGTATAACCCAGCAGTTATTTTTTCCTGTCTGCAGTAACTCACTGATTTCATTGGTCGTTGCCCCTTCCTTCTCGCGCAGGGTAAAAGCCAATGACATCTTTTCAGGCATGTCTGCCAGGCAAGTCTGGATCGTAGCCATGAGTTCTTTCTCTTCAAATAGATTTTGCGGATCTCCACCCCATTCACCCGGTTTAATTTTCCATTTCTCATGCTCATTAAACAAGTTGTCCATATTATAGGAAAAATCATCAATATTTTCATTACTCTGCTCAGGTTTCAGCTTCCGGTAATAATCCATTATTTTGTGTTTCATGATACCGGTCAGCCAGGTTTTTACAGTGGACTGCCGGGAAAACCCTGCACGAGAGCGATAGGCAGCAAACAAAGTTTCCTGAACCAGGTCCTCAGCGGCAAAGGAATCTCTAACCCGGGCCCGGGCAAACCGGTACAGCGCATCACCGTACTGGTGCAACCAGGTTATGGGATCATTATCCGTTCGAATTTCAACTGTCATGGTTTCCTTATATTTTCATCAGTTTTTTCCTAACATATCATGAAAACACTCCCGAAACCAGCCGTTTTTGCTGACGTGTCATTCTCCGGTATAGAACCGTATTTCCAAAGGATTGGGGCTCTTCTTCATTGAAACAGAGGGATTGTTGTTACTGTTTAAGTCGCATGGGGGGAGATAACCTTACAGAGTATTTTTACAATTCCACTTGCTGTCAGACAGGCGGGATCGCCTGGGTTGGGTCTGCACTGCCAAGGGACAGCAGATGTCTTCTAAAACGAGATGAGACGGGAGGCATGAGGAAGAGATTTTTGGCAAGGTCGATTAATTGCGCAGATCATATTTATAACCCAATCGAGTGATCACGTACTGGATAAGCATTATCAATTTTACACATCCCATAATTACCTCTTTCATCTACTGAGATTTTTTGATGGAGTACTCCTTACTCCAAAAATACCTTTCTTCTTTTAAGTTCGGTTCAACCGCCAGTCGTATGATTGATATTCAACTTGAACTGAGTTGGCTTTCTCCTGCAGAAACAATTTATTTTTCTCATCATAGAGATACGGAGCAATAAAACGCAGCCGATCTGCCTCATTATTGCCAAAATCGTCCCCATACCATTTGAAGACCCTGGAGAGTCTGACGCAGGCTTTCTCCCGATCCACCTGAATTCCACCACCATTTAAAAATGTCTCCCCGGAAACAGTAAGCTCTGCATCCAGTTTTTCAGCAGTGTAGATATCGATAGGAGGGCATGAAGACGAAGCGCACACCAACGCAAAATGGATCCGAGGTTCCAACTCTTCTATCACAAACCGGAGCCTCGGGTCACTCCTTCCAAAAGATTTATAAACCGAGTGAGGCAGTCTTTGATTAGATCGCAGGATACCGTGTTCAATATCATCGGGACTGAAATACAAGCCATTGACTCGGTATTGAACACGCCGAAAAAACCAGGACAGTTCTTTAACTGAGTTACGGATGCCCTGGGCAATGACTCCGTGAATAACTAGTACGTTGAAAAGGTTCATCCAGAAAACCACCTTTTCCTCGCGGGTTGAGAGGGATGACAGCTCAAACCGATCCAGATACAAGCTGCATTTCAAGTATTCTTTATAGACTCTGGATTCGGCCATTTCCTCATAGGCGACCCGCCCCTCCGCTGTGCGAAAATAAGCACCCCGTAAAATGTTCATGAGGCGCTTCAGGTCCTTGATAATATCTGATGAATTCAGTTTCCCGGAGATATGGCCATGGTTCAGGTGGTATTTGCGGATAACAAATACTTTTTGCTCAACCTTCTGGCAAAAAGTCTTTTCAGGAATAATTTTTTCCAGCCGATACTTTATCTTAGAAAGCATTGCGACGCTGTTGATGTATCCTATGTGTGTAAAGGCCTGAGGGAAATTCCCCAAGGCTTCCTGCCATCGGATATCATACTCTTCAGAAAAAAGACCAAGATGGTTGGCCTTTTTACCCAGCCGGAACAAAAGATTTTGCGCTTCGTCAAATTGGTGTTGGCCAATAAGGTTATCCACCAGCCAGAAAGTGCAGACGAGAAATACGCCCTCGCTACCCGGCAGACCATCCTCGGCGATATAACGATAAACCAGACCTTCTTCATCGGTGAGTTCCCTGCGGATCGCCTCGACGGTGGAGATCATCCGCGGGTCATCATATGGAAGGAATCGATAAAATGGGATCAAGAGATTAGAAGCATCCAGAGCATCTGAGTCATAGTGTTGCACAAAAGCTTGTTTTGACTCACTCCAGCCTTTCTCCAGGACTTCTGCGCGAATACGTTGCCGGTGATCCCTCCATTCATCCACATTCGCCGGAAAACCATAGCGGTTAGCGATGGTGATTCCCCGATCCAGCGCTGTCCAGCACATGATCTTGGAATATACAAAATGATAGGGGCCGCCCCGGACTTCCCAAATTCCGGAATCTTTTGTTTGCCATTCCCTAACTACTGTATCGCAGATATTTTGCAAAAACGGCCAGAGGGTCTGGTCGATTTTTCCGACATAATTCGACAGCCGTAATGCAGTGTCCATGATCTCACCATAGATATCCAGCTGTTTCTGATCATAGGCACCGTTACCGATGCGTACTGGAGACGAACCTTTATATCCTTCCAGATGAGTGAGTTCTTCCTCAATCAGGATTGCTTCTTTTCTGAGTCCGTAAAGAATCTGCAGTTCTGATGCGCTTTGACGAATAACCTTTACCATCCAATGCAGATAGGACTCCATTTCTGACAAGTGGCCTGCATTGTAGAGGGCTTCCACAGTAAGAGCAGAATCTCTTACCCAGGAAAAACGGTAATCCCAATTACGCACACCACCAATGACTTCCGGAAGAGAGGTGGTTGCGGCGGCCGCGATGGCACCCGTCGGCTCGAAGTGAAGCAGCTTCAATACCAGGGCGGATCGATCGACCATAGGTTGGAAATGACCAAGATCAAGATCTCTTCCGGTCTCGTTTTTTTTGAGCCATTCCCGCCAGTAATTTTTAGTTTCTTGTAGACAGCTTTCTGCTTGTTCTTCCAGTAGATTGCCCTTCGTATCACTTCCGTGCTGAAGGCACAGCCAGAGACAATCATCTTTTTTTAACTTCCAGACTGCTTTGGCGACATCATCCTGAATCATCCAGTGCCCATGGCTTATTCGCAGAACAAGAGGCTCATGCCCGCCTTCTGCCTTCACAGTCACTATACCGTCTTTTATTTCGAGGGTAGTTTCCGCTCTGGCATAGTCGAAACGTGGGGCAAAGATCGATTCAATGGTCATTTCACCATCGGTTGCCTCAATGTAACGATAGATTGTGGTACCTTCGCAGGAGTCCTGACCTTCCCGTTTAAAGATCGACATAAAATCAATCAGTTTGATAGTCCCCTGTCGGGTACGAAAGATCGTCTGCAAAATATTGGTCCCCAAGAGATAACTCACAGCAGAATCCCAATCTCCCTGCGGTTGAACACGGAAATAGCCTCCTTTTTTTTCATCGAGGAGAGCAGCGAAGACGCTGGGAGAATCAATAAAAGGGAGGCATAACCAGTCCATGCTACCGTCATTTCCTACCAGAGCCAGAGTGCGGGAATTGCCGATTATGCCATAATCACTGATCTTTTTATACATACCAGATCCTCTCCTGTCTCCACTTTCGCTGACATCCCCGGAAGTTACCCTTCTTTCCGGAACTTTGCATAGAGCAGCGTTCCTCTATGCAAATGTATAGACCGGATTTCACATAAACATTGTATTGATTTTCGAATATATTCGTTTTTTCAATACATTGTATTCATCCTGTCTTTAGCTGAAATCAACACAATGATAACCCAAAAAAATCGTCGGAGAAGAGGCAAAAAAAACCAGCAGAATACTGTGCCTGGCAGAGACCGCAAAACTGGAACGTTCGAAATGCACAGCGATGATTTCAAAGATGACTAAAGTCATTATATCCACGAGAAGAATATCTTGCTGTTCATTAGCCACAATAAGTTTATTAAAAAGCATACAAAAGGTAACTGTTCACCGGAAAACTGAAAATCTCGTATAACCGGCGAACTGTAAGCGATTACCCGTGCCGGAGATGCGCGAAAGAGGTCTTTAAACTGTACTATTGGTACGTTTACCGACCGATGACAAAACAGATTCGGTGCTGATGAACGTTTACTACAAAAGAACCTTTTTTACCACCATACCGGCAGGGACGATTGGGGTTTGTATTATTTTGGTTGCTGGTAATACCGTCTATAAAACCATGCTCCTTTATCGTTTATCAGGCCAAAAGACCTGAGGCAGAGATAGCATCCGGTAAACATGATTACCATTACGAAATTTGCAGCATATCCGGTCGAATCCCAACGACGGGATGAACTCCAGACGCCGTCGGCAATGAAGAGCAGTGCACCGTGCTCCTTGAGACGCAAGGAAAGCTCAACATCCTCCATCAGGAGGAGTTCTGGAAACCCTTCCGGTAGGGAATTCTTACGAAAGAACTGGGCTTGATCACCAAAGGAGATTCCCATGTATCGTGCTCTGAAATTGTTAAGCAGGGCAACCAACCTGAACCGAAGAGACGGCGAATCGTAGGTAGCCTCCATTGCCCCTCCTGCCGCATCTGGCCGTGCCCTCAACGCATTGACCATCTTTTCTAAAGAACCTGTTTTCAAACGGGCATCGGCATGAAGAACCAAAAGAATATCTCCTGAAGACAGGGCAACGCCTTTGGCAATCTGCCTCCCCCGTCCAGGAGAAGAGGAAGTTACAAGAACTTCAGGGTATTGCGCAACTTTTTGCCGGGTGTTATCGCTCGAACCGCCATCAACCACTATGATTTCACAGGGATACTCCTGAGCCTTCAAAGAATCAAGGCAAAGACCTATTCTGTTTTCTTCATTTCGTACGGGTATAATGACGCTCACTGTCTCAACCGGGGCATATGACGTTGGCCATCTATTGTTGTTTATGAACTGGGCAGAGAGAGCAAGAAGAACAAAGGGCAGGTATTCCAGGGTCATGAGAAGAGAACTTTGATGAAAAATCTGTGGTGCAATGCTGGGGTTGAAATAGAAGATCAGTGGAATAGAAGTAAGATGCAGGCTCAGCCAGGACCATTGCCGGAAAAAGACGAGATAAGGCGTAAAGAGAAGAAAATACCAGGGATGAACGATCGGCAGGCAAAGGAGCATCATACCGAGGGCATAGCTGGCGGCACGCAGCAGAGAAGGCGTGAGAAGAAAAATTAAGGTCAGCGAGAACGCAAGTAAAGTCGCTACAAAAAAAAGAGCGGCATGGTGGCTGACATCAAAAAGATTTCTCGATACTGTATAAAACAGACCGTTGTACGTAGACCCTCCGGCAAAGGCCATGGGTATTTTAAAATACGATGCAATATCAGTTGAATATGGGATAAAGAGCGGCAGCGGGAGGGCGAGAAAAAGAATACGCCGCAAACCGATCCGTCTCACAAAGAACGGCAACAGGACTGCGGCGTAGAGCTTGGTAAGAATTGCACAGGATAAGAGAGAATATGCCAAGCCTTGAAATTTACGATTTTCACTGAGGGCAATAGCAGCAAGAATCAGGGTGGCCACAATCGCTTCGATATGCCCCTGGCCATTGGTGAAGATCAATACCATGGGGTTCAAGGCATACAACAGGACGTACCGGAGAGAGTGACCTCGTCGCCGGCTCATCTGTATAAGAAAAACGATGCAGGCCATATCAAAAAAGGTCACTATCATTTTTATAGCTACCAGGGGGGAGGCAAAATAGGCAGCTGCCCGGAACAGCATCTGGGCGAATGGCCAATAAATGGTAGTGGTGTCCTTGAAGATCACCTTCTGCCAGATGGCGTTGCGCAAAAAAGCAGTTTCCGGACTATTCGGCGAGGTAAGGAAGGGATTGAAGCCATGCTGTTGTATCAAACCCTCCCAGATATAGCGGTATGTATCAATAGAAGGCGGATAGTAAAATACAAAAAGTACCCGAACAACTACGGCCAGGAAAATTGCGCAGGAAAACAAGGGAGTGTTATGACAGAATCGTGCAAGAAGGAGCATCGAAATGAACATGCCGATAGCTCCCAGACAAAAGATATACGGAGACAAAATTGGCTGAACAGCAAGAAGGATAATGAAGGTCGAAAACAGAAAGAGAAACAGGGAGCTTATACAGACCAGGGCGTTTCGGTTCATTGAGCCATTCATTGAGTTATGGGTGAAAAGTGTAAAGAGAATCACGTGATACCGGCTTACAGGACAAACACTTCCTGAGCATCGCCAAGCATGGCCCAACGGGCCCACTTGAACAGAAAAGTACGGTTTTGAGGTATCTGAATATTTCGTAACCGTACTTTCTTGTATAACTCTCACTGCCTAGGGTACGACCCAGATTGGACTACGGCAACTATTCGTGCACTGTACTATACTAGCAGGTTTATTAATCAGTTATTCTAAACGATTATTCACATAATTTTCAATGCATCGAATATTCTGAGCCTAGGCGTCTCGCCTTGCCCATAGTCATCAAGATGGTAAAAGTGCGACCATATCAACTATTTAGTTTCCCGCCTGAAACGAGACATTTCGAAGTCTACGCTATCTGTTCTCAATCGAGGCGTTCGATAAATTTAAACCCAGGCATATAATTGATATCGAAGTCTCGCTAAGCTCGCTTATCTCCGAGGATTAAATTTTGAGAACAACGAAGAGTTAGGGAAAAATAGCCGTTTCAGGATGAAAACTAGTTAACTTTAAGGGAATTTATGCGAAGATTTGCAGTATAATGCACGAATCGTTGCCGTAGTCCAAATCGCAGCTCTGTTTTCATTGGGCCCCATTCGAACCATGACAGAGACCGCCCGGTTACTCAACTGGTCGATTCGACGGCCATCACTTGATGGGGTCTACCCCAGGTGGACGTTCAACTGGGCAGGGAGGCGGAACGTAAAGTAGTTATTGGGCAGTATCGGCAGAGTGAACTCATCAAGGATAATACGGAGCCACTCACACGACCCTACGTGGAGGTCCTTAAGCAGAGCGTTAGCGCGGAGATAAGGAATACGAAGGATAGCGCAACGTAACCGGGAGGTGTGGGGTAATTAGACAGCTTTTTTTGCAATACCTTTAGCGAGCATCCTCTAGTAACCAAAACAGTACATTATCACGAAAAGTGGTGTTTTTTGTCAGGCCCAGATGATCATAAGGAAGAAAAAAGATCGAATGAAAATCAACAGGGCTTTGGACTGTGGGTTTCCAACTGCCAGTCATGCGCTCGTCCGCCAGGGCACTTGCCCGTAGCACAACACTATCACCAGCCCCTGTTTTGACAATTTTGAGTTGTCCATTACGGCTGTTGATAGAAAGTGTTCGAATCGTTCTATCAGCATCACCCGCAACAAGAAATAAGTGCAGTCCATCAGGTGTTTTTGCAGGTCTATCTAATGCCATGTGAAATTGTCTGGCACGATCAAGAGCAAGTTTCAGAAAATGGAGTGCCCGTTGTCTGCGTTGCACTGCACTGCTGATATCTGGCAGTAACATTTCAACAACGGGTTGTTGTTCAGGAGAAAGCACCCCCCAATTCATTTTATCCCAGAGTAAAGGATCATAAACATCAACCGCTTGTTCAATATCATGTTCCCATACGATGCTTTTATGTCGAGTTCTTGGCAGAAGTTGATAAACGGAGGGAAATGTTCCCAGAATTGCTGGTGGATAAAATGGCAGGATCGGGGATGCCTGTTCCCCTTCCATAAGCTCTAGAAAGGCATCGATTGATCCTGCATTAGGTGGGCCCACAAAAATAACACGTTCTATATAATTGGCTCCCTCCCAGGTGAGTTGAGGCAAACTGTTATCTGTTGGAATATCCTGCGAGCCGTACATCAGAAAATAACGTACCAGAAGTCCTCCCATAGAATGCGCAGCCAAATCAAATTTAATGTCATTTTTATCAATGCCATAGCGTTTTTTATATTCGAGACGGACATACTCACGCTTTTCTTTAATAAACTCGTGCAGGCGACGGGCATTTTCAACATTATCGCGTCGCCAGTCATAAGCGAATTGAAAACAGGTGAAATGATCGTTACCATAATCGATTGCTCCCGCCATGCTTAATGCTTCATCACGGTATCCACCGGCTCCAAGTGTCGCCAAAATACCTGCATAAGCTTCTATGTTGAGAGCGATTCCTGCCAGATTGACACGCAGTTGTTCAAGTACGCCATTCGGTCTGACATCATCAACCATTTCGCTGAGTCTGTCCTGAAGGCCGATTGGTAGAGCAATAATACGCGCACCGTCAGCATCTGCAGGGTTTGCAGCACCCCCTTCAAAAGCGCCCCAGGCTACAGTGTCACTCGGACTATACAAGAGTTTAGAGCCCATAATCCCAGGGATTGCTATAATCGGATTACGGTCTGGATGATGATAACTTGCCGATTTATTGTAAATAACGGCTATATCAGGCTGGCGTTGCGTGAATCCACACCCTGATACATTGAGAACAATAAGAATTACAGCGATACACGTAGTGTACTGACACAAAGAAGGAAATAAGCTGCTTGTTTTTTGCATTTTCCTTGATTTCCTTATCTCGCTCTTGAAAGCGATCGTCGAGGGTGGATAATGCTAGTAAAGTGGACCTTCCGGCGAAGATTATCTCAAAGCACGAGGGCAATGTAATATCCCAATCCGGTACTGGCAATGAACAGGCGCGTACCTGCTATGGCCGCAATAAAAGGGCGTGGCCATTTGGATCGCGAAGCAACAAGCCCTTGTCGAAGCCCAGTTCCTTTTTCGGCAGCGCTACTGATCCGGGGGAGACAAGAGTTGTCTTTCCGGGCCGCAAAACATGCAAGGCAGCATCGGGGTCGGAGGTGATGGCATGAATCTGCCAGTGCCAGATATCGTTGGCTTTGCTGTCGGCCGGATATGGACGGCCACCTGCCGGTACTAAATACTCCAGCAGCTCAATAGCCGGTCCGGCTGCCGCCCGCAGTCCTGTGATGCGTAAGCGGGCGCCAAAGACATTATTCAGTCGCTCCTGCTCGATCCCATAGTTTTCGCTTACTCCAGCTACCTCCATCCCCAGAGTATCACGATAAAAGCGCAGACTTTGCTCGGTATCCGCCACCACAATGGCCGTGTGGTCAATGCCGAGAAAAAGCCCATCTTTGCTCTGCCACCTGGCATGACCTTTTCCCGGTGGAAACCAGAGGATCTCTAGATTGTGGTTATCCGGGTCGCGAAAGTAAAATGCCTTGATACCGGCGGCACCTTTATTCCAGGCAGGAATCGTCTGGGGGCCGCTGGAGGTGTGCCGCACCTTGTGTTCGCGCAGATGGTGGTAGGCCTGGTCAATATCGCTGACGATAATGGCGATATGCTGAAATATCCCGTCGTTGCTACGCGCGTCAACCGGTATGGGCCGTCCCTGGGGTGCGAGATATTCGGTCAGCACGAGCATCTCCCGGCCCAGTTGCAGCCGCACCTTTCGCATACGCAGCCCGAAAACACCCTGCAGATGTTCATATTCCGTGCCGTGAACTTCAATGTCGGACACTGTTCTAAAGTTGAGGACATGTTGATAAAAAGCCAGGCTGCGCTCCATGTCGGATACGGTAATTTCGATTGGCCCCACTGCCTGCACCAGGGGGTCCGCCCGACTATATACCGGTGACAATCCGACGATGATCGTACAAACTATCAACACAGCAACTACGTGTCGAGCTATGTGTTGTTGTATACCGATTACTTGACGCATCAATATCTCCACTATTTAGATTTTGTCAGGGGACTGGCGAGATCTTCGCACTGATGTCCCAACATCAGCTTACAGGTGCGTGCCTTAAAATCAGCCCACTTCGAGCTTGCCAGAACAACACCTAATACCAGGAGCAGCGCCCCCAGTGGATAGATCGTGGAATACCGATAAAGTTCAGCTATGGTAAAGATCTGACGCAGGGGGCCGATAACAAAAGAACCGACCCCCACCCCTACCATGAGAGCAGCGATCAGCAAAGAAGCCACCATGGCCTGATGATCGGGAAAACGCCTGGAGGCCAGCCCCACGGTCAACGGGAAAAAAGCCGAGCAACTCAAACCGGCCAGGGCGAACAAGGCAATCCCACCTGTCGCTGTTTCTGCCAGGGGCAACAGTAATAAGATGGCGATCATCATGAGCGGCAGACTCAACCAGATCCAGGCAGCATTGATCTTAAGCAGCAAAACGGAAACAAGCAGTCGTCCTGCGGCTAGCATTGCCCAGAAGACAGCCAGAGCAAAAGAGGCCTGGGCCAAATCAATGTTTCGTTCCTCGTTGAGGAAAACGATGGCCCAGTTGGCAAAGGTGCCTTCGGCAAAGGCGTAGAGCACTGCGATAGCGACAAAGACCCACAAAACCGCTTGAGTCAAAGGTGTGGCAGTTTTAGCCTCACTGCGGTCCGACCCGATATCCTCATCCAACCGGTAGGCAGGCAGACGAGCCCCAAACAACAACAAGCTCAAGGTCGTGGCGCCGATTATAAGCAGTAACGGATACCCCAGCCAAAAACCCGCCGTGGTTAAAGGTCCAACCAGCAAGGGGCCGGTCGAAAGCCCCACGCCCAACAAGGTATGCAAAGCCACCAGAGCGGTATCGCTCTTATTGGGAAAAAGCAGACCCGGATAAGTGTTCAGCGGTGCTGCTCCCAGACCGAACGCCAGTCCGAACATAGCGGTTGAGCCCATAACCAGATAAAATGTGCCGGGCATCTCTATGGCAGACATCGCGACGGCCAGACCAAGCTGGGACAGACCGGTGGCAATTAAGGCGGCCAACAAAATCCGAACAAGTCCTGCCTTCCTGGCCAATACCCCACCAGCCAGCGACCCGACGATGGTGGTTACAATTTGAGGAATGAAGATCAGCCCGTACTGAGCGTCGGTAAATCCTTTACCGTCCTTGAGTAATGTTGCGGAAGCGGCAAAACTGACCATTGCTAACCCTTGTAAAAAAGCAGAAAGATACACGACGATAATTGCCAGTCGATTCGTAGGAATCGCATCAGGTTCTGGAATTGCGGTGCTTGGCATCATACATGCCTCCCATTTTTTTAGGTTGCAACCTTATGTTCACGATTACTCTCTTCCGGAACCGGCACCAAGAAGGCCCTCCATATATGCCCGTCCGATCTCTGCCACACTCCAGGCCTGGGCGATGCAACCACGAGGTGCATGCGGAGCATCGCCATCGAAGATCTCCGGTTAAGGCCCTGATCCTGTGGAGAAAGACTTCGCAAACCCACAGGGGTCAGCAGATGTTCTTCGACGATTTGAAGCACCTGCATGGCCAGAGTGCCATCCAGCAAACTAAAAGATTAACTGAGAGCGAAAATTTGAGTTACAGTTCGATCCAGATGGATAGACATGATTCCTCCTTTCTTTATGAAGACAATCTATTGAGCAAATGAGTCACCTTTCACCCCGAGGAATTGCAGAGCTTGGCCAGATGATCTCCCAGTCGCAACCCCCAGGCAAAGATCGTTAACGCCGGATTGCCCCTACTGGAACGTGGCAGGACACTGCCGTCTCCCACATAGAGATTCTGCATACCATGCACCTTTCCATGGGCGTCCACTACCGAAGTGGCCGGATCGTCACCGGCAACCAGACTGCCCAAGGCGTGGGCCGTCCCTTCCAGACCAATGTATTTGGCGACACTAAGGAGTCCGGCACCTAACAGGCGAGCTTTAAATGCCCGCAAGGCGGCACGGTGCTCCTTGTCAGAGGGCGCGGTGCGGACAAAATCGTAATCCATTACCGGCAAAGCACCGTTACCACCACGTGAAACAATGCGGTTTTTCGGGCTGGAACCGTCTTCAGTGGTCACAAAAAATCCGTACGCCCTTTTGCCTATAGCGCTGGTGATGAAGCGAGGCACAGCTGCAGGCAGTTGGGTCGCCATGATCTCTCCGTCCATCCAGCCCAGACACTGTACGGATGTGTGGGGAAAGTTGTCGTTGAAGAAGATGGCAGTCTTGCGCAGGATATCGTGCTGCACAGATGGCGAAAAGGCAACCAGAGCGCTATTGATATGGAGCTTGAAATTGGCCCCCACTACCGGGGCAGACGGCAGCTGCTTGCCCAGTTCCGTCTGCTCCAGATAATCCTGCAGCAGACGGGGCGAAGTCATCGCACCGGCCGCAAGCAAAATACTCTTTCCAAAAAAGGTACTGCCATCAGTGCATTCAACACCGATCACCGCACGCGGATCATCTTTTACATGTAGCAGACCACTGACTTCCTTGTCGGTTAGCAGCCTGAAGTTGGGCTTTTCTTCGATTGGCCGTAGCAGACCCTCTTCAGCATCGACTTTATAGCCTTTTATGCCGGCAAAACCGTCAAAATGCTTGGCCTCGTTTGGGTCCTGCAAAATGGCCGGTCTGAGTCCTAAGGGCAGCGGCTCAGCCCGCCAGTTTGGATCAGCAGCCACTATTTTGTCGATCAATTTCTGCAGCTCAGGCTCGTTTTCAAACGGCTGGATGTGCAGCAGTTCCTCGGCCTGATCATAAAATGGTTCCAGCTCAGCGTAGCCGATAGGCCAGGGCAGACATTGAAAAGCAGGATCCGCTTCGAATTCATGGGGCGCAAAGCGAAGCAGCGCGGCTCCATACCATTTAGTCTTTCCGCCTACATTGTAATTCTCTCCGGGCACAAAGGTGTTATTCCTGCTGTCCAGCCAGGCCGAATGGTTCTTGTAACGGCCCTCCTTAAAGACTGTTTTAACGTCCAGCGTGCTGCCGTCCTGGGGGAGGACATCACCTTTTTCCAGCAGGAGTACCTGTTGACCGGCCTGTACCAGATTATAAGCGGCAGCACTGCCACCGGCACCGGAGCCAACTATAATCGCATCGTAATTGTTATTTTTCATTGGATTCTTTCCTATTGTCACATGTCTGTGTTAAGGGGGGGGGGTAAACAGGAATCAAACCCTGACGACATGAATGCAGTTTCCAAACCCGGGAAAAGGCGATAAACAAGATAAAATAGCGGGGAATGCATTGCAATCGTTTCTATCCGCTATCTGCTATCCATCGGTGGCTAATCCGGAATACAAGGTCATGCTACCATCCACAAATAAGCTGATACCGTTGATATAATCAGCTTGATCAGATGCCAGCCACACCGCAGCCCGGCCGATATCTTCAGGCTCGCCGATACGTCTGTAGGGCACGACCGCCGCTCTTTTCATTCTCGGCGACTACCTCTTCCGCCTAGCCTTCTCCAGGCACGTAATTGACCACCACGTTGGCCCCGGCCTTACCCGACTCAGCTGCTACAGCTTTGCCAATGCCCGAGCTGCCACCGGTAACTCAAACTTTTTGTACCCTTTAAAATCTGTACCGTCTGACGGTGCGGCATTACAATATCCGGAAAGGTCTCAAGATTCATCGTGTTGTCTCCTTGTTAGTTTCCATCCTTCCATCCGCCTGATTGTTGGATCAATTTGGCCACAAGTCCGGTCCAGCCTGTCTGATGACTGGCACCCAATCCCGCGCCGTTGTCACCATGAAAGTATTCGTTAAACAGAATATGGTCCCGCCAATGAGGATCATCCCGAAAAAGTCGACTCCCACCGTAAATAGGACGTTCACCGTTGCCATCGCGCAGAAATAATTTAATCAGGCGCCGGGACAGTTCCGTTGCCACCTCTCCGAGATTCATCATCTGCCCTGAGCCGGTGGGACATTCCACCTTAAGAGATTCCCCATAGAGGTGATGGTACTTCTGCAGGGATTCGATCAGCAGATAGTTGATAGGAAACCATATTGGCCCACGGCAGTTGGAATTGCCACCGAACAGTCCGCTTTTCGATTCAGCCGGATGGTAATCGATGGTATGGGGTTGGCCGACTACCCAAAAGGTATAGGGCTGGTCCTGATGCAACTTGGAAATCGACCGAATACCGTAGGGAGACAAAAATTCATTTTCATCCAGCTTGTCGGCATAGAAAAAATAGTCGCCGGCCGCCAGGTGGGATAGGTGTATATTTGCACCACTGTACGATCCGCTGAGCTGCTTCAAAACAGGGCGGCCCACCACATCGCCCATAGGCCCGGCGTCATAACCAAAACTCCAGGTGTTGCGAAACCAGATCGTGGGGAGCATATCCAAAGAAGCCGTCTCAGGACCACGGTTATGGGCGGTAATCCTGATCAGTATGTCGTCGGCACCCGCCTTGGCGTATTCCACAAAGACATCAAAATAGCGGTTGTCATCAAAGACCCCGGTGTCCAGCAACTCATACTCCAAATCGCCAAAACCCCGACGACCGTTTTCAGCCACCAGGTCCGCGTATGGAAACGCAGCCTGGGGGTATTTGTAGAGCATTTTCAAATAGCTGTGCGTCGGTGTGGCATCCAGATAAAAGTAGTGCTCCTTGACATCCTCGCCATGATTGCCCTCAGGACCGGCCAGGCCGAAGAGTCGTTCTTTTAAGATAGGATCATTGTGATTCCAGAGGGAGAGGGCAAAGCAGATATACTGGTGGCGGTCGGAGATACCGGCAATACCATCCTCTCCCCAGCGGTAGGCTTTGCTACGGGCATTGTCGTGCGGAAAATAATCCCAGGCGCTGCCATAGGGGCTGTAGTCCTCCCGCACCGTACCCCAGGAACGCTCGCTTAAGTACGGACCCCATTTTTTCCAACTGGCTTTTCGGTCCAGATGATCTTGAAGTCGTTGGTGTTCGGCACTTTTTTTCATCGTGCGCCTCCCCTGATTGATCTTGATCTACGTTGCATTTTTGCATTATTTAATTGCCAGGCTATACTTGAGATCGTGCTGGCTAATAGCAGCAATTGCTCATACTGAATACGTCGTCACAAAAAGGAAAACCTTACAGATAAATTTTTATTTCCCCGGCTCTGGGAGGGGTAATGCCAGAATAACAGGTTCAGGCAAGTACCAGTGGCGGGAGAGGTTTTGGTACTGACAGGGATATTTACACCATGGTGGATGGAAAGCCTGACTCTGCCGCTGCCGCCCGGTCGATAAACCACTGCAACTCACCGTCAGAGGGGTTCACCCGATGGGCCGGCAATTCCGCACAGGCAATTTCCGCGAGATGGGCCACATGAACAGCCAGAGCCGCGGACAGCTCCTCCGGGCTGAGAAAAATATTCACTTTGGGTCGCATATCAACTTTCTCCTCCGGCGATTTTACAACCATAGTCAGCTCTAATTTTTTTTATTTTTCTTTAGGTATTTGCTTGAATTTTGTTTTATAGAGCGCCAGAAGCTTCTTCACCGTAATTGGGAAAAGTCCTAGAACAACAAAGGAAATTAATACCCCTGGCGACATAATCCCAGACAGAGAATCGATTTTCGCCAGTTCCTTGCCAGCGTTTACAAAAACTATGGTTCCGGCAAACATGCCAATCTGCGACACCCAGAAAAAGGTAAACAGACGCATCTTGGTAAGACCCATGAGCAGGTTGATCACAAAGAATGGGAAAATCGGTACCAGACGTAGAGAAAAAAGATAAAATGCCCCCTCCTTTTCAACTCCTTTGTTGATGGTCGCCAGTTTGTCGCCAAACTTACTCTGCACCCATTCCCGCAGGAGAAAGCGGGAAACCAGGCAGGCTAAAGTTGCGCCGATGGTGCTGGCAAAAGAGACGGTCACCGTGCCGACCACAAGTCCGAATAAACCACCCCCAGCCAGGGTAAGCACTGCGGCTCCGGGCAGCGACAAGGCAGTAACCGCGATATAGATCCCCATGTAGCTTGTGATAACAAGGATGCGGTTTTCCAGATAGAGCGCTTGAAATTTTTCCTGGGATGCCTTGATGTATTCAAGGGAAAGATACTGTCCCAGCTCAAAATACCGGAAGGCGACAATCCCCAAAACGACAACGCAGGCAATGACGATCTTATTAATGATTTTGCTGTTTTTGTCCCTTGCCATAACTTTTTATCCTTTCTGTAAAATTTGTCGGCCATAAAAAGCGGCGCCCCAAAGACCGCTGTCCTGGTTATCGATGAGAAAAACAGGGATTTTCGCCAAGAGAGACCCCATGGTCGGTGAATCGAGAAATTCGTTACGAAAATTTGCATGGCTGAGAATCTCAGGATTTCTGGCAGCTACTCCGCCGGCGATGTACAGCCCGCCGAGAGCCAGCACCTCAAGCGCATAATCCCGGCAAATACGGCCATAGAATTTCGCGGCCCATGCCAAGGTTTCGGATTCAGGGGTAAACCGGGCGGCAACCTCCTGCGGTTCCAACTCCTCGCCGGAGAGAAACCAGTGGATATACCTGAGGCCACGACCGGAAACCACCAGATTGCCGGTGATGTGTTTCTGACCGCTCTTTTCTTGGTAGAACTCCTGAAAAGCCAACTCCCGTGGCGAAATAAAAGGGAAATAGGCATGCCCGCCTTCGGAGGGCAGCGCCAGAAACCCATGGCCGGAAGTTGGGACAAGAATAGCCTTGCCAAGAGCGGTACCAGCGCCAATGACACCAATGGTCCCTTCCGCCTCGGCCTCTCCGCTAAAGATCACGCGGGCTGACTCTCCCACTGGAGACGGACAGGCATAGGCCTGGGCAACAAAATCATTAATCAGATATGCCTGCCGAAAAACTTTTTTGTTCTCGCTGCTGGTGAGGTCGATATCCCAGGAGATATAAGGCGGAGCAGAGTACACCTCATGTTGCACCGGTCCGGCTACGGCGATGATGGCAATGTCGGCCTCATCAGCCGAAAAAGCCGCACCACTTGACCGGAGCAGTTCAAGAAGATGTGGAAAAGATTCGGCCTCTGAAGTTGCCAGCCATTTCGTCTCCATCAGAACAAGTGAACCTTTCCGATCAATTTGAAAATGGGCGAAGCGGCTATTGGTACCACCGATGTCTGCTGTAAGAATATTTTTCATGGTTACCTCTATAGTGGACATGCCGCCCCTCCGGATACTTCGCTGTTAAAAGATAACAGTGCAGCCTTCTTAGGATTTTCCATAAGCGTATGTGCCGCGATATATCCTGCGATAGTCCATGTCTGGAGCTTTCTGGCCTCTTTTCCGACCAGACTGCCGTCCCTGCCGTCAAAATACTCCGGCCAGTCATCCCTCTGGAGTTTCTTTGCTATTGCATTGAAAGCACCTTTCGTCAGAAATGTTCTATCGGTTTTGGCTTCAACTGCTGCTAAAAGGCACAGTAGAAACGGCCAGCTCCCACCATTATGGTATGACCAGGGGCTATTCTTGGGGTCAGCCCCGGTGATAATATGCCATTCCCGGCCTTCAAGGGCAGGGCAACATACCTTCATGGGCATTTCCCCCGCAACTACTTCCCATTGATGTTCAATCAAATTGAGTATCTTTTGTTGTTGGTCGTCATCGGCAAGCGAGGTCATTACCGCCAGCAAATTACCGAGAGTCAGGAATCTGAAGTCCATTCTGCCGGGACCTATATTTCCGGCGAAATAGCCATTGTTTTCACCAACCCATGCCGGGACCCAGTCAGGAATGCTCGCTGAATACAGGTTGTATTTATTTGTGGCATCCGTACCGAATTCTTCCGTCTCATTGGTTAACATCTTGTCCAGTCGGGCTTTATCAATCCAATAATACGTTCGGATATGGTAAACAAGATGCCCGACTCTATGATCAATTTCGTTGATATATTTTTTATTTTCTTTGCCAGGAGTTAGAGCCAACATTTCACGTGAAGCCCTGAGCGCAGCATAGAACAGTACCTCTATGTCAAGAGGATGGCCGTACATACCCATACGTCGGTCAATCATGAAGGCACCATCAGGAACGAGAAGAGTGGGAATCAGCTCAAAGCGGTCGACAAGATACAAGTCGAGTATCGCCTTAATCGTTTTGGGTATCTTTTCCTGAACGACAAATTCCCTGTCGCCTGAGAATGTGAAATATAACCGCAAAAGCAAAAGCCACCAGAGGCTCGAATCCACCGGTGTAACCCGACCTATTGCATGCTCACCAAAATCGGCTAAAAGTCGTTCCTTATCATTTTCTCTAATCGTTTTAAAGCTTGCCGGCATCAAACCACGACCGGCTTTAAAACAATCCATTGACTTGTCGATAGCTTGCAGGTCGGCCGTAACAGAAAGAAAATTTTTGACGATTTCAAATTTATCGTTCAATAAAAAAGCTAAAGCGCTGACAAAAAAATCCCTTGTGAATATCTGGTCGTAATTTAAGGCAGTCGGACCAGGATCAAGAGCGGCTACGGTTCCAATCGGGCGGCCCTTATGATGAACAGTAGCTTTTTCAAGCTGCTGCCAGGCTGCTGCCAATATATCTTTATTATTCATAAGTTAACGCCCCATTGTTCTTCAGACATTATAGGTATTCGACGACACCTTGCCGCCATGGCCCGTCCAGTCGGTATGAAAAAATTCGCCACGCGGCTTGTCAATGCGCTCATAGGTGTGGGCACCGAAGTAATCACGCTGGGCCTGTAACAGGCTGGCGGGTAGTCGAGCTGTCCGATAACCGTCATAATACGACAACGCCGAAGAAAAAGCCGGGGTCGGGACGCCAAGTTCGGCAGCCTTGGCCACCACCTTGCGCCAGCCGGCTTGGGCCTGCTGTATGGCAGCGCGGAAAAACTCGTCAAGCAGGAGATTCTCCAGTAGCGGATTCGTATCAAAGGCCACCTTGATCTTGCCGAGGAAAGCGCTGCGGATAATACAGCCGCCACGCCACATGAGGGCGATGCCGCCGTAGTTAAGTTTCCAGTTGTATTCCTCGGCCGCGTGGCGCATGAGCATGTACCCCTGGGCGTAAGAGATAATTTTCGAGGCGTAAAGGGCATCGCGCACATATCCTGCAAATTCTTGCACATCACCAGCAAAGTCTGGCTGCGAATCTGAGAAAACCGCCGCCGCTTTGACCCGTTCCTCCTTCATCGCCGAGAGACATCTGGCAAACACAGCCTCGCCGATCAGGGTGAGCGGAATACCGAGTTCAAGGGCGTTGATGCCCGTCCACTTGCCGGTCCCCTTCTGACCTGCGGCATCAAGAATCTTTTCCACCAACGGTATACCATCGACATCCTTGTAACTGAGGATATCGGCTGAAATCTCCATGAGATAGGAGTCGAGCACTCCTTTGTTCCATTCCCCGAATATCGACCGGATGGCATCTGTTTCCATACCGAGTCCCCGGCCCAGAAAATCGTATGCCTCGCAGATAAGTTGCATGTCGCCGTATTCAATGCCGTTATGCACCATTTTAACGAAATGACCGGCTCCTTCCTCGCCAACCCAATCGCAGCAAGGTTGGTCGTCGACTCGGGCAGCAATCGCCTGAAAAATATCCTTTACCTGCGGCCATGCCTCCGAGTTGCCGCCCGGCATAATGGACGGGCCAAAGCGTGCGCCTTCTTCCCCCCCGGAGATCCCCGTGCCGATAAAGAGAATACCCTTCTCGGCCAGAGCGCGAGTACGACGGGAGGTGTCGGTATAGAGAGAGTTACCGCCGTCGATGATGATATCTCCACGATCAAGATGCGGCAGCAGCATATCGATAAAGGAATCGATAACAGCTCCGGCCTTGACCATTAACATGACTCGCCTCGGTTTTTTCAAGCGATCGATCAGTTCAGCAATGGAATGTGTGGCAATGATGTTTGTCCCCTTGGCTGGGCCGGCCATGAACTCATCGACCTTTGAGGTCGTTCTGTTGAATACTGCCACTGTCAAATCATGGTCGTTCATGTTCAACACCAGGTTCTGGCCCATAACGGCAAGGCCAATTAGTCCGATATCTGCTTGTGACATAATAGTTTTCTCCTGTTAAATTCCCAACTAATGTCTATTGACCAATCGTAAAAACAACCTCCTCATCCCGGATCAGACAGAGATGAAGGCAGGCAGGCCCAAATGGGTTAGCTGGGTGTCAGTTTACATACTGCATCGCCCTCGAATTTTTAAATGGTAGTATGAGTAAGTTTTTGCTGCACATATTCTTCAAGCTTCTGCAGATCCTTGGTGAAATTGCGAATACCCTCGGCAAGTTTTTCCACTGCCATCGGATCTTCATTATGCTTCCAGCGCATTTCCTTTTCAGAAAGAGCATATTTTTCCATTTCCATCGCTCTGGCCAGTTGTGGATCGAGTTTACGATCGACATTTCCTGTCTTGTTTGCCAGTTCGTCAAGTAATTGAGGGGAAATAGTCAGCAAATCGCAGCCGGCAAGTCCTAATATCTGGTCGACGTTCCGAAAACTTGCCCCCATGATCTGGGTTTTGTAGCCATGGTGTTTGTAATAGTAAAATATCTTTCGCACTGATTGCACACCCGGGTCATCATCGGCCGTATACATATCGACACCATCTTTTGACTTATACCAGTCGGTGATCCGCCCAACGAACGGCGAAATCAGGGTCACTCCCGCTTCGGCGCAGGCTACAGCCTGAGCAAAGCTGAACATCAGGGTGAGGTTGCAGTGAATTCCCTGCTTTTCAAGGGCCTCCGCAGCCCGAATTCCTTCCCAGGTCGAAGCCAGTTTGATAAGAACACGGTCTGCGTTGAAGCCTAATTCCTTATACATTTCCATCAACTCGTTCGCCTTGCGAATACTACTCTCGGTATCAAAAGATAATCGTGCATCCACCTCCGTCGACACCCTGCCAGGTACAATGGAGAGGATCTCTCGCCCGAAAAGGACTGCCAATCGATCCATGATGAGAGCCTTACGGGTGTCCGGTGTGTCAGCTTTCGTCCTCCCGTAATCCATAGCCTCCTCAACCAGAACACGATATTGCGGCAACTGCGCCGCGGCATAGATCAGTGAAGGATTGGTTGTCGCGTCCGTCGGTCTATACTCTCTGATGGTATCGAAATCCCCGGTATCGGCAACAACGGTGGTCATTGTTTTTAATTGCTCAAGTTGATTCATAATTTTCTCCTCAGTTGGGCTCTTCGGATGCTGGAAGGTATGCTTTGCTGTCGGCTAACCTCATCATGGCACAATCCAGGTTCTGCCGTCCTGTTCAATGAGTCGAATTCCCGCTGCCGGTCCCCAGCTTCCAGCAGCATATTTTTTTAAAGAGCTTTCTTTTGCTTGCCGGCATTCTGCCTGCCACAGTTTCAACACAGGGCTCAGGAGCCTCCAGGAGGTTTCCACCCCGTCTTTTCTCCAGTACAGCGTCTGGTCGCCTAACATGCAGTCAAGGATTAGAGTGGAATAATCTTCGTCCATTTTCGTACCGAACACATCCCGATAATCCAACTCCATTTTGAGCGATGCCAGACACATTTTACCTCCCGGCACCTTGGCCTGAAGAAGAAGAGAGGTGCCTTGACGCGGTTGTATTTCGAAAACAAGTATATTTGGTACGGGATCCAAATCTTTCGAATGGCCGGTAAACATTGAGTGTGGGACCTTTTTGAATATCACGGAAATTCGAGTAAGTTTTGTCGGGAGCCTTTTTCCGGCCTGCAGGTAGAACGGCACATCTTTCCAGCGCCAGTTATCCACAAAGAGCTTCATAGCGAAATATGTTTCCGTGCACGATGTTGCCGAGACACCCTTTTCTTCTCTGTAAGCTGCAAGTTTTTTACCGGAGGCTTCCCCTTCGCAGTATTGTGCCCTGATCAACTGTGCTTCCAGATTTTCTATGTCAAACGGACGTATTGATTTCATGAATTTGACTTTTTCATCCCGCACGCTTTCAGCAGAAGAATCAACCGGCGGCTCCATGCCAACCAGTGCGGCTAATTGCAGCATGTGGTTTTGCAACATATCCCGCAATAGACCTGCCTTTTCGAAATATCCAGCCCGGTGTTCCACCCCAAGTTGCTCGGCAACGGTGATCTGCACATGGTCGATGTATTGACGGTTCCAGGCAGGCTCAAAGATCTGGTTTGCAAATCTGAACATGAGGATATTCTGAACGGTCTCTTTACCGAGATAATGGTCGATCCGATATATTTGCTCATCGGCAAGATGTTCCAGCAGGTCTTTGTTCAGATTAACAGCACTCTGCAGATCTTGACCAAAGGGTTTCTCTACTATTACCCGGTGAAAAGGTTTTTCGTTCTGGTGCCTCGTTACCACTCCGTTTTTTCCCAAAAATGAAACGATTGTTGCATAGAGCGAAGGTGGGGTCGCAATGTGAAAAACAAGATTGCCCTCAGTGCCAAATCTTCTTCCGAGCTCTTCTATTTTTTCATTCAACTTGCGATAACCGTCATCCTGGTCATAACCACCGGCCACATAAAAGCACCGCATGACAAAATTTTCGATTTCTGTTTTTGATATATCTCCATATGCCTGCCGAAGTGAATCGATTACCCTTAATCTGAATTCGCTATCGGCCATTACGGAACGGGCAAAGCCGACGACAAAAAACTGCTCAGGAATCTTTTTTGCCCTGAACAAAGAGAAAACAGCTGGCATCAATTTCCGATGGGTAAGATCGCCGGAAGCACCAAAGACCACATAACCACAAGGCCCTCCAGTCACAATCTCACAAGATCCTCCATTGGTTTTACTTGACACTGGACTCAACTTTATTTTCATTTCAGACCTCTTTCCACCCAACCCGCTCTCAGCTCATTTACGGAGCGAGAGATCAAGGGGGATCATTTATCATTGGCAGGATGCACAGCCAGCAACTTTATCGATTTTGCCACGACATGCTTTACCGTAAAGCCGTAATTTTCAAAGACGATCTTTCCCGGTGCCGATTCCCCAAACGTATCTACTCCGATTACATCGCCTTCATCGCCAACCAGTTTCCACCAGCCAACCGAAGACCCCGCCTCGATAACCAATCGTTTTTTAATGTAAGGAGGAATCACCGACTCCTTGTAAGCATCATCTTGTTCGTTAAAAATTTCGACAGACGGCATTGAGACCACCCTTGCTCTTATTCCTTGATGGGCAAGTTCATTATACGCCCCTACGGCAAGATGAACTTCCGATCCTGTTGCAATAAGAATCAGATCAGGTGTTCCTGCACAGTCGAACAACGTATACGCCCCTTTGGCAACGCCTTTAAGGATTCCATGTTTCTCGGCGTCAAATATCGGCAGATCTTGCCGGGAGAGAACCAACACCGTGGGACTTTTTCTGGAAATTGCCAGGTACCAGGCCGCTGCGGTCTCGTTTGCGTCCGCTGGCCTGATAACCGTCAAATTCGGCACTACCCGGGCTGAGACGAGTTGCTCAATCGGCTGATGGGTGGGTCCGTCCTCGCCAAGGCCGATACTGTCATGAGTGAACACAAAGACAGCATGCACGTTCATAAGTGCTGCCAGCCTTATGGGAGGCTTCATATAATCAAAAAACGCAAAGAAGGTGGCCGAATACGGAATCAATCCACCGTGAAGGGCCAAACCGTTGGTTATGGCCCCCATGGCGTGTTCTCTGACGCCGTAGTGAATATTACGTGCACCGTGGTCCGTGGTCCCAAAATCCCCAAGGCCGGCAAGGTACGTTTTGGTCGAAGGGTTCAGGTCTGCAGAACCCCCGATAAATCCCGGCAGGTACTTTGCGAGAATCTGCATAACCTTACCGGATGCACTTCGAGTTGCTATTGGCTTTTCAGAAGCTGAAAATACCGGAATATTGCGCTGTAGCTTATCGGAGATTTCCCCCGTCTGGGCCTGTTCGTATTGCTCCGCCAATTCCGGAAATTTCTGCTTATATTCTACAAACAGGCTCTTCCACGCGGCCTCTTTCCTCTCCCCCTCTTTTTGCAGTTGGTCAAAATGCAGGGAAACTTCTTCCGGCACGTAAAATGTATTGTCTGACGGCCAGCCGAAATATTTTTTCGTTATTTTAAGCGCGGCCTCACCAAGCGGCTCGCCATGAGCCGAAGCAGTATCTTGTTTAGGTGAACCAAAACCGATATGCGTCTGTACAAGAATAAGGCTGGGTTTGTCGGTAATCTTTTGTGCCGACTTTACCGCTTCTGTAATTTTTGTAATGTCGTTGCCATCGTCAACTCTCAAGGTGTGCCAGCCGTAAGCGTCAAACCTCTGCTGTACGTTCTCGGTAAAAGTTGCCTCGGTGGGACCCTCAAGGGATATGTGATTATCATCGTAGAGGTAGATGAGTTTGCCCAACTTTAACGTCCCTGCCAGCGATGCCGCTTCGGAAGTCAATCCTTCCATCATGTCCCCGTCTGACACAAAGACGTAGGTGAAGTGATCAACTATCTTGAATTCATCCGTGTTGTAATGGTCAGCGAGCATCTTTTCCGCAATCGCCATACCTACTCCCATAGCAAAGCCCTGGCCGAGTGGTCCGGTAGTGGCCTCCACGCCTGAGGTAATTCCGTACTCCGGGTGACCTGGCGTATTGCTCCCCGCTTGCCTGAACTGTTTCAGATCCTCAACGGTTACGCCGTATCCAAAAAGATGCAGAACCGAGTACAAAAGAGCGGAACCATGACCCGCGGACAGCAAAAACCTGTCACGGTTATACCATTTCCAATTCTGCGGGTTGTGATTCATAACTTGTGAATACAACGCATAAAAAACAGCGGCCCCACCCAAAGGTAAACCCGGATGCCCTGATTGTGCCTTTTCCACCATATCGAGGGAAAGCATTCGCAGGGTATTTACATTCAAATCATGATCGATTTTCTTCATTTAAGCGCCTCCATAAAACTCATAATAAAACTCATAACCCTGCTGATTCCAGCATTGCCCAGCCAAGATTATCTTCAGTTCCATGATAATCTTTTTCCTTACGGTACCGGGCTAGATGCTCCAGAATTTCTGCAGCCAATATCTTGCCAAGCTGAACGCCCTCCTGATCGAAGGAATTGATATTCCAGATAAAACCTTGCATGACGAGCTTCGCCTCATAAATAGCCAACAGCGCGCCCATGGTGTATGGGTCAAACGGTCGGCCAGCAAGATACTGTTGGGCCGGTTGCCGGCAAAACGTTTGTTGGGATTTCCATGATCCCGGCCGCTGGCCATGGCCAGCGACTGGGCAAGCAGGTTGGCTAGCAATTTGTCCTGAGATGAGGTCCTCTGGATCACCATGTCCTGCTGATGCCTCCTAACAATTATTTTCCGTTTCTCTCTTTTTCAGTATACCCAAAACCAGCAGCCCCTTTTTTATTGATGAAACTGACATGGCCATGCATATCAAAGGTAAGCGTTCACCAGCACCGAATCTGTTTTGTCATCGGCCATTAAACGTACCATAGTACAGTTTAATGAACTCTTTCGCGCATCTCCGGCACTGGTGAATGCTTACAGTTCGGAGGTTATTCAGTATTTGGCAGTTTTCCGGTGAACGGTTACTATCAAAGACGAGGATTATGACATGGGTGCTATCCAGATACTCTCGAGCTTTACCGCTCTCATTTCTCAGCACAGCTATACATTTTTGCACCCATTGCTCCAAAGCACGTGCGTTTTGCAATAAATATTTATATTTCGCACTTTTCAGCTTATACTTCTTTTTAATATCAGCAACATAATCGGGAATTTTATCACCAATACCATTGTCACTCGATCCCGCCTTGTCATTCTGGCCGACATGGAGTGAAAGTCACTCTTTACAACCACTTTCATTGGAATAGAAAATGTTATTATGCATACCTTTGACCTCCTTACATAAAGAGTTCCATATATTCCTCAGGGCCGAATGAGATACAACTATATATAGGAAATGGACCCTCAAAACTGATTCATTCGGCACGCTCTATAAATAAGTCGCGGTAAAGAACGAAACCTTACAGTTTATGTCTCTGTTGTCCTCAATATAGTTAACCCTACAACGCAACATGCCAAAGTAGAGACAATATAAAGTATCCAGACTCCGTAACCACACACAACATGTGGTGCATATGTTCTTAAGTGGCGTTGTTTGGTTAAGCCAGAATTAATAGTACTTTTTGACAGAGTTCTTTTATGGCGGAAATTAATTTTAGGGCGGAATGACCTGGAAATGTCGTTGTACCACAATGCCTCCCTGCCGGTTGACCGGCAAGGAGGCAATAGTCGCCAGCTCAATTTCGAGCCGGGCAACCTTCAAACTTGTTCTGCAATTTTTCAGTTTACTTGACGACCAGGGTTTTCATATAGGCAATAAGATCGGTCATTTCTTCACCCGCCGGGTCAATGGCGACACCTCCCAACGGCTTTTCGATACAGACATTTACAATCTCCTCAACACTGTTTTTTTCCTTGCCCATGATGGTATAGCTCTTCCGATCAAACAGATCATCATCAAAACCTTCCCCTCCATCGTGACAGGTCATGCAGCTCTTGCCGGTTGTACCGCCGCCAAGAGTCGGGCTAGCAAATAGAACCTTGCCCCTGTCAACGTCTGCCGCATAAGCGAGGGTCAAAGTTCCTGCCATTACAAATACCGATGCGAGAACGAACATTTTTTTCTTCATGACTGCTCCTTGTATTGGTGGTTGGAATAGATCAGGCGATTTCGCCTGGCCACGTTATCATACAATAAATTTTTCAATCAGTGACGAAAAATGACCCAGAAATGCCTTCAGGTCGAAGAGAAAGCTCCGGCCATACTCTGATTGATACCGACAACCAAACGATAGAACTCTACAAGGGCCTTGAGGCAGGACCGGTAATTCTCAATTTCTTTCGCGGTCACTGGTGACCCTTTTGTAATCTCGAGCTGCAGGCCATGCAGCGCTCACTCAATGGTTTCGGCAAGCAGCAAACAAAGTCAGTATCCTCCTGAAAAAAGGAGTCTGGAGGATCGCATTGCGGTAAGCCGTATTGTTCAAATCCGACCACACCATCCAGGCGATTCGTTTCGATGGTAGCTGGGCAAGACATGCCTCGTTTACCTTAGAATTCCAGAAACGGAATCAATCGAGGCTGTTTGTTCTTGTCTATTGGGAAAAATCGATAGGACGTTTCGCTGATTTCTTCCAATTGGTTGTTGTTCAGATCACGCGAAAGTGGGTCATAATAAAATGCCAACTTCATTTTCCCATCAATTTGACCGAGTTTCAGCTTAATGATAACATCCTGGTATTTCCATTTAAAGGTAGTCAGATATTCTTTTGCCAATGTTTTTATAGTGGGAAAGCCATACTTTAGTTTCATATACAGCTCAATCCTATCGTATATTTCAAGAGCATCGACACCGATGTACACCGCAAAAAAACGCCCCTGGTAAAAACCAAAAATGGCATCATCTATCATGAGCCCATCAATAGTATATGATTCATTGGGATTGCTGAAATACGTCACATCCTTTTTACTATACAACTCGGTGAATCCCTCGAATTGCGCTACTCTCTCTCCCCATTTGTATCCCATAAAACCTTCCTGAAGTTCAGCGGCGACAGAAAGATTTCCGAGAAATAGCATGCAGGAAACGAAAAAAACCGCCAGGTGATGTTTTCTCATTTTTTCTCCTTCTCGACATTGGATATGTTCGACCGACACAGAATATTTTTTATGCACACGGATTGAATAAGTGAACTGAAAACAAGCTTAATCGATGGAATGACATCACTATTCCTCCGAGTCAAACTGGCAAAGATATGTTTCTGTTTTTTCGTCATAAACACAATTTTCTCCGTTAGGTCCCACGAGGTGTTTATGACCCTGTGGGAAACGGCGCTCGTGTTCAGCTTTGGGAACTTCGGAATACCAGTCCATACCCTGTAGGCTCGCCTGCTTGGCACACCCCGTTGCAAAGAACATTGTTCCCATCATCAACATTGCAACTGTCACAACAACTAAGTTCTTCATGTTTTCTTCTTTTTTTTGATTATCCACGCGTGGTGGAATTCTACCCGATGCCGGCAACAATATATGCCGCAGCATCGAGCATATATTTAGCGATTAGATTTATTACTGTTGCTCCAGCGATCTCACCTTGTTACGTTCACCCGGTTCATTGGCGGAGGAATTCGGCATACCGGTTCCGTCAGTATTGAGAGCTGTCTGAACATCTCTCGCCCGATCACCAGTGACGTTATTAGTCGATGCATCACTTGGCTCAGAAGATTCATTGAAGTTCTTCGAGATGGAGATATAAAACGTCGCCCCACCTTCCATGCCTGGTTCTGCCCACGCCTTGCCGCCGTGTTTTTCCGCTATTTCTTTTACAATAGCCAGGCCGAGTCCTGTTCCAGCAATCCCAGGTTTTGCATTTCGATAAAACGTTTGAAATATGACCTCTCTTTCTTCATCATTAAAACCATTGCCATCGTCCCTTACTGAAATGATATGACTATCTCCGCTATCCAGATAACCGATTTCAATTGTAGTTAAGTTATCCCCGCCGTACTTCAAAGCATTGTCTATAAAATTTCGTAACACCCGGGTAATCGTCAGTCTTTCGATTTTAATAATTGGCGCTGGTTCAGGAACAGACCAGATAATTTCAAGGTCTGTAAATTGGCTGGAAAATTCTTCCCGTATATTACCGCATATCTCCTCCAGATTAGCTTCTTCAAAGCGCAAAGGCGTTTCCGTTGTTGTTATTAAACAGTTAACATTTTCAACGAGGAGATTTATCTGTTCAGACGTAGTCATAATTTGCCGACACCACATCTTTCCTTTTTCATCAAATAGATCTGCATATTTTTTGTTCAAATGCCTTATCAATCCAGTTAGGCCGATTGCCGGGTTCTTCAGGTCATGGAAAACAGAATAGGCAAAGCGCTTGGTTTTTTCTGCACTTTCCTGCAAGGCGATCTCCACTTTTTTCCGATCAGTAATATCGATCCCGGAACTGAGGATATCAGTTATATCTCCTTGCATATCTCTGAGTACAGTATTGTGCCATTCTATGAGCAACTCCTGTCCATCTCTGGTCACGATAATGTTTGCAGAAGACTTTAAAGACCTAGCCTTTCCATCGATCAACCTTAAAAACTCTGCTTTAGCACTTGCTATTTCATGTTCGGGTATGAAAATGTCAAACCAGTTTTTTCCTATTATTTCCTTTTCAGTGTAACCAAGGACAACAGCCCCTTTCCTATTAATGAGCGTGACATTTTCATTCTTATCAAAAACAACGATTATGGCTCCGGCAATATCAAGATATTTTTGGGCTTTATCCCTTTCTTTTGTCAATTCATCCGTACGTTGTTGCACCCGTTGTTCCAAAACCTCATGGGCTTTCCACAGTGCCTTCTCTGCTGTTTTTCGTTTCGAGATATCTCTCATAATGTCAAGAGACCCCAGCACCTTGCCATCGATATCCTTGACAACAGTACCGACGGTTTCGCTTGCGAAAATTCGGCTCAGGGCCGGATTAGAAAAAACTATCCGACTATGAGAATCAGCAAACACTGCAGAATCATAATTAGAGCTGAAAATGCACTCAAAAAGAGCAGAGTTTTTCTTATGGTGAGCCAACTCTCCTTCCAGCTCCCGGTTCTTTTGTTCAAGTTCATCATAGGTCGGTTTATCGTTCATATTCGTCTCATAAAATTTAAGGTTATAAAAGCCACAGTAGCATCACTGCCTTGAGACGATGGTTGAAATTTGTTTATGAGACCATCCAGCATGTCCATCTCCTTATTCAATATTGCCTTTTAAAACCCCAACCTGCAATAACCTCCAAAAACATCTCCTGGATTCCAAATAATTATCAGTAATTTTGTTTATAGAAATAAGTCGCTGCACAGAACAAAACCTTACAGGGTATTTCGTTGCTGTCCCAAATAAGTCCAAAGACCCATTCGCATATTGATTTTATTAAGGAAATAATTTGAATGTCGTTTTTCGCAAACCAGGTTGCCCCTCTATGTTTATCGAGCAATCGACGGTCAGGACCCGGCAATCTCAATTGAAGAGCAGCAGGTTGATCAGGCGATATCCCGACTGGAGAGTGGAATTACCCGAGCAATTCGGGATAAGCAGAGAGATGCAACCTCAGTATGCAGCCAGGTTAGGCATGGTTTAAGTCTCTGATGCCAAGCGTCTTTGCTGACCTGAAAAACAAAATGAAGTATTAAAAAAGTGGTTGCAGAATGAGTTCGGGACAAACAGATAATAAAGGGTGTAATATCAAGCAAGTAGCCGTCATTTCCAGTGCAGGTCACAGTTCCAGTTTACGACAAACAACCTATAGGATAAATGCAAGACGCTCATGCTTGGCGTTATGAAATTGTATATGATCAAACGTAACCGTTCACCGGGAAAGCTGAAAATCTGGTATAACCTCCGAGCTGTAAGCGTTTACCAGTGCCTCACCTCATTTAAAACGATAGACAAAGCCATTAAACTGATATGAATTATGTGCAAGAAGCAGCCTAATTGCTTGAGCAAAAGCTTTTTTACTGCAATTCATATTCTCTGTTAATACATCAATAGCTGTTGGTACATCTTTAACACCATTAGCATAGTCCACACCATACCCGAGCAGTACATACGGAATTTCAAGCTCGCCTGCCAAAATTGCCTCCGGACCAGCAGTCTGACTTACTGCGTCGGCGTAGTTTGCGATAAATTGGATCTCCTTTTTAGAATTTAAGCGTGGCCCATTCACATAGGCGTATGTGATATCTGATATTACATCCTCCTCTTTCAGTGCATCTGAGACATCACAAAACGGGGATCCAAACATATAGTGACCTCTGCCGATCTGATTCTCTTCGGTATAAAATGTACAATGGCTTCCATCTGGCAGCCGGTTATCGGGATAGAATAGATCATTAAATAGCAACATTTTTGCCAGTGGTAAATCAGGGTTAGTAATGCCAACAATGGATGTGGCAATAATGACACCCACTTGTGCTTGTTGGCATGCGTGAAGATTAGCCTTGTGGTTGACCATGTTGGATAACAATGCGTGGTCTTTTTTGTGCCGGGCAATAAACAGGACTGATTTGTCCTCGCAGGTGCCGTGAACTGCCTGAATATCACCAAATGGTGTAGTTATCTCTACTTCACGCGACTTTGTCAGGTCAGGAAAGTCATAGAATCCGGAACCGGTGATAACAGCAAAATCGCATTTAATCATACCCATAAGTTTTCCTATTTTTCTGTTGTGCCTTGGCAGGAACTGCCCGAACCTGCTGTACAGCCATAACAATGATTGGCTAGGACAATCTTACGGCGGCGTATTGTTTCTATATCAAATTCATTAACATGGGGGTTGACTTCAATTGGCAATCCTAACATCTGGTTAAAATCACAATCGTACAACTGCCCATCATAGCTGACCGAAATGGTGTTCTTGCACATCACGTTTTCCACCGCCGACGGGTTGAAGGCTGCACTAAGTTCCGCCATATAATCAGACAGATTATCATTTTTTTGCAGATGTTCAAGATATCTGCCAACTGGCATGTTGGTGATGCAGAACAGGTCGTTGAAAAAGACTCCATGATCTTCAAACAGTCGTGATTTATATTCATGTGCCAGCGCAGATTGTGAGCCGGGCAGATAAAACCCTGTTGGATTATGAACAAGGTTTAACACCAGACCAGAATTCTCTTTACCGTATCCCCTGTCGTTGAGTTTTTTAATAACCTCGATAATAGCGGTGAAGGCACATTTGCCCCGCTGTTTGTCTGTACCATCTTCCTTGTAGTGTGGCAGCGAGGTGACAATTTCGACCTTGTTCCTGACATAGACATCAACTAAATGGCGATAGGTATCGTCCAGCAACAGGGTCAGATTCGACCGGACGATGAGTCGGCGCTTAAGAGGTGCGGCATTATCAAGAAACCACTCCAGATGTGGGTTGATTTCCGGGGCGCCGCCGGTAATATCGATGGTGGAAATCGTATTTTCCCTTAGAATATCAAGGCATTTTGCCATGATCGCCTGGGACATCATCTCGGTGCGATGGGGACCGGCCTCGACATGGCAATGTTTGCAAAAGAGGTTGCACTTGCGACAGATATTCATCTGTAGAACGTCCACTCCGGCAGCCTGCATGGGGTATTGTCCTTCTGCCGCCAGTCTGTCGATAAAGTTCTGCAGGCAACTCTTGTCCAGGGCAGACAACTGATCGCGGGGTTCCATCTACATCTCCTTTTTTTTCACAATTTTGCGCATCTGGGTAGAATGAGCCAGGGTAATGCCCGCCATCATGGCGGCGCCAACATGGAAAACCTCCATCATCTCTTCCTTGTCCACCCCGAGAGACAGACATTTATTGGTATAGGCGTCAATGCAGTAGGGGCAGTTTTGGGTCGCAGCTACAGCCAGTGCTATCAGTGTTTTTTCGCGTTCGGTTAGTTTCCCTTCACCCGTGGCCTTTGTGTAATAGTCAAAAAACTTCTGTGCTTCTTCACTTGTCCATTCGCCAATACTGGGAAAATCCGCCAAATCCTTAGTCTCATAATATTGCATTAAAAGGTTACCTCCAAAGTAGTTTGAAAAAGAGTTACAGCATGGTATTTTTTCCAATTATTGCGAAATAGTTGTTCCTTAATCCTGTGCCAAGACTCACTCTTTTAACGGCGACAGGGTAACATGCAACCAAATATCTAACTTACCCCAAACCTTGGGAGTGAATCAGGCTAACCTCAGGCAACAATACTATTATTCCTGGCGCCTTTCTGCAGCTCGTCAGTTAGTTTTCTTTCTCGCGCAGGGTAAAAGCCAGTGACATCTTTTCAGGCATGTCTGCCAGGCAGGTTTGGATAGCAGCCATGAGTACTTTTCCTTCAAATAGATTTTGCGGATCTCTCCCCATTGACCCGGTTTTATTTTCCATTTATCATGCTCATTAAACAAGTTGTCCAGGCTATACCGAATTCCACGCTTTTTTTGCTGACTTATCCTTTTCCGGTATATAACCGTATTTCCAAAGGATCAGTGGCTCTCCTTTATTAAAACAGAGGGATTATTGTTACTAATTAAGTCGCATGGGGGGAGAAAACCTTACAGATTATTTTTACAATTCCACTTGCTGATATTTTGCCGTGTTGTTATCACTCACTGGTTTGTCAGGTAACGAGATCATTGTTGCAAATTTTCTTTACTCTGCGCCATTTCAGCACTCCAGTTAGCGATCACCGTATTAATATCGTCAGCGTGACGTGCCATGGCGCCATCAAACTGATTGAGAAAGGTCAAGCCGACGTTAATGCCCTCGATAAGAAAATTTCGCACTTTCCATTCGCCCTTGCTGTTAGTACGCATTGAATACCTCAAATCATAGCTGCTGTTATCGCTGTCTGTTGCCCGCATATATACAGTAGCACGGCCGCTGTCCGGATCAAAATTAGGGCCCTGTTCAAGCACAGTGACATTCTTTATGTCAAAAGTAATCAAGCTTTTCATATAAAACTCTACTAATGATTCCATAAAAACCTGGGCGAATTTTTGTGATTGTTGGGCGTTGGCTTTTTTGGCATGTTTCCCCATAACAGATCCGGCGATTGCCTGAAAGTCCACCACTGGTTTGAGAACCTCAATTAAAGTCTGGACCATCTGCTCCGTAACCTTCTCACCATGCAATTGCTTCTGCTCTGCTATTTTTGTCATGACTCGTTCTGTTGACTCTCGAATAATTTGGCTCGGATTCCGTTGTACATCGGTTATCGCCAGAGTGGGAAGAAGACCAAACTGAAAAAATGCTATACAACTGAATACAAATAGTATTTTCATAGCTACTCCTGAGAATAATTTTCGATTTGCTCTACTTTACCATCCTTTGGGTCTCGGCTTTTCCTGGTAATGTGAGAGCATTTTCCTGCTTAAATATTCGACCATTAAACAGTACCAGCAAGCTTGGCAGGACCATGAGATTGGCGAGCAACGCACCTATCATTGCCAAAGATGTCAGCACACCAAAATAAACAGTGGGTATAAAATTGGAAAATCCAAGCACCGAAAAACCAATGACGACAGTAAATGAAGTGTAGTACAGAGCACTGCCTATACCGCTATGGCTATTTTCCACTGCAATCTTCACATCTTTCACAACATCCAGCTCCTGTTTAAAGCGGTGCAGGTAGTGAATGGCATCATCCACACCGATACCTATGATTATCGCAGCTATCGTAATCGTCATGATGTCCAGAGGAATACCGGCAAAGCCCATGAACGCCAGGATGACTGCCGCCGACATGATATTGGGTATGAGCCCGATCATCGCCAGGGTGATCGAACGTAACAAAATGACAAACATCAGAAACGTAGCAGCAATAACGAAAACGAGGGTTGATTTTTGTGAATCAAACAAATGTTTAAGCATGCCGTTAAACAATACCTCCATGCCAGTGAGCCTTGTGTTTTCTACGTCCATTCCCAATTCTGTAAGAGTGAAAGATTTAATATCGTTCAGTAGCTTGGCATGGGAGAAAGCCGGTCCTGTTTCATGAACTCGGGCCGATATCCGGATAAGGCCATCCTGCGGGGAGGTGTAAGGGGCGATTAATTCATTGCGGACATCGACAGGTAATGCTCCGAGTACTCCCATGAGTTCCAGACTCCCGAGAGGTTCACCATTATTTAATGTTTCGCCTAGTTGCTTCAGTGTTAATATGGATATGACCTTGCCGATTTCCGGCTTTTTTTCTAGGTAGCTGTGCAATTTTTGCAGATAGGCAAATTTGTCAGGTGTAAACCAGTACCGCTCGGAATAGACGTCCTGCTCTTCGACAAAAAAGTCACTGTCTCTATCTGTGACCTGATCGGTATAAGGCGGAAAGTGCAGAATTATATCGAGCGGAATAGTACCTCCAAGAAACTTATCAATATAACTCAGCCCTTTGTGGATTTCCGTTTCGGAACGGAAGTAATCTATAAAGCGGTTATCAAGACTTACCCTGCTGATACCTATACCCGCAAGGATACAGGAAAATGCGGCAACTCCAAGTATCAAAGCACTGTGTCTTATGGACAGTCTGCTAAAAAACCGGGTCAGCGCCGGTTCATGGAACAAAGTTATGGCAGCGTCCCCACCGAAAAACAACAAGAGCATACCGGCAAAAAAACTGTAGGTGATCAGAAAGGATATGAGTATGCCGACGCACATGATCCAGCCAAAATCAATGACCGGTACAATTTCACTGGTTATCAGCGAGGCGAAGGCCACCATCGTCGTCAGTGCCGTATAGACACAGGGAGCAAACTTGTCGGTCATGGTGTTAAACACCAGATCCAGGTGGGTAATCTGCTGATTTTGAGCTTTCAGTTCACAGAATCTAACAACTAAATGAACTGATAAAGAGATGGTGGTAATCGCCAGCAGTGATATAAAATTTGAAGAAATTACCGTGATCGGTTGCCGCAGATAGCCAAGCAGCCCTACGGTAATCAGGATAGAAATGGCAGTACTCATTAGTGGTAGCAAAACCCAGCGCATTTGCCTGAAGATAACAAACAACATGAGCGCGGTTAAGACAAAAACAGTAAGTCCAAAAAACAAGATATCGTTTTTTACATATTCGACCATGTCGGAGGCGATCAGAGGAACACCTCCCAGGTAGGCTGTGACATCGCTGCCAAGATTATTACGTGTTTGACGAATGTCTGCAAGAGTTGCATCACGACGGGCCAAGCTACGCTCACGTTCGCCACGATAATCCTCTTCGACCTGGGCGAGTCTGGCCTGGTCCTGACTGGAAGAGTTGTCTCTTTGCCTCAATTCAGTACGTAATTTTTTTAGTTTTGCAAGCCGGGGATTATCTTCTAGATCGATACGCAACGCCGTAGTGCGTCCATCTGCTGAAATAAGTAACTCACGGAAAAGTGGACTTGAGGTTAACTCTTGGGCTGCAAGTCCGAGATCGACATCAGCAGAGCGCAAAGTTTTGAATTTTCCTGCTACTTCTGTGATCGGCACCGGAGGATTTTTAAAAAGCGGAGCATCGAGTATGGAATACACAGTCGTGACCCCATTTAAATTTTTCAGTGCGCTTGCAAGCTGATCGATTTTGTTCAGAGTTATTGGAAGAAATACCGTATCGGATTTTGGGGTGTAAGTGAGAAACAAATACTCCTGATCGGCAAATATCTCAGATATCTCTCGATAATACTCCAGGTCAAGATCTCCTTCTGCGACTAAAGTGTCTTCTGAGGCATCAAATGTGAATTGCCTGGAAAAATAGGCGGCCACCAGGCTTAATACAAGAATAAATGCCAGAATCAGTCTTGGATGATTAAGGCATCCACGATAACAACGGGGCATAAACAACCTGAAGTACAGCACTATGTTTTTCATACGGAGGTGACCTTCAATCAGTTGTTTTCAATAATTATATTTTGAAAGAATAGCGCAGACTTCTTGCAAGTAAACAAGAAGACAAGCTTTTTCTGACACCACTTCTCTCAATCAGTCAGGAAAAGATCTTCCTCATTCTCCCCATCATCGATCAGATACTGGCGACGCTGCAAGTAAGCATCGCGAATAAAAAGGTAACGATCTCCGACAATCAGTTTCTCTTTTTTCAACAAACGTTCACGTTCAACGAGGAAAGCAGTACCATATAACGACCAGCGCACGGTATCATCATCAATATAGGTGGGTAGATAGGTGAAATATCCAGGAACAAAGCCACTTCCACTCCTCATTGTTGCAGGTCCCAGAATAGGCAGCACCAGATAAGGACCGCTGCCAAAACCCCAAACGGCAAAGGTCTGCCCAAAGTCTTCATTATGGGCCGGCAGTCCCATCTCGGTGGCTACATCAAATAAGCCGGCTAAGCCAATGGTTGAATTAAGGACAAACCGGGACATATCCATCAGACCGGTTGCCCCTTTTCCCTGTAAAAACTGATTAATGAAGACGGTGGGATATGCTATGTTATCGAAGGCATTACGTAAACCTATGCGGAAGAATTCTGGAAATACATAAGCATACCCTTTTGCAATCGGTTTCAAGGCATAAGTATCCACGGTATCATTGAAAGTCTGCACCTTGCGATTAAATGGTTCAAGAGGGTCATTTATTTGACCGGTAGAAGCACAGCCACTGAGAATAAGTAACAGCAAAAACAACAACACTCTTGTTGGGTTAATTTTTCTAAACAATGTTTCAAGAATTGGCATACCACTTTCTCCTGTTGTAATTGTTTAAGGAAGGTCGTTGTTGAAAATTATTCATCCCAAGGATCCCAATATTGACAAAAATATGCGGATGTACCTTCATCGTAATAGCATTGCTTATCAGTAACCTTGCCGGATTTATTGAGATGTCCATGTGGGAAGCGCTCTTCATGCTTGGCCTTTGGAACCATTTTATACATATCCCCGGAGTAATAGTCGGCACCATTATGGTTCTCAGGATGATGTGAGCAACTGCTAATCAATACAACTGACATTAGTATGAAAATGCTTGATGCCTTCAATAATATTTTTTTCATGATGAACCTCTTTTCTCATTGAAAGTCAGGCAACACATGACCTGACCCGCAATCTCTTTGGGGATGATCTTCTCTGTTGCTAAAAAATTATCTGCAATTGTGCTTATAGGAATAAGTCGCTGCAAGGAACAAAGCCTTACAGCTTTTTTCACTGTTGACCTCAATAAGACCCGCTGCCTACGCCAGTAGAGTCCGCCTGACTATACCGGTGACTGTGAATAAGCAACTTTATCTCTGATTTTGGCCAGAGGACCTTGAAGTGTGTATTGCGTACAACTTGAGCAGTATGAACATTTTTTTGCCCATGCGATAAAAACATCTTGCGCCTGGACCAACGTATCTGCGAGGCTCCCTTCTTTTATGCAATTTTGGGATATTATGTTCTATGAAACGCTCTGTTACCCCATGATCATTGATAGTTGGGGAATAGTAATGGCGTCTTTTCGCAGGAGAGTTTCCCGAATTTTCCCCAACACTGTCGGTTAAATTTTATCCCTGCCTGGGTTTCTTTAATCAGCATAGATCGTTCTGCTAAATCTCTTCCCATTTTACACCGACTCTTGCCAGTTCCTTTGAATAGCAGTAACTTGTTTTTTTGCCTGGATAATTAGGTCTTCAATGTAGGGTGAGACTAATGTGCGGTCGACTTGATTATTATTTGAATGCGTTTGCTACCCTACGAACGGATGGCTCCAAATAGAACTGGACAAATCTCACCTATAATCGATCTCCCTACAAACCTTTTCTTCTTTTAACTATTCTCGACTTTATCGAATCTGGGGTAATTGTCAGAAATTTTATTGAGCCTTCGTATGAACTTGCTCAGACTTTCCAGAGCTATTGTGCCATCTTGCTGCCACCTGAACGTAAGGCGAGCATGTCCTATCCTTTTTATCATCTTGAGAGTGCGCCTTTTGGGGAGTTGAAGCCACAACCTGGACAGTAGCACCAAAGAGGATTGTCGGTAGGCTCTGTAAAACGCCTTCGACAGCTGTATCTCGGTGCACAATTCAGTGACGATCTGTATCCGCTGCTACAGATGCCAAGTTCCAGGGAAAAGCTTCGCACGGTTCTTCTAGAGAAATATTTCGATGCTGCAATCCGACAAACAATCCATGATCACTCGATACTCACTTGCCAATCAGCCTTATATTCCGACAGCCTCCTTACAACACAAGAGCTGACTCCTGAAGTTAAACTGACAATTAACCAATACACTCATGTAGAAAAAGTCCGCGACCAGGGGTTTAGAAAAACAGTTGTCAACCTCTATGGTCATCGCTGTGCGCTCTGTGGCATTAAAATGCTTGCACCAGAAGGCCACACCATAGTTGATGCCGCCCATATTAAGCCATGGAGTGTGAGCCATAACGACCACCCGACGAACGATATCGCCCTGTGCAAACTCTGCCACTGGTCATACAATGAAGGACTTATGTCAGTGGATCACAATTACCATGTGATGATATCTCCAGCCGTCAAAAATGACCCTAATCTACCGGGACATATACTTACGCTGTCAGATCGTACAGTCTTCAGGCCGTCTGAAAGTCGTTTTCGGCCCGACCAGAATAATTTGGATTGGCACAGAAAGGAGCGGTTTGTGAAGCAGTAGATTCTGGAGTTTTCAAGACCTCACGAGAGAGTCTCTTCAACTACCAATATCGATATCTTCACCGATAGAATTCTAGATTAGTGGTGGATTTCACTGCGGCCGTACCTGTAGACCTTTGCTTCATGTACTTGTCGGACATCTCCAAAGGCAATCTTGAATAATCAAAGACCTTCGCAACGACAATATGCACAGGTCTTGGTAACCCGTTCCTTTTACCGCCAACATTCCTTCTTCAACGATCCACCCCCGCTATTCTGTTAACTCTGATTTAGCTTCAGTGATTATGTAATTGTAATAACGGGTTGTTGGTGTTAACAGTTTAACATTCTGTAATTTAATTAAAAAAACGCTCCTACTCTGTGGTTACTGTTTTTTACAGGTATGACTACGGTCAACCACTTTGGCACATGTTTTCTAGATGGGGAACCGGAACGAGTTAAGAGTTAGTGGAAATATGTTGAGTGCGGCCGGGCAAGGTCGTGTAGTCCAGCGGGTGTGAA
>CBDTUM010000009.1:0-62034 GCA_965363495.1 uncultured Desulfopila sp.
GCATAAGCAGCCATTCTAACATACGGTGTTATTCACCATTATTTCTTCATTACGAAACGCAAGCTTTACCTTGCCAAAATTATAAAAAAACCTTCCATGCAGGAACAAAAAAGACAACGACCGCCGGCATAAACACACAACAAGCGTTGTACCGGCGGTGTTGAAATTAGCTTTCTTTTATACCTTCAAGCTTCCAGTCCTGGGTACCAGTAGGTCGAGCCCAGGTCCATTCTTCCCGGAACTTAACCGGGTCGGTCATGCTGCCGGAAATCAGGTCGCCGCTCTTTTCATCAACAGTGTAATCAAGGAGATTTGCGGTTACCAGCACGGTGACAAAGTCCTCACTGCCATCGCTGCCGGCTTGTACGATCTCAACTCCACGAATGGCGATAGACTCCAGTTTATTGATATGCCCCTTGCTGCGCATTTCCACAAAATGTTCCGTATACTCGCCTGCCAGCTGCTCGCCGAGAAGATGGCTATAGGAATCGAGGTCTCGGCGCATCCAACCGGCCTGCACCTTAAAAAAGACGTCGGAAGCTATTTCCGTGAAATAAGCCGGATCGAAACCGCTATCTGACTGCCTGATCTGGTTTATACCGTCATCAACCAGATTTTCACCGATACTCACCGGTGGTTGTGAGGTATTGTCAATACCGCCACCAAAGATGTTAGATGGCGCAGCGCCTTGTCGGGCATATGGGTTTGGCGTGTTATTACCGGCTGCTTGTCGGGCTTTGGCGAATCTTCGGTAGAGAAAATACGCTCCTCCACCAAGAAGCAACAGGGGCAGAATTCCCATGCCGGAGCCTCCAGCCCCGAACATCGAACCAAACAGCATACCACCGATTGCTCCCCCAACAAGACCTCCCATCAGCCCGCGACCAAAGCCACCACCGGTTGCAGGTGTGCTTGCCGGAGCACTCGTCGGTGCTTTTTTGGGGCTTGAACTGAAGGATTTCCCCCCCATCTTGGAACGGGCATCGGCATAATCCGCCATCAACCCACCTTCAATGAGGGTGAATGCAATAAGCAGCAAAAAAATAGGTGCGAATCCCTTCCATAAGGTTGTCATAATCTTCTTTTTTCTCCATTATATTTTTTTGTTGTTCAATCCCGAAACGGGACTACAAGTGATTGCCCTACAGTAAAGAGAACATACTTTATCAAGTACTCATAACGAATCAGAACAAGATGCCAATTACCGGCTACATCAGCGAGCCGTTTATAAGGAAATGGGCATAGATACTCGCAGCATATCCCAGAGCGATTGCCGGAGTCCACTTGAGGTGACCAAAAAAGGTATATTTACCTCGTGCCGTACCCATCAGTGCCACCCCTGCGGCAGATCCGATGGAGAGCATGCTTCCGCCGACTCCCGCAGTCAAGGTAACAAGCAACCACTGTCCTTGGGACATTTCAGGCATCATGGTCAGAACGGCAAACATAACGGGGATATTATCGACGATTGCCGAGAGAAAACCGACCATGACATTGGCGGTTGTCGCTCCCCAGTCAAGGTACATAACCTGTGAAACGAGGGCCAGGTAGCCCATGAAACCGAGGCCACCGACACAGAGTATTACCCCGTAAAAGAAAAGCAGTGTATCCCACTCAGCCCGGGCAACTTTAGCGAAAACATCAAAGGGAACAATCTGGCCGATTCGTTGTTCCGCTTTTACCGGATCATACGTCAATCCGCTTCTAACGTGGGTCTTGTTGAGATAGTAACCGAACATTTTCAAGAGCGATAAACCGGCCATCATGCCGATCACCGGAGGGAGCTTCAAGAAGTTATGGAAACATACAGCGGTAGCAATGGTCCAGAGGAACAGGCCGATAATCACCAACGCACCACGCTTCAGCTTCAAGTCTTCCGCACCTGCTTCCGGCTGCTTTTTGGCTACAGCAAAGCTCATGATGGCAGCCGGTACCAGCCAGTTCACCACAGAAGGTACAAACAACACCAAGAAATCTTGAAATTGTAATATACCCTTCTGCCAAACCATCAAAGTGGTAATGTCGCCAAATGGGCTGAAAGCACCACCGGCATTAGCCGCCACTACTATATTGATGCAAGCCAGACCAATGAACTTCTTGTCCTCCTGGCCTATCGCCATAACCACGGCACACATAAGCAGTGCGGTTGTAAGATTATCGGCGATTGGCGAAATGAAAAAAGCAAGAAGGCCGGTAATCCAAAACAGTTTCCGGTAAGAATAGCCGGCATTGACCAGCTTTACCCGGAGAACCTCAAACACCCGTCGTTCTTCCATGGAATTAATAAAGGTCATGGCCACAAGCAGAAAGAGGAACAGCTCGGCATATTCAAGAATATTATGCCGAACAGCAATCTCTGCGGTGTGCTCGATGCCGTTCATCGCGTATATCAAGCCGATAATACCCCAAATGATCCCCGCGGCCAGCATAACCGGTTTGGACTTTCTCATATGTGTCGCTTCTTCAAGCATGACAAACACATATGCCACGACAAAAACAACCAGGGAAACATAACCTCCCCAGTGCCTGGTAAGATTCAAGGTTTCCTGGACCGCTCCTGTGCCGGCCGCAAACGCTGCTCCGCAGAGCCCCAAAGAGGCGGCAAGGGCTGTAATAACTAAAAAGATATTCGATCTACTCATGGCACAACTCCTGATTGCTTTTGTGATGTTATTCCAGATCATCACTGGTATGAAGATTTTCTCAGATGAAAGATTATATTTTTCCACCTAGCTTGAATCGATAGCAGATCATAGGGTATAGGTAAAGTACGATTAGGTCAATTAGATAAATGCGCTACAATAGTTCGAAATTTACGAAATGAAAAATCACACAAAAAAACAGTACAGAAGAAAATTCCGGGGGATCACAAAATTATGGAATGGCTTAATTATCATCATCTGTTTTATTTCTGGACAGTCATGAACGAAGGCAGCATCACGGCGGCCAGCAGCAAACTACGCCTGGCCCAGTCAACGGTGAGCGCTCAAATGTCCAAGTTCGAAGAAACCCTGGGGGCAAAACTTTTCAGGCGCGTAGGCCGAAATCTTGTGCCTACAGATATGGGGCATCTTGTCTATCGATATGCCGATGAGATCTTTTCCCTGGGTCGCGAGATGATGGATTCCCTTCGTGGAAGACCTGTAGCCGGCCCTTTGTCTTTAAAGGTCGGACTGGTAGACGTAGTTCCAAAGCTCATCGCCCTCAAGCTTCTTGAGCCGGCAGGTAAATTGCCCGAGCGAGTTCGACTCATTTGTCATGAGGGGAAAGACGAACAACTTCTTGCCGATCTGGCATTGCATAAACTTGATGTGGTCTTGGCAGATACCCCGCTGCGGTCAAGCCTAAGCATCAAGGCCTACAATCACCTTTTAGGGGAGTGTGGTGTTTCTTTTTTTGGGGTAAAAGAACTAGCCAAACCACTGCGGAGCAACTTCCCTTATTCCCTCGATCAATCACCCATGCTGCTGCCGATGGCCATGAGTTCATTGCGGGGGATGCTTGATCAGTGGTTCGAGAGCATAGGCGTCCACCCTGTTATAATGGGCGAGTTCGATGACAATGCATTGCTGACAGTCTTTGGCCAGGCAGGTGAAGGCGTCTTCATGGCTCCAACAGTGATCGAAAAAGAAGTCGAAATCCAGCATCAAGTCCAACTTATCGGTCGTACCAATAAAATCAGGGAAAAATTTTATGCTATTTCAGTGGAACGGATTATCAGGCACCCCGCAGTAGTGGCTATTTCAGAGGCGGCGCATCAAAAACTCTTTTTTGAAACGGATTATGAAGGTATCGGCTCATACGACTAAACCGTACTGTGGTTCAACACATAGACAAAGAGCCAGGTCTCCTGCTCTTAAGCAGTTCTCCATCGTTCCACTACAAGAGCAGAGCTTGATTACACGATCCCTTAATAACACTGGATTGCTCCGTTACTTTGCCACGTCTACAAACCTGTCCATTGCCATAGGAGTCGCCGACGACAAGCCCGGGTAATAGCCCTTCGCTTGTCTTTTTTCTCCGCCTGGCTACAATGCAAGTCGGCAAGCAACGTACCTCATATCATGAGAGGGTTAAGAAGAGGCAACTTGTTCATGTGCGGCGCACAATCCAGCTCAGGATTTTGTCGCGGTCCAGGGCCGAATTCCTTAATCAGCTGTTTTTGAAAATCTTCATTGGTCATTCCCGCAATCCCCTGTTGGAGGATTTTAGTCGCTCTTACAGTGAATTCTCCATACCCAGCTGACTCATAAGCGCCTTCAAAATCACGACAGGCAGAAAACAGGATATTTTTCAGATTTTCCTGCCGTCGACCAGGTTCACTGCGAGTAATCCCGATACGCGCCCGGTAAGCCCGGTGTTGTGCCTGCATTTCTGGAGTTGCTGGTAAGAAACGGGCTTTCAAGTCGCGTTCTCCTGTTAACGGCTCGCCACCGACAAAGGCCCTGGTGATTGATCCAGAATGACAACAGTCGATAAAACAGGTCACGTTGACACCCTGGGGGATGGTTGCGAAGATATCAGCGATATCATCATCGAGCAGATAGGCTCCCTCGGCAATATCATGGGGACACAGAGCCTCATCTTTAGGACCATTGGTCCCATCTAACTCATCTCCGTCGAGATCGTCGACTTCCGTTCCGTGCCCGGCAAATTGGAAGACCACAATATCTCCTGCTTTGCTGGTCTCTATTATCGTTCTCAACTCGGTGAGGATGGAATTGCGGGTGGCTGCTCCATTCTTGAGCGAAGACACCTGAAATCCTAAATCACTCAGGGTTGCTCCCCATGCATCGGCATCAGCCACACAGCCATTAAGAGGCGATGTGGGATAGTCGTCAATACCGACACAAAGAGCCTGACGCCTGCCCGCAGGTGCAGGTTGATCAACGGGTATATCAGGCGAGGGTAGAGGCGTTGGCTTTGGCAGAGCAGGCTCTATAGGCGGCCTGGAGGGTTGCAGGGGTGGACGGAACAAATAGTCAAATTCCGGTGGCAGCAGAACAGGTGTATCCCAGTAATCGAGTAATCCGCGCTCAATGGCTTCTTCTGGAAAATCGGCAATATCGTCGTTATCGACAATGCGCCGGGCAACACTGTTCATTGTTGGCAGTTCATTATCGAATCCGCCATGCGTTCTTGAGGTACTTGCACTGCTTCCTGTCGTAGCCTGGAAAACCGACCAGACAATCTCGGCTTGCTGTGCAGGAGTTCCCTTCTAACCAAAAAGATTTGCTGCCTCTGCATCTTTTCTCAACGATTCTTCCAGCCCGAGGATGGGGGTTTTCCGATTGCTCTCCAGGGCATAATAAATCAAGTAAAGTAGAGATTTTTGATAAATTTTTGCGACCAAATCGTCTTTTTCCCAGTCTTTCTTCATGGTAAACATCGCCAGGTGCTGGATGTTGTTGCCGATATGGCTGAGAAGTCGCTCTTTGAATGCATCCACCCGAATGGCCGGGGCAAGAAAATAAAGGGCGGCAAACGGTGGGACCCCTTCAGTAAAAGCTCTGGGGAGAAACCAGGAATGAAAAATCGACCCGGCACTATGGCCTACCGCGTGCAGTTCTATTTCGCCCTGATGTTTTTGACAGAATGCTGCCATTTTTTTCGCAGTATATGTCGCACCGCCACTGTCATCCGAGGCGAGACGACCACTTTCTTTCATGGCCGACCAGATCTTTGCTCCTCCAAGAGTACGGGCAAGCACTTCAATTGCCGGATCTGTTGTATTATCCCAGAAATCTCGAGAAAGCCCCCTTGCAGCAGCCATCTCCCTGGCACCGGAGAGAATCTGCTTGAGTGCATCGAAAAGTCCTGTTTCCCATACAAAATGAATGGGATAGATATTGTTTTGTGCGCGTCCTTTCACTTTCAGCAGCCTGAGCGGTAATTGCCGATCGCGCACCTTCTATTTCCGCCAGGAACTCCTGGTAGACGATGGCATTGCCCGGACAGGTTTTTTGGTTGGTCATAAAGTTATGAAAACGCAGGATTTCCGGTGGCAATGCAAATTTTTCCTGCACCCTGGCAATAACGCCGATAACCGCCTCACGTTGTGCTCCTTTAAAGGGGGCACAACCACGGTCAAAGTCGCCGATAATTTCAAACATGAATGGTCCCGAAACCCTATTACCATTATAGCCTCGGGCACTAACCGGCTGAGCGTTCCAGTCCCGCCCTGTCCGAATCGTTCCATCAGGGGCTATCGAGATATGTTGCGCGATATCCGCCAACCTTTTTCTTGTGTGTGATAGCGCCACATACCTTCTATTGATTTCTCGCCCTGGTACTGGCTGTGGTTCGGTCGCCAGGTGTGGTGCATATGAACAGCGTCAATTTATCGGGTAAAACGAAAGCGATTGAGCAGCTCAGTAAACTCCTCTAGCGTCAACGGATAGAAAGGCTTAGTCATGTCATTCCTCCTTCTTTCTAGATTACCAATGTATTTTGAGTCCTCTACCTGATTATTGCGGCCACCTTATACCCGCTTACTCCTCATGAATTGCAATCAGGAATAACAGAGACTCCAGGTTCGGACAAATCTCAACGAGTTCGTAGCACAGAAATGTCAAAAACACGTGGCAGGAGCTCCTGTCACGTGCCATAACGACCAAACATCACGTAAAGATCAGTCTTTTCTTCTTCGCCATACTCCCTTCCAGCTGTGGATGCTGTAAATAGACGGCCTCGTCAATAAAAAAAGAATTTGGCAACTACTAGAAATAATCGGACAAAGCCGGTTGCGCATTTTTTTGAGTTAGAAAGACAGCAAGTCGTTACAGAAATACAAGATCCAGGCTCTCAGGCTTTGTATGGAAGTATTGACGCGATGTTTCACCTTGTGGCTATTTTTTTGCCTATGGCGTTCCATCCAAGAGACTGAAATTGAAATAGTGAAACAGGGCGAAGCTATGGTAAAGACCAGGAAGAGTCGCTATAAACGTGTGGCTTTTCCATCAAAATTACTTCCTGACAATGGTCAGGATCACTGCGGCAACTATCATGATTGCACCAAAGTATCCGAGCATCGTAAAATATTCGCTCAGGATGTAATACGCAGCTATTGCTGCCACCACTGGCTCCAGAGTCGCCACAATAGAGGCATTGCCCGCTTCCAGTTTCTTCAACCCCAGATAATAACAGTGGTTGGCGATAAACGTTGAAACGAATGAAACGGCAATCAGGGCCACCCAGGCCAGGGGGGTTTTATGAACAAAATTGACGAATGGCAGGATCCCTAATACCCCGATTGGAAGAACATAGAGAAAGAGGTTCGCCGATGAATACCTTGAGGAAAAATATTTACCGATGGTGTAATAGAGAGAGTAACAAAAGCCGGAAGTAAGACCGGCAAGAACCGCAATAAGTCCAAGTGCTTGAGTAGAGTTTGTATTGCCTCCAGTCGTGGAGATAAGATAGACTCCTGCCATCACCAGAACAACAGCCAATATTTTATTGCTGGTCAGTTTTTCCCGATAAATGAAAAATGAGCAGGCAATGACCCAAGCGGGAGCCGTGTAGAGCAATACAGAGGCAAACGCGGCCCCCCCATTTTGTACCGCATACAGGTAAGAAATATAAAAAAGAGAGATACCGAGTAAACCGAAAAGAACCAGCAGGGGAATATCTTTCTGGACAAGATGGGTTTCTTTACGGAGCAATGCCTGTGCACCAAAAAAAAGCCAGGCTATGAGAGCTCGCCAAAAGGCAACCTCCATCGGCTCAATCCCTTGCGAGAAGGCAATAAAGGAAAAAATACCAATAAAGCCCCAGCATGAAGCTGCTATTATGATAAATATATAACCAGTTAACATACCAACCTTTTAGCAACAACCAAGGAGAAAAATTTCATTCGTACCGTGGACCCAACAGGAGAAGCTTATGGACAAAATTACACAGTGAGCGACATGCACACTTCCACTTTCACCGGAGTCATACCCGGCTGTAAAGACCATGGCATCGATCGTACCAAGAACAACAGAGCAAGCACCACTCTATTTTTTACTCTTTGTAAGCGAACATATCCACTGCAAGTATCGACTTTCAATATCCTTTGCCAGGACTTTCCTGGATATCGCGCAGATCATTCATACCATATATTCTGCTAAAACCACTTTCATTGTTTAAAACAATAGCCATCTCTCTACTTTCTTACCCCGGAGAATTAGGTGTGGGAAAGTAGCCCCTGCTCTTCATCAAATCTTCGCAATAATTCCTGCACAAAAAAGAGCGGGACTTTGTTCAGTCCTCCTAAGGAGTGTAAGTCCCAACATAAAATTCTTTTCCTGGCCAAATATCAAAAAAAGAGAGAAAGGATATAACATCCGGGCTTGACAGATATCAGATGTGTGATATATCCATTTCCAATGTACGCGTCACACAATAAGATACCTAATTAATACTATTACAGTGAGTTACTTATGTCATCAACCAAACTTGTTATGAAATTTCTCTCCCAAAAAGACATGATCGCTGCAGGAGTCACTAACATGGCACACTGCATTGACGCAATGGATGAAGCTTTTACTCTCGCAGGCAAAGGGGACTATGTTATGGGTGGATCTACCCGTAACTCCCACGGTCAGAGAATCTGGTTTCCTAAGGAACCAAAATTCGAGGGCATGCCGAAGGGAGGTCCCGACCAGCGTTTTATGACACTTCCCGGTTATCTGGGAGGCCGCTTCAAGGTCTGTGGTAATAAATGGTACGGATCCAATGTGAATAACCCCAAAAAGCATGGTTTGCCTCGCTCCATCCTGCTGATGACATTAAACGATGCAGAAACCGCCCGTCCTCTTGCCATCATGGAGTGCAATGTGCTCAGTGGTATGCGCACCGGTGCCGTTGTTGGACTAAGCGCACGCCACCTTGCCCGTGAAGACAGTGAAAGCCTTGGTGTCATAGCAGCAGGACCAATCTCGAAATACTGCACCACTGCTATTGCTAACGCCTTGCCTTCACTGAAAAAAATTGTTGTCTTTGATATAAACGCTGAGGCCGCAAAACGTTTTTGCAACGAAATGAGTGCCAAGCTGAACGTAGACGTCTCCATGGTTGCCAAATTCGAAGATGCCGTTAAAGGCCAAGATGTCGTAACGTCTGCCATTTCCGGTGATCATACCCCGCTTTTTGAAGACAAGTGGCTTAAAGAGGGGGCTCTTTTGACCCTTCCCGGTCGGGCAAACGTCGAAGATGATTTTCTACGCAGCGCCTACATTGTCCCTGATTGCTGGGAAATGCAAAAAACGTATAAAATTGAAGGGCTGATGCTCCCTGAAGACGAACGCACCATTCCGCACATCCAACTGCACAACCTCGTGGACAGCGGAGAGATAAAAGAAAGTGACATTAATGACCTTGGAAAAATCGCAGCCGGCCTGGCTACAATTGACAAGAACAGTGACAGAAAAAGATATTTCATCTCCAACGGTATGATCCTTCAGGATATCGCCTGGGGTATGACAATGTACGAAAGCGCCGTTGAAAAAGGCCTGGGACAAGATCTCGTACTGTGGGATGAACCCTATATGGTGTAATACTTTTACCACAGCTTGTGCAAAGCCATAGGGTGTAATGCACAACTATACAAGCTCAGAAACACCCAAAATCTCGGCTGGCTCAGCACAAACTTCCTCTATTTGGGATACAATTTTTACAATACTCAGAAGTACTCTAAAAATTGTATCCCAAGGGCACTAACCTTTCCGACTTTTTTCCAACCTGGCAAGCAAGCTTGAGGAGTCCCAGCGGCTTCCCCCAATTGCCTGCACTTCTGAATAAAACTGATCAACAAGCGCTGTAAGCGGAAGATGTGAGCCATTTTGCCGTGCTTCCTGGAGGGCTATTCCCAGATCCTTACGCATCCAGTCAACGGCAAATCCTAAGTTGTATTCGCCCTGCCACATGGTTTGATATCGATTTTCCATCTGCCAGGATTGAGCGGCACCTTTGCTGATGACTTCAACGACTTTCTCACCATCCAGCCCGGCGTTACGGGCAAAATGCAATGCTTCAGCGAGTCCCTGCACCACGCCGGCGATACAAATCTGATTGACCATTTTAGTCAACTGTCCCGCACCAACATCGCCTAACAGCTCAACACACTTGGCATAACTCATTATAACCGGTTGAGCTGCAGCAAAAGTCGACTCCACTCCGCCGACCATCACAGTAAGCACTCCATTTTCTGCGCCGGCTTGACCGCCGGAAACAGGAGCATCCAAGAAACCTATCCCCCGAGCGGTTGCAGCCGAGCCAATTTCACGGGCAATATCCGCAGATGCCGTAGTGTGATCAACCAGTACAGCCTTGGGGGCCATACCCACCAGCACTCCCGTGTCAGCCAGTACCACCTGGCGGAGATCGTCATCATTACCGACACAAACAAAAACGAATTCCTGTCCTTTTGCTGCAGCCTTGGGTGTTTCACAACACTGCCCGTGATACTCAGCTACCCAGGCATCGGCTTTTGCCTGGGTTCGGTTATATACAGTTACCTCATGTCCTTGTTTCGCCAAGTGCCCTGCCATGTGGTATCCCATCACACCTAATCCTATAAATGCTACCTTTGCCATTGCGCGTCCTATTAAGTTTGAAAGTATCTTACAGAGTTCCGGCTTTTTTCTTTTTTACCGAGTTAGTTTCCATCCTGAAACGAGACATTTTTTTCTCAATCGAGGCGTTCGATAAATTTAACCGCAGACATATAATTGATATCGGAGTCTACGCTTACCTTCGAGGATTAAATTTTAAGAACAACGAAGAGTTAGGGAAAAATGGCCGTTTCAGGATGAAAACGAGTTAGTTGATCGGAAGAGCAACTATAATGCGTCCTCTACTTTGAAACAACCTTGAGATTCCGGAAACCTGAGCCTGTTCACAAACACCTTTTGAAACTCGATATCAAGTGCCAGATCGACGATCTGTATCTGCGCGGCCAAATTCTTTGCCTGCTCAAGATATCTATTGTCACAGAGTGCCATCACCGCGCCTGCTCCGGCCAGATTACCACTATGCAATATTTCCTGCAGCGGCATCTCAGGAAACATGCCAAGAGTGATCATGTCAGTTTTCTCGAGATACGATCCAAAAGCACCTGCAACTATTATTTTTTTTGGGAGTTGCTTATTTTCCTTTTGTAACAGAAATTCAATCCCCGTTACCAGCGCAGCTTTCCCAAATTGTATGGAACGGATATCCTTCTGACTGATGGCAACTTCATCTGCTTCACCAGAAGTACTTTTTTTATAGATGACATATTTTCTACCATTTTGGGGGAGAGTATGAACCTTGAGCCGCATCCCTGTAAAACCCAGACTGGAACCATCGGCACACCTTGCCTCAAAAAAAGCCGGTTGGTAGGGAGCGACACCAATGGAGGCCGGGTTCACTCCCAGAAAAAGATGGATCATTGCCGGATTGCCGACCACAACCATTTTCTCAAGTGTTGTCGGGGCGATCCTATTGGAGCTGGCGAGTTTTTCACACCCCCATTCAATGGTTTTCACCACTAGTTTTTGCAAATGCTCTAAATTTCGGGTCTTCTCACCTACCGCACTAATCCGACTCATAACATCATCCCCATACAATGCCTGAGGATTCTTCAGAGCAAGTGAGGAGAGCAGAGATCTAGGAGGTATTTCAATAGAGACATCTTCTAGTACAGTGAAAGTGCAGGCCAACTGCGTTTTAGACTGTTTTTGCTTCGCCCTTGCCTCCACTCGACACTTTCCACACACCCCCCGCCCGCCACAATCCGAACGAAAAAAAATTGAACTTTCAACAAGATGTGTCAACAGATTGCCACCTGGCTCCACTTCAATTTTTCGAATTATGCTGAAACCAGAATGCGGGTAAATTTTGTTCTGTGAAGTTCTTTTACTTTTTTTCTTTTAATTGATAAAAGAAACCTCTTTCCTGTTCTACTGATTCAATTTTCTCTTCTGACGCTAAAACATCCAGATATTTATTAACTTCATTGATATGCAAGCCTAATATCTTCGTCAAGTCATCAAGCGTACAAGGTCTTCGTGCAATAGTTTCTATAATTGCTGTTTCTTTATCGCTTCTATATGATTGTATATTTTTTCTATCTTGAGAGGAGCTGATTATTTCAACATTATTTAATTGCCAATAATCAGCAACACGTTGCAATTCTTCTTTGGTTGCTCCTCTTAAATGAGATACGGTGCCGGGTCGGTCTAAAGTGTTTAATTGAATGGAATCAGGTTTTATTTTCAAAATCACTTTTTTGAATTCTGCCAATTCATTATCAGTATCATTATACCCAGGGAGAATAAATACTTCGAGCCAAATTTTGCCCTTAAATTCTTTTCTGAAATCAATCAATCCCTGAATATATTTACCAAAATATAGATTTTTATCAGGTCGATTTATTTTTCTAAAAACATCCTCTGTTGCAGCGTCAAGAGATGGAAGAACAAGGTCCGCACCAAGAATCGCTTCTCTAACCTTTTTGTCGTAAAAAAGAGTTCCGTTCGTCAGAACAGCAATAGGTATATTGGGCCTATGTTGTTTTATGAAATCCAGTATTTCACCTATGAAAACATTCAAAGTCGGCTCACCCGATCCTGAGAAAGTAATGTAGTCTGGATCAGGATTATTATTAAAGTAATGTACCAGTTCTTCTTTTACTTTATCAAAAGGAATATACTCTTTTCTATCAAGTGTCAGTTTTGTGGTTTTTCCTACTTCACAATATACACAATCTAGAGAACATACTTTTTTGGGAACTAAATCAACGCCTAACGACATCCCCAATCTTCTTGATGGAACTGGTCCAAATAAAAAATGATACACTTTATCCTCCCTCATAATTAATTATATTTTTTCTTACATTTTCATTGCCGAAAGTCGGTCTCATTAATTCCTTCAGATACTCGATGCTTTTGCACCACCTGGAAATAGTCGAATCTTTTTTTTGCCAGCAGCAGCATTCTTTCCAGACCAAAGCCAAACCCAACCCAGGATTCGTGCTCCACTCCGCATCAAGTTGCTAAGGCCCCATGGCACTAGAACCGATTTCAACAGAGCTTACTCCACTGACAAGATCTACAGTAGTGCAATACACCTCTGACTCCTCACTTTCAAAATAAAAGTATGTCAAGCCTACACCTTTTGCAACAAGACTGCCGAATTCCAACAGTCGTTCTTCCCTTTTTTCCATAGGCTGCCCCATCTCACTTGAAAAAGAAGGTCCTTCCAGATACTTCTGAATTACTACTTCTCGAGAAGCGACCCAGAACACAGAGAAGCGAAGACTTCGATAGTCGTCTCTGTTTGCCGGGTCAGGTTTTATAACGATTGGAAAGGAACAGTTGGGCAGGGAAGCCGGCAGGGGGAAATGCGGTTTTTCGAAAACAGCAATCATTTCTGCAGTGGGTTGGAAAACAAAAGAAGCCGTACAAGAATACATCCTTACCGAAAAAAGATGCTGAATCTCACTTTGCTCCGTAAGGCTCAGCAATCGTTTTATTTGAACTCTGCTGACATCTGCTCCGGCAACTCATTGATCAACAATTGCCTGAAACATTTCTTTCCCTTTCTTTATGCAGCCAAGGCTTTGGCAAGTTTTGCTGCAGACCCGGCATCAGGAGCAAAGCCGTCGGCGCTGATCTCATCTGCAAAGGAATGTGTCACCGGCGCACCACCTATCATGATCTTTGCCTTATCGCGCAGTCCAGCTTCTGTGATTGCATCGACAGTCGCTTTCATCATCGGCATCGTCGTTGTCAAAAGAGCTGACAAACAGACAATTGAGGCCTCTTTATCTCTAATTTGTTTCACAAATTCTTCTGGGGAAATATCGACGCCGAGGTTGTAGACGTTCATAACGCCACTTTCCATCATCATCGCCACAAGATTCTTGCCGGTGTCATGGAGATCCCCTTTGACTGTTCCGATTATGACATTAGCGCTCTTTACGCCTTCGCCTTCTCCCAGCAAGGGTTTTATAATCTCCAGACAAACCGACATGATCTGGGCTGCCATAAGCACCTCAGGGATGAACATGTCACCATTTTCCATCTTTTCACCAACGATGTCCATGCCCGCTATCAAGCCCTTGTTCAGAATATCATTTGCAGGGATTATTCTCCTGTAGTCAGGGAGCAATTGTCTCAAACCTGAGCACTGGGCCCGAGTCCATCAGCATTGATCCCTGGTGCCGCTCAAACCGTGTTGAACTCATTTTTATATCTTCCAGTCAGGCACCCGACAAGCAGCGTATGGTTTTACATACCACTTATTTCGCAACCATCTCCCCGCCCGACTATTGAGAGAATTTTTATGCTAAAACTCTTTATTACGATGGGCTGCACGTTTCAATACCACAAAAAGTGTAACAGTCTACACAATCGTAAAGACAACAATGAAAAGAACGGTACGGAATATACCCACATAGACACTGCTACGATACCAAAATGGGTATGTCAGTAACAATTCGCTTTCATCCAAAATAACCGGAACCGGCATTCACACGACAGAGCTCAATATGCCTCAAGGCATAACTTTACAACAGGCAAAAGAAGCGGTCTGCCATACGGCAGATGGAGAAGTCAGACAGCGATATGAATTGTAAATATTCGTTCATCATCGCAATTCTTCATGCGCATTGACCATACAATGAAATTAGTCGAATATGTAAAGAGACTCTCGCCCGAACCGTTGGGGTTAGAAGCCCCTCACGTCACCGTTTTCATTTCGTAATAGACGTTTGGCTGAATTTTGTTTTATAGAGAGAAAGCAGCTTCTTGACAGTGATTGGGAAAAGACCGAGAACGGCGAAGGAGACCAAGAGCCCTGGCGACAAAATGCCGGACAGAGAATCAATTTTCGCCAGTTCCTTTCCGGCGTTCACATAAACTACGGTTCCGGCTAACATGCCGACCTGGGAAACCCAGTAAAAGGTAAACAAACGCATTCTGGTAAGACCCATGAGCAAGTTGATCACAAAAAATGGGAAAATCGGAACCAGCCGCAGTGAAAAGAGATAAAACGCCCCTTCCCTTTCAACCCCCTTGTTGATAGTGGTCAGTTTGTCGCCAAACTTACTCTGCACCCACTCCCGCAGGAGAAAGCGGGAAACCAGGCACGCCAGGGTAGCACCGATGCTGCTGGCAAACGAGACAGCCAGTGTGCCGACCACAAGGCCGAACAAACCGCCTCCCACCAGGGTGAGCACCACGGCTCCAGGTAACGATAAGGCAGCAACCGCTACATAGATCGCAAGATACACGGCAATTACCAGAAAGCGGTTTTCCAGATAGAGCGCTTGCAAGGTATCCTGCGACGACTTGATGTATTCGAGAGTAAAAAAGCGCCCCAGATCAAAATAACGGAAAGCAACAATCCCCAGAACGATAAAGCAGGCAATGACAATCTTTTGAATATTTTTTTTATTGTTATCTTCTGCCATACCTCATTATCCTTTCTGGAGAACCTGGCGGCCATAAAAAGCGGCACCCCAGAGGCCGCTGTCCTGATTATCGATAAGGAAAACAGGAATTTTCGCCAAAAGCTGTCCCATGGTCGATGAATCGACAAATTCGCTACGAAAATTCGCATGGTTGATAATTTCAGGATTCTTGGCGGCAACTCCACCGGCGATGTATAACCCGCCAAGAGCCAATACCTCCAGGGCATAATCCCGGCAAATGCGGCCATAAAATTTCGCAGCCCATGCCAGGGTCTCGGATTCCGGAGTAAAACGGGCGGCAACCTCCTGTGGCTCAAGTTCCTCGCCGGTGAGGAACCAGTGGATATACCGAAGGCCGCGACCGGAGACAACCAGATTGCCGGTGATGTGTTTCTGACCGCTCTTTTCTTGGTAGAACTCCTGAAAAGCTAACTCCCGTGGAGAAACAAAGGGGAAATAGGCATGCCCGCCTTCGGAGGGCAGAGCCATAAACCCATGGTCGGATATCTCAATGAGAGTCGCCTTGCCAAGCGCAGTACCGGCGCCAATGACACCAATGGTTCCATCCGCTTCAGCCTCTCCGGCAAGGATCATTCGAGCGGACTTTCCCACCGGAGACGGGCAAGCATAGGCCTGGGCAACAAAATCGTTAATCAAAGAGACCTGCCGAAATATTTTTTTATTTTCTCTGCTGGTGAGGTCGATATCCCAGGAGATATAAGGCGGGGCAGAGTACGTTCCATGCTGCACCGGTCCAGCTACGGCGATGATTGCAATGTCAGACTCAGCAGCAGAAAATGCCGCATCACTGGCTCCAAGTTGCTCCAGAAGATGAGAAAAAGACTTGGCTTCCGCAGTCGCCAGCCATTTCGTACCCTTCAGCACAAGCGAACCTTGCTGATCAATTTCAAAATTGGCGAAACGGCTGTTGGTACCACCGATGTCCGCTGCAAGAATATTTTTTTTCATGTTTGCATCACTCGCGGTCATATCGCGCCTCCGAAGTGGTTTTTTTAAAAAAAATAATGCCCTTAAGACAGTAGTCTAAGCACGAATCGTCATGGAGCAGGAACTGACCATGACAATTTTCCCGTTGATGCCGAGTGGCACTTCTTTAGCAGTAAGCAATTTCTCCATACAATTTCACCGCGCACCTCGCTCTATAATGTTTTACTAAATTATACAGTGCTCTACATACCGTCAATTTTTTTCGACCTCAGGCAGAGGTGTGGTGCAGGGTAAATGTAAATATCAACCAAGCAGGGGCAGGATCAAGCAGTGAGGAACCGTTGATGGACAGGCCATATAATATATGAAAATAAGAACAAATCCGGACCCACGTTTAATGATAATGACATAAATCCACTTCTGCCAACCTGCGTCATATTGTGGATTGGACGTCAGCGCGTGAACGTTGACGCCAGATAATGGATCTCCGCAGGTTAGATCGTTGCTGGAGCTGAAGAAAACCTGTCGTGCTCAAAGCCGGTGATACCGGCTTCAGGGGTTTTACCCTGCAGCATGCTGCTTACTACCCTTCCGACCATTGGTGACAGGGCGAAACCGTGGCGCGAGAAACCACAGAGATGGAGTAGTCCAGGGACCTTTTTCGAATAATCAATAATGGGGTAATGATCGGGCGTTTCTCCATCCAGTCCAGCCCAGCTACGGACGACGGTGATATTCTCTGTTACAGCAAATAGGTCGAAAGCGACTTTGGCACAGGCCTGCAGTTCATGGAAGTTCATATGGGTGAGTTCGGTCTCCATATCCACATCGGCCAGGTAGCCGCCACATATCAAGAGGGTGCCGTTTTTGGCCTGGTTGAACCAGAGCTTACGTCCCTGAACGGAGACAAAAGGTTTCAGCAGCCTTGACATTCGGGCGGTGACTATAACGCTGGCTCCCACAGGCTTTACCAGCAATTGATCACCCAGCATGGCACCAACCTGGCCGGCCCAGGCTCCGGCGCAGTTGACGACCTGCTCCGCATAGAGGGTGCCTTGAGTGGTTGTCCCTACTGCAAAACCATTTTCGCCGCGCCTGATGTTGATCACCTTGCAGTTACTGTGAACGGTGACTCCCGCCCGGATGGCGGCTGCGAGAAAGGCCCGGCAGGTTTCAGCTGGGGAAGCGGTGCCGTCTTTTTCCGACATCAGGCCGCCAACGCAATGTTCGCGTACGATCGGGGCCAGCTCACGCAGACGTTTTGCGTCGATCAGGATCTCATTGTTGTAGCCGAGAGCGCGGGTCGCTTGTGCCCGTGCTTCCAGCTCCTTCATTCCCATCTCGTTTTCGGCGGCGGTGAGATAACCGGTCTGATAAAAGCCGCAGTCGGAGTCGACTATTTTTTTCATATTGTGCCACATTTCGAGCGAACCGTGGATATATGGCAACTCGCAGATATCGCGTTTGAGGCTGCGCACACCGCCGGCGTTGACTCCTGAGGCGTGTTTGCCGGTAAAGTCTTTATCCAGGACAATGGCGCTTTTGCCTTCACGGGCGTATTGGAGGGCTGAGCTGATTCCCATCATGCCTCCGCCGATAAAAATGCAATCCGCATGTTTCATTTGTCGCTCCCTGTTTCGTTGTTCTTGGGCAGAAGAGTCATGTTAGCCAGTTCTCCGAGACCGATATTGCGAACGGGAGGACGGACGCTGAGCGGTAAAAACGAGACAATATCACGCCCCGTTTCCTGGGCGACGACCTCAGAAACAGCACAACTGCACATCCTTCCCTGGCATGGGCCCATGCCGCTGCGGGTGGTTGCTTTCACCTTCTCCGGTGTGTCCTGGCCCTTGCGGATGAGCGCGCGGATGGTGCCGGCCGTCACCTCTTCACAACGGCAGACGATGGTCTCGTCATCTAACTCATGCAGATTCTTTCTTGGCTGGTAAAGGGCATCGACAAAGAGACGCGGCAGCAGCTCATGGCTGAGGGCTTTGCAGGCCTGCACTTTACGTTGTCGCGTTTCATGTGTGGCCTTGTTAAAATCTTCAAGAAGGGCAAGGGCTGTGAGCTCTCCTTTTAGTTCGGCAGCAACGGCGCCGTGAACAAAAGCTCCGTCACCGGCAATAAAAATTGCCTTTTCACTCGTTCTGCCGTCTGCATTGATGCGCGGATACCAATAGCGCTGTACCGGGTCCCAGTCATGGTCGAGCCGCAGTTGCCGGCTGAATTCCGTGCGGGGGATGATTCCTTCATGCACCAGCAAAGTGGAGACCGGCCGGATACTCTTTTTACCCCCATGAACAGTGGTGAGGGTTTCAATCCGCTCTTTGCCCGAGGCGCTGTAAGATGCAACATTGCGTTGGTATCTCCCCACCTGCTTCCAGGTGGAGGCGAGCATGGCCGCGCCGGTCAGCAGGTAACCGACCCGTTTCATGGCTTGCGGGAGATGCTTGACAGCGCCCAAAAACGAGGAGGAAGGAGTGGTGTCGAGAAATTCGGCTACTTCTACTCCCAGCTTTTGTAGATGCCCCGCGACCAACAGCATGATCGGACCGTTGCCGACCATGGTAACAGGACCAGCAGGAACGAGGCCATCACTTTTTAACAGGGCATCAACACCACCGGCTCCCATCACTCCAGGGAGTGTCCAGCCACTAAATGGCGCCGGTCGTTCCATGGCGCCGATGGCTATCACAATGCGCTTAGCCTGCAGTTCGGTGGAGACTCCATGACGTGAGAACGATACCCGCCCGTCAGGAACAAGATTCCAGACCACGCTTTCTGGCAAATGGACCACCGAACTTTTTTTATAGCGTGCAACCAGGTTGCAACCTCGCTGGTATTCTTTGCCAAGGATGTTGGCAATGAAATCGGACTGTCGCTCAATATTCCGGTAAATTTGGCCGCCGCAGCCCCTTTGCTCATCGAGCAGCAGCACTTCCAATCCATATTCCGCCGCCGTACATGCACATGCAAGGCCAGCCGGACCGGCCCCGACCACGATGACATCCCAGAACGTTTTCATGTGTCAGGCTCCCTCCCGAATCTGTTGTTTATCAATGCGCATTCCATCTTTTACCTGGGTAAGGCATGCCTGCTGGTTCGGGACACCGTTTATTTCCACCAGGCATTCATGACACACCCCGATAAAGCAAAACGGAGCCCGTTTTACGCCACTGACATACGAGCAGCGGCAGTTGTCATAGTTGGCGTAACCGAGCATTGCCGCGGCCACCGTAATGTCTTCAGGGACGTTCATTTCCCTCCCGTCAATGACGACGGCAACTGTTTTGCTGTGGTGAGTTTGTACGGGTCGAAACATGTTTTCATCCTGTCGGTATCATATTGAGAAGGCATGCCGCTGGCAATGTTCATGGCTGACAACAGACTCTGAGGATAATCGTTCTCGGCCGGTGTCTGATCGTATTCTAATCCAACGCATATATGGTGCCATGTGGTTGATATTTCATAAGCCACCAGAATATTAAGCTATGTTGGATTTACTTTACGTAAGGTCGGAAGAATAAAATCGTTTCAAAATCTTACATATAATTGGGTTTGACCTGTTTGTAATGGCTATTGTTTGCAGGATATACTGCTGTTTTAGTGAAAATTAAATGACTGTTTAAAATTGTTACAGTGTAACAAAATGAAACGCAGGTGACCTACGTACTCTGCTCTCCAGGAATTGCCGAACATTTCGGTATCACCCTTCTTGCAGAGAGTGTTAGGACAGAGAATTACAGTAGCAGCTTTCCAAGGATGGGAGTCAATACACGATGCAGGAGTCACAAGGTTGACAACATTGTTTTTGCTTGATTTTACTTATGGTGGATATGGCAAACCAAGTACTTTTATCTTTTCGAGTTTCCTGTAGAGAGTTGGCCTGCTGATGCCCAGGATGGCCGCAGTCTTGCTAATATTTCCTTCCATCTGCGTCAGGGTGGTGCTGATAGCCTGGGCCTCGATTATCTCAAGGCTTTGCATTCCTGCCGAGAAAGACGCGGGAGACTTCTCTGCGGTTGCATTTTCATTGAGACCGAGATGCTGGGGCTCGATGATGCCACTCTCCGCCAGGTGAACGGCGCGTTCAATGGCGCTTTCCAGCTGTCTGATGTTGCCGGGCCAGCTGTAGTTGAGGATGGTATCCGTTGTTTCCTGGGGAAAATCCTCTACTGTTCTTTTTGTGAAAGCTGCATGACGCTTGATGAAGTGAGCAACGAGCTGCATGATGTCGCCTGGACGCTCCCTGAGTGGAGGGATGGTGATTTTCAAAGTACTAATGCGATAGTAGAGATCCTCGCGAAACTCTTTATTGCCGATGGCTTCCTGCAGATTCTTGTTGGTTGCGGAGATGATGCGGAAATCAACCGGAATGGTCCGCAGCCCGCCTACACGCTGTATAGCCCCAAACTGCAAAACGCGCAAAAGTTTTACCTGCATCTCGAACGGCATGTCCCCGATCTCGTCAAGAAAAAGCGTGCCGGTATCGGCAAGCTCCACCTTGCCGGGTTTTCCACCCTGCTGGGCACCGGTGAAGGCACCTCCCTCATAACCAAACAACTCACTCTCGAGTAATTCTTTGGGGATTGCCGCACAGTTAATCGCAATGAACGGGCCGTTGCGGCGACTGCCATGGTTGTGGATCGCCTGGGCAAAAAGTTCTTTGCCGGTACCGGTTTCGCCGTACAGCAGCACTGGCGCAGCAGTGCCGGCGGAAATATTGGCGATATGAAGGGCGGCTTTCAGTTGTTTGCTCTTACCGAGTATGGAGTCAAAGGTGAAATGGGCATGAGGGCCAGTCATCTGGACAGCCATGCGCAAAACCGCTTTTTTCTCCTGCAGTGTCAGCAAGCCACCAATGAACTCCCCGCTGTTCATGCGAATAGGGTCAAGGGACATATAATAGATGTTGCCGTTGTGTCTGGCCTGTATTTCCCTGGCGCGAAACGCTCTGCCGTTTTTAAGGTACTTCAAGATGTCAGTATCCGGGCCAATGCAGTCGGTTATCAGTTCTGCCTCTGAGTTACTGGCAATGTTCAAAAGGGTTCGTGCCTTCTTGTTAGTCTGGAATATGCGCCCATCCGGACTGACTGTAACAATCCCCCTGGAATCGGATTCGATCAGGGCGGTCATGTACTGGTTCTTGATGGCGATTTCCTGATTTCTCTCGCTGGCTCGCAGTTGAGCGGTAATCGTTTCGGCAGACTGGCGAACCAGGCCCAGGGTATGCACATGCATTTTTTCTGTATAACCACTGAGGGAAACAACCCCCAATAAATCCTTACCGTTGAGGGCAAACACCGGTGCGCCGGCATTGGTAATGGTTTTGGCCAGCGTTGCATACATCCGGTCACCTGGAAGGAATACCGGGACATGCTCTTCCAGCACCAGCCCGATTGCACAGGTGCCGATATCCCGTTCTGTCCAACGATAACCGGGGATGCAGCGCCGACGAGAAAAATGCTCGGTCAGGTCATCATCGCCGATTATATAGAGTATGTAGCCGTCGCGATCGGCCAACGCCATGCAGAAGCCGGTATCTTTCAAAAGACGATAGAGACATTCGAGTTGCTCACGGGCCAGAGTATAGAATTCCATCTGCTCGGCAATGCGTCCTTGCAGCTCCTCTGCTGACAGCCGGGTGCTTTCGGGTGCGCCGTCCTGGTGTGGATCGATGCCATAGCCTGCAGATCGACGCAGCGAGGCTTCTATAATCTTGTCCAGATAGGGTAATGCGTGTGATTCTTTTTGCATAGAGAATGTGTAATAAAAATATACAGTGAAACAAAACATTACAACGCTTATCTAAGGTACCGTTATGATATTTGTATTTGCGGTTAATTAAGTTTTCATATGCCAAGAGACACTAACAGTTGTAAAGAATAATTACAACATGATAGATATCTTTACAATGACAAAACAATATCTAATATGCTGATTTTATATGTTTTTATATTTGCAAAGGCATTTGGCATTAAAGTTGCTTTATGTTTTGTACATTTACCTAATGCATGCCAAACAAACCAGAAAATGCATTGTATTAAGTGAGCAAAAGCGTTTTTCCTTCATCTCAACCAAAGGATAGGATACATGCTGGCACATCACCAACGAAAACTTGCTATAGAAATCTGTATAAGTATAGCATTATTGATCCTCTTTCTCGTCATGGTGATCAATATGCCGAAATGGGTCATTGAAACTCTCCCCTCAACAGTAAAACCGACCTTTTTCCCCCGCATTGTTTCCGGTACCCTCGCTGGCTTATCTCTCCTGCTGCTCATCACCACTATCATCGATTATCATAAAACAGCAACGCGTCTTGTCCGGGATAAAGAAAAACAGTTTGAAACAGTTCAAGACGATGCAAAGTATTCTTCGCTTATCATCTACATAACAGTTCTTTTTCTGTACCTGCTTGGGATGAAGTATCTTGGTTTTCTTCTCTCCACTCCTTTCGCGATGTTTGCTGTCGCTGTACAGCTTGGTCTTCGTAAGTACATGATTGGTTTCATCACCTACGTAATGGTGGCTTTCGCCCTGAATTATGTGGCGTTTAACTATATGCAGATCATGCTTCCCTCCGGTCTTCTCTGGGAATAAAACAACGCAGGAGCACTTATGGTTTTCGATATACTCAATGGTCTTGTTTCGATTCTGACGCCAGCGACAATCGGTGCAGTAGCACTCGGAGTTTTTGTCGGCATTATTTTTGGTTCCATTCCTGGAATTTCTGGAATAATGGCAATTTCCATTCTGCTGCCCATCACCTTTTACGTCAGTCCACTGGTCGGTATTCCCATGCTGCTGGGCATTTATAAGGCCAGCACCTTTGGAGGTTCCATCACCGCAGTACTGCTGAACACACCAGGCGCTCCGCCGGCGGTGTGCACCGCTATGGATGGCTATCCCCTCACCAAGCAAGGCAAAGGCGGTAAAGCGCTGAACGCCGCACTGGTGGGTTCTGTTTTTGGGGACACCTTCAGCAACCTGCTGCTGATTGTCATTGCAGCGCCGCTATCTTATCTGACGCTGAAGGTGGGACCGGTTGAACAATGCTGTCTCATCCTGCTGGCACTGACTGTTGTCGGCAGTATCTCCGGCAACTCAATTTTCAAAGGCATGATTTGCGCAGGTGTCGGTATTATCCTGGCGATGGTCGGTGTCTCCGGTCCAGCCGGAGCCGTTCGTTTTGCCTTTGAAAACGACAATCTGATGTCGGGTATCCAGTTGATTCCCATGGTTATAGGTCTACTCTGCCTGCCAGAGGTTGTCCATCAGGTCACAAAAGGGGCGCAGAAGCATGTTAAGCAACATTTTGATATGGATGGTGAGGGAGCAAAACTTACGCTAAAGGAGTTTACCCGAAATATTCCATTGCTGCTTCGTTCATCCGCTATCGGTTCGCTGATTGGCGCGATGCCGGGCCTGGGCGCTTCTCCCGCAGCATTTATGGCCTATTCAGAGGCACGACGTACATCCAAGACCCCTGAAAAATTCGGGACAGGCATGGTTGAAGGTGTCCTGGCCCCGGAGGCTGCCAACAATGCGGTTACCGGCTCTGCCATGATCCCTCTTCTGACCCTTGGTATCCCTGGCGATGACGTCACCGCTGTTCTTATGGGCGCATTTCTTATCCAGGGCATAACACCCGGCCCAAATATCTTCTTTGAAAATACGGCGGTGGTCTATGGCATTTTCGGCTCCCTGATCCTTTGCGATGTGTTGCTCTACGTAATAGCCAAGGCCGGTTTTAAAACCTGGATCAGGATCACCCAGCTACCAAAGCATATCATCTTTTCTGCAGTCACTATTTTTGCCTTTGTCGGTGCCTATTCCATCAACCAGAGCTTTTTCGATATCTTCTGTCTTATCATCTTTGCCCTGGTTGGATATGGAATGCGCAAGTTTGATTTCAGTGCTGGTCCGATGATTATCGGCTTTATTCTTGGGCCGCTGCTAGAGCGCGCATTTGATCAGACTATGACGCTCTCCGACGGTAGTTTTATGATCTTTTTGACTCATCCAATAGCAGTTGTACTGTTGTTGCTAACAGTGGCGGCGGTAGTAAGCATCGTTCGCTCCCGCACAAAGAAGCATTCGATTGTTGAAACGGCGAGGGCTTAGCCTGAGCTTCATCCCCAAAACATGTCTGGAGATATGATTATGCCAAACTTGAAAACGATGTTTAGAACAGTTCGCTCAACCTTACTCTGCACTGGTGTCGGAATGATGGTCCTTGCCGGCGCGACAAACAATGCTATTGCCGCGGACTATCCGACAAGGCCCATTCAGATTGTCAGCCCTTATGGAGCCGGCGGCGATTCTGATCTGACTGCACGTATTTGGGCAGAGTTTGCCAAGAAAAAGCTTGGGCAACCGGTTGTTGTAGTCAATAAAACTGGTGGCGGCGGGATAACCGGTACGATGTATGCGGCCAAGGCCAAGCCGGATGGTTACACCCTGTTCCTGGCCCAGGCAGGTCCTTCTCTGATCGTTCCTCAGGTCAACAAGGCTGGATTTGACTTCGACAGCTTTGACTACATTGCCAGGATCATGGTGGCCAACTGTGCCGTTGTGACCAACCCGGACAATCCGTGGAATGATCTCCGGGAGTTTGCCGAAGACGCCAAAGCCAACCCCGGCAAACGTATATTCGCCAGCCCCAGTGCCACTTCCTGGCTGACTTTTGCCATGCGCAACTGGCAAACCGATTCCGGAACTACTTTGAAGCAGGTTGAGTTCCAGAGCGCCGCCGAAGCCGCTACGGCAGTTCTCGGCAAGCATGCCGATATCTCCTTCCTCTTTCCACAGAGCTATGTCTCCATGGCCAAGGCCGGCAAGATGAAAATTCTGGCTATCGGCTCCCCAAGCGATGAGTTTCCCGAGGCAAAGACCTTCGAACAACTTGGCTTCAAAGGTAAGTATTTTGGCTGGGGTGGTATTGCTGTTCCCAAGGGTGCTCCGCAGGATGTTATTGATAAGCTGGCCGCGGTAACTAAGGAAATTACCGAGGATCCTGAATTCCAGAAGGCGATACACAATATGGGCGCCAAACATGATTTCACCACAGGTACAGAGTGGATGACCCAGCTAAAAGATCAGTATGCCGAGATGACCAGGGTTTTGACCGACCTCGGCATGATCAAAAAGTAAATCTGAGGAAATGTCATTCTCCCGGGTTTCTGCTATGCCCGGGAGAATATGATGAAACGCTGCGAAACGTAGCGTTTCTCCTCTTAAATATCTAAAATGCGAGTGACGCAAAATGACTATTAAGAGATTTGGTGTGCCCAAAGCCGGGGCACTGCCTTTTGCAAAAGCTGTGGAAGCGGATGGCTGGCTTTATGTGAGTGGCCAGGTGCCGCGTGATGCGGATGGACAGATTGTTTCTGGCAACATGACAACTCAGGCTCGACAGACCTTGACAAATGTAAAGACCGTTGTCGAGTCGGCGGGCTATTCCTTAAATGATGTAGTGCGGGTAGGGGTCTGGGTTGACGATCCGCGTGACTTCGCTGAGTTCAACAAGGTTTACTCAGAGTTTTTCACCATCGAGCACGCACCGGCCCGGGTAACGGTCCAGGCAGCCCTGATGAGTGACATGCGGGTTGAAGTTGATTGTATTGCTTACAAAAAAGTTCAATGACAACCATGGCAGCACGAGAAGACAGTACAACCGTGAATAACTCAGACGGACAACGGTTGCCTGTTGCAACCCGGCTCTACTGAAAACGTCTCTACATACTCTATGAAAATCGATCTCAAAGAGCAGGAAATTATTGTCGCCGGCGGTGGAATCAGCGGTGCTGCCATTGCCTATGGGCTGGTCAAGGCCGGTCGAAGCGTCACCATAATAGATACTCCCACCGAGACCAACAAGGCGTCAAAGACCAATGTTGGTCTGATCTGGTGCCAGTCAAAATTTCTTCATCTGCCCGATTACGCAAAATGGGCCTTTCACTCCTCCCGGTTGTATCCGGAACTGACCCGTGAGCTGGAAGAGGTCTCGGGGATTGAGATTCCGGTGGCGTATACCGGTGGGTTGATCCCGGTTTTGAGTGAAGATGATTACCAAAAGCGAAGCGAATATATCAAGCAGCTGCGGGTGGTGCTCGGCGAGTATCGAGGCAATATGATCGATCGGGTCGAGTTGGAAAAGAAGCTGCCGAAAATTGAGTTCGGTCCGGAAGTGGTCGGTGCGGCCTGGTGCGAAGATGATGGCCTGGTCGATCCGCTGGCCCTGCTTCGCGCCTTTCACGTCAGTTTTCAGCGGCTCGGTGGGAAAATCCGCCACGATCATATCTATAGCGTAACACCTAAGCGAAACCGCTATCATCTCGAGACCGGGAGTGGCGCACTCGATTGTGAGCGACTCGTCTTAGCGGCAGGCCTTGCCAATCGGCGGCTTGCCACTTTCGCCATACCGACTTTGCCTATATTTGCCGACAAGGGGCAGGTGTTACTGGTGGAGCGCCTGCCAATGGTTATGCCTATCCCCATGCTTGGCGTGACCCAGACGTTTGGCGGCACCGTCATTATTGGCTTCCGTCATGAGACGGTGGGACATGACACGAAGGTCGTGCCTTCAGCTGTCGCCACCGAAGGGCAGTGGGCAATGCGGGTCTGGCCGGAGCTGGGCCGAAAACGTTTAATCCGGACCTGGAGCGGGTTGCGGGTCATGCCGGATGACAAACAGGCGATTTATAGCAGGCTGCCGGGTCATCCAAAGGCGACGCTGGTCAACACCCATAGTGCAGTCACCTTGGCGGCAGCGCATGCACGGTTACTGCCACAGTACGTCACCGGCGGGAGCCTGCCGGAGATGGCACAGAGCATGACACTGGCACGATTTGGATATTCTGTTGAATAGGAAAAGCATGAAAACGAATACACCTGGAAAAACGATCCGTTTTATTTTTGAAGGACAGGAAATGGAGGTGCCTGCAGGGATCAGCGTCGCTGCTGCAGTGATGGGCCATGTTCATGCCGGTCATACCTGTCAGCATCCGGTCGACCATAGTAATCGGGCACCATACTGCCTGATGGGCGTCTGTTTTGAATGTCTGATGGAGATTAACGGCAAGGCCGATGTTCAGTCCTGTCTAGTGGGTATTGAAGAGGGCATGACGGTAAAGAGACAACGCAATCCGCAGGAGGCAAAGTGATGCAGACCCAGGTGGATGTACTGATCATTGGTGCCGGACCTGCCGGGTTGAGTGCGGCGGTGGCGGCAAGAGCATGCGGTCTGGATGTTATGCTCGTAGATGAGCAGCAGGCGCCGGGGGGGCAGTACTTGCGTAATATCGAAAACCCCATCACCCAGCCGCTTTTTGACCCCAAAGAACTGCAGGTGGGGCTCGATTTGCTGGACAAGTTCTACAAGTCAGGTACGGTTTATTGTCCGAACACCCTCGTCTGGGGACTGGAACCACGGAAGGCCTATTGCAATATCGACGGCAAGCAGACCATACTGACTCCTTCTTCCATCATTATTGCCAGTGGAGCGATGGAGCGGCCGGTGCCGTTTCCAGGCTGGACCATGCCGGGTGTAATGGGCGCAGGCGGGGCCGATATTCTGCTACGTTCAGGCGGAACCCTCACCGAAGATCCCAAGGCGCCGGTGGTGATGGCCGGTAACGGCCCATTACTATTGCTGCTTGCCTGCCACCTTCTTGAGCAGGGCGTCAACATCGCCGCCTGGCTCGATACCGGCTATTGGTCTAAACGTATATTGTCGGTCGGTGTGATGCCTGCTGCTCTTTTTGACCTGCCCTACATGGGAAAGGGACTGAAGATGGCCTTGAAAATCGTCAAAGGAAAAATTCCCATGATCGTTGGTGTCGACAATCTCCAGGCCGAAGGCGACGGTGCTCTTGACAAGGTTCATTTTACCGTTCGTGGCCAAAAAAGAGAGATTACCGCCAAAATGCTGCTGCGCCACGAAGGCATTATACCTCGGACTCATATCGCCAATTCACTTGGCATCAAGCACAGATGGAACACCTTACAACGCTGCTGGCATCCCGTGACTGATGAAAACGGGGCGACCAGTATCGACGGCATCTACATCGCAGGCGACGGCGCCTATGTGCATGGTGGCGATGTCAGCATTGATAAAGGCATATTGGCCGGGATTGCATCTGCCCGGTATCTCCGCGTGATCAGCGAAAAAGAGGCCGAGTTCAGAAGCCACGTGACCCTCAAGAAGATGCGCCGGACCCGGAGGGGACGGGCCTTTCTTGATTATGTTTTTGCGCCGAATCCGAAGATTTTCGAGGTTCCCGACGAAACCCTGGTCTGTCGGTGCGAGTGCGTGACAGCAGGTGAGATTCGTAAAGCAGTATCCGAGGGCTATACCGATGTCAACTCCATCAAGCAATTCACCAGATGTGGTATGGGCCACTGTCAGGGAAGGATGTGTGGGCCGGCCCTGGCCGAGATTGCGGCAGTAGCTTCCGGAGCTGCACCAGACGCAGTGGGCACGCTGCACATCCGCCAGCCGTTCCGGCCGATTACATTAAAAGAGTACTGCGATGTGAATACGGTACAGGAATAACAGATATTCCTGTACCTTACCGCCTCCTCTGGCACTGATTCTCCCCTTCAGTGTCAGAGATCTCTTCTCCCCAACCTCCGGGAAAGGGGAAACAGACATCTTATATCCGACAGATCATCTCATTATTAATAAGTACGTCAATTAATGGACATTGACAGTGCAGAGCAGGGGGGTTACCTAGAAGGTAATTATCACACAATAGCCTGAAAAGTGACCACGTCAGTGATTAAATATCATAAAAATACCATCATTTTACAGTTACCCGGTTCTTACCGCTTTCTTTGCTCGCAAACAGGCATTTATCAGCCTCAGCTAAGAGATGGTGCGCGTCGCTGGCATCATCAGGATATGTGGCAAGACCAAAAGAAGCTGTGAGCTTTAGGCTGAGGCCTTTTTCTTCCAAAAAGATGGTATTACTAATTCCCAACCGCATTTTTTTTGCTTTGACGCGTGCAACATCCTTGCCTTGACCTGGCAGGATGATCACATACTCATCGCCTCCATAGCGGACAATGCGGTCATCCGGACCAAGTTGCCGATGAACCGCCTGGGCGACTTCTCGCAACACTTTGGTACCGATAAGATGCCCGTAGGTATCAACTACATTCTTAAAGTTGTCCATGTCGAAAAAAACGAGTGACAGTTCCTTTTTTTCGTTGAGTGTCGGTTCCAGAAAACGTTCAAGGAAGCTATGCAGGAAACGGGTATTGTAAAATCCCGAAACATCATCTGTGAGACTTGCAGTCTCCAACCGAGAATTAGATTCTTCCAGTATTTTCTGATATTCGACAAGATCCCTTTTCAGTCGCTCCTGTTCCTCTATATGCTTGCGAAGCTCCAACTGACTCATAACCTGGCGCGCCAGAGCACGAAGAGATTCCACCTGCACTTCACTCAAATTCCGAGGTTCTCGGTCAATAACGCAGAGGGTACCCAGCGCCGCGCCTTTTGCGGTAACAAGAGGCGAACCGGCATAGAATCGTATCTTCTCTTTTCCGGTTACCAATGGATTATCGAAAAAACGCGCATCCTCCAATGTGTCCGGCACGACGAAAACATCATTCTTGAGGATTGCATGGGTGCAAAAAGAAATGTTACGCGGTGTTTCCTCAGCAGTAATGCCGAATTTGGACTTGAACCACTGACGCTCACTGTCAACCAAACTGATCAGGGCAACAGGAGTACCGCTTATCTGGGAAGCCAGTCGGGTAATATCGTCAAAGGAAAGCTCTGGGAGAGTGTCGAGGATATTATAGCTACGCAATACCTCCAAGCGCATTGCTTCGTTTTCTGGAAAGGGTGCCTTTTTCATGTATTTAAGATCCTTTTAGTCGAACGTTAAACCTCCGCATGAGTTCGTAAGTGCGATCTCGCTGTATTGCATGTTTTGATAGCTATTGGTACGTTTGAGTAACAGTATATTCAAGTATTATTTTCTTGACCTATCTCTTCTATCGGTTCAAAAATGTCCATCTGCATCTACTGGCGGAAATAGCAACATTTTGAGCTCTCTTTCAGGAGTTTAAGCACTAGCCTCAATCCCTCAAGGGCACTCCTGTTTTCTTTCGTTGCGCTCAGATGAGTGAAATCTACAGTATTGATACTAGCACCACTTCGTCTGGTGCTCTCTGCAATTGGTACACCGCTCACCAGAGAGGCGGGCAAACAAAGTCAAGAAAGAGTAAAAAAGAGCCAGACCACACTAAAATTTTATAGCCGGCAATCAAATATATCATTCTGCCGATGAATATGATATTTTGCTCAGATTACTCATCCAGCATAGTTCCCATGACAATCTGTTGCTAGTCATTCTTTCACAAGTTTGCAGTTGACCAGACATTACTTTCAAGTACCGATAGCGACCTACCGATTATTTGAGGAAGCGTAAAAAAATTTACACTTAACATGCAGCGTATAATAGAGTTTCGAAATGAAGGTGCCTGTGTTTCAACGCGCAATTATAACCCATGGTGGCACTGGCTCCAACCTTCAGAATCCCGATGCGCAATCTGCAGCAAAAATCGGGATGGAAATACTGGTAAAAGAGAGATCAGCTTTACAGGCAGTTTGTCCAGGCCGTGAGATACTTAGAAAATGCCCTCAATTTAATGCAGGGAGTATTACTCCATTCACCCCATATTGTCTTAGTGGGTGAGGGAGCTCGGTGTTTTACAAAAGTACAAAACATACCTATTATTGTTTTAAATAAACCATGAAGCTCAAACTGCTCATTGTAATGACATCTTGCCTTCCTGTCATACAGTCGGCGCTGTGGCTAACGATGGAAAAATAATTGCTGTAGCTCTAAGTTCAGGCAGACTGCAGGGTGTAGCACTCGGTCGTGTTGGTGATGTCCCGCTTCCTGGCTGCGGATTTTTCTGCGGACCAGTCGGAGCAGTTGCAGAAACGAGATAGAAGTGTGTCTCTTTCCTGTTTGTTCAATCGCCCTCCCCGAATTTTGAATGATTTTGTGGTGTCGATAGAAGTTGCAGATTAGAATGGCGTTTACTGGGTTTCAATCTTTTCTTGCTCTTGAAAATCATGGGAGGCATCATGAACCATTTTTTCATCTTGCTTTGTGCAAGATTTCCAACTTATTTAATTAGTGCATAAAAAATACCTACAAAACAGGACGCTGGAGACAAATAAGATATGCAGAAACGAATTATTCATCAATGGAGAGATTGGCTTCTAGAATATATTGGTGACGACAATTATGAATTGATCCAAAAAGATACCCTAGAGGTTCTTACGATTGTGGCCAAGGATGCCATGGAAGCAGAAAACAAAAGTCAACAGATCATTAAAAATGCAAAAGAAGAACGAATTGGCAACATCACTTGAAATGCGTACCTTACTCCCGAAAGTCTGTTACTCTTTTTAGTACCCCCTTGAGGGGTATAAAAAACAAGAGAAGAAAGAGCAGTTTTAACATTGATAACATGATGATACCATCATGGCACTTCTTCACCCCCCTCAAGGGGCTTAACCTATATCCCGGCTTTTTTCCCTTTCACCCGTGTGAGGTTTTTATCAATTTCAAGAGCGGATCCGCTTAGGGGAAAGTCATTTAGAGCACTTTTCTAATTGCACCCGTTCTTTCCTGTCGTTCATTTTCTGATAATTCATCCCATGTTTTTTCAAAATAACTATCAAAGGATTCGGGATTTTCTTCAAGCGCAAAATCTAACCAAGACATTGCATCAAAATCTTCAGGCATGGACTGTTCTTCAGCAATCCGTGCGGCCTCTCTGACTTTTCCTTTTAACGTTGTCACTGTTGTCATTGTATTCTCCTTGATATTTTTGTTGAGCTTGGCTTTGCTATAACGCAAAGGAGTAAGATTACCAAGACAAGGCAACAAATAGCGATGCCACGGATTTTGAGTTTAAAATTCCCCTCTACCAAAGTTGCACCATCATACCTGCACATCCAGCGCGGGCAGATAACCCACTCATTCATGAGGGGGAATAAGCACTACAACATTATGCACAGCAAAACTATGCCATGAAGATATCAGAAAAACTCAAAATTCTGTCAGATGCCGCCAAGTATGATGCGTCCTGCTCCTCAAGCGGGAGCAATAGAAAAGCTGCGGCGGATGGAATCGGCAATACTGCCACCAGCGGTATCTGCCATAGCTGGGCTGCAGATGGCAGATGTGTCTCTCTGCTCAAAATATTGCTATCAAATGAGTGCATATATGATTGCAGCTATTGCCTCAATCGTCGTTCCAACACGCTGGATCGCGCAACATTCACTGCCGAGGAGGTGGCCGATCTCACCATCAATTTTTATCTGCGCAACTATATTGAAGGGCTTTTTTTAAGCTCTGCAGTCTATGCATCCCCGGATAAGACCATGGCAGATATGGTTGAGGTATGCCGACTCTTACGCAAAAAACATGGATTCAACGGCTATATTCATCTTAAAGTTATACCCGGCGCCGCAAAAGATCTGGTCCAGCAGGCCGGTTTTCTTGCTGACAGGATGAGCGTTAATATAGAATTACCTTCAGAGGCATCACTCAATCGCCTCGCCCCACAAAAATCAAAGCAGGGAATACTTGCCCCGATGAAGCAGATTGGCGAGAACTTTACCGGTTTCCAGCTTGAACGAAAAAAAAGCAGAAATAGTCCAAGTTTTTGCCCCGGAGGACAGACCACCCAGATGATAATCGGTGCATCAGCAGAAAGTGATTTCCACATCCTCAATTTGACAGAAAATCTCTATAACAAAATGAGCTTGAAACGGGTCTACTATTCAGCTTATATTGCCGTCAACGAGGGGCCTCTTCTCCCTGCCCTGTCAACAGCGCCTCCCCTTATACGCGAACATCGACTCTATCAGGCCGACTGGCTGCTCAGATTCTATAAGTTTCAGTCGCATGAGATTCTCTCCCCGGCCTTTCCCAATCTCGATGAACGACTTGATCCCAAGGCGGCCTGGGCTTTGCGCAATTTTGATTTCTTTCCCATTGATATAAATAGGGCAAGCTATGAAGAGTTGCTTCGTATTCCAGGTGTCGGAGTCACGTCAGCCCAGCGTATCATCAAGACTCGCAGGGTCGCTGCCATTCGGGAACAGGACCTGAAGAAGATTGGCATGGTTTTAAAAAGAGCCAGATTCTTTGTTACCATTAATGGCAAATACCTGGGGGACACATCCTTATCACATCATCATGTAGTGAGCGCAATGTGCAAGGCTGAGCCTCCCAGCGCAAAAAAACTGCTGCAAAACAGTCTTCAGCTACGGCTCTTTTAGCATGGATTCGATCATATACCTCCATGACGGCTCTTTTGAAGGGCTGTTGCACGCTGTCGCGTCAGCAGTAAAATCGCCACAAGACGTTCAAGGAATTTATGCCGAGAAGGGTTTTTCACCACAAATTTTCGACGCACTCATCCATATTCAGACGGATAGCCAACAGGCCCTTCGGCTTTTTGAATACCTGAAAAAGCTCAAGGGTACTGCTGCCCGTTTTGCCGTAAATGGTTTTCTAAGCGATGACCATGATGTGGGAATGCATCTTTACTGGATGGTTCGGGAATGTCTTGTTCGCGGCCCAAAGGCTACACAACTCTATACCCATGATTCGATCAGGTACCTTGATAAACTCTCACGAAATGTGAGTTTTGAGGCGCATAGACTTACAGGCCTCATTCGTTTTCGAATACTTGAAGACGGCCTGCAATATGGTCCATTTGAGCCAGACTGCAACGTGATCGGCCTCTGCGCGCTCCACTTTAAACAGCGGCTGAAAAATCAGCGATGGATACTGCATGATATTCGCCGTAATCATGCCCTGTATTGGGACGGTTATTCACTACAGCCAATTGCTCTTGACGAAAACTTCACCAGGCATGTGCGACACTATGGTGAAATCCCCGAATCCAGGCTCAACGAGGTAGAGCGGCACTACCAGGAACTCTGGAAATCCTTCCATACAGCTATCGCCAATACGGACAGAAAAAACCTGAATCTACAGCGCCAGTTTATGCCCCGGCGTTATTGGAAATATCTGGTCGAGATGGGATAGTCACCTCCTGGCGCCCCCCACCTCTACTCTATCAATTCTCATTTTTTGTCTTTTCTCGACCATGGCCAAAAAAGCATCGCTGCCAAGGGGACGACCATTCTTCTCATGCAGATAAAACAAATCTGCCTCATTCCCTGGTCTGGTTTCGGCAAGAAAGTCCTGCCATTGCCTTTTAACTCGTTCAAGTAGCGGCTTTGCATACACTAAGGAATCATCATTCTTCATGATATGTGCCCTTGCGCTGCTCCAATTCCAATCTTCCGGCTGGGCAACGTAGTCTCTTTTGACCGGATTAATCTCGATATAGCGGGCGCAGGCTATGAGATATTGTTCATCTAACAGATGTGATGCATATCGCCCCCGCCAAAACTGTCCACGGTTACCCGTTCGGCGATTTATATACTTTGTGTATCGGCCGTGAGCTGCTCTGAAGCAGTTGGCTAAGGATTTTTTTTCTTTCGGAATGGCAATGAGATGAATATGGTCCGGCATCAGGCAGTAGGACCATATTTCCACACCATGACGAAGGGTGCACTCAGACATTATCTCTAGATAAACGGCATAATCTTGATTGATTAAAAAAGTTTTTCGGCCATGTAATCCGCGCTGGATACCATGATGAGGCAATCCAGGTATCGTTGCTTTTGTCATAATTATTTAAGAAAAACTTTTAATGTTGGTTACTTTGTCATTGATCAAACAGCTCTGCTCGCAATACAGATCATAACCAACTTTCTGAGCGACGACAAGCAGCCGTTTTCTTGAATTCGACCACGGCCCTCCCCTGCCAAACTGACGTGCGAAATGCGCTTTGGTCACGGACCGAGATTGCCAGGCCCAGGTGTTGAAATCCTGCTTCTGGCGAACGGCTGAATTAGTGGATACCCTGCTCAGAGCAATGAAGACTTGGAGTTTTTCAGTGAATCTCTAAGCTCCTCCGACCTTCTCGCAATCATTTATTCGATGCTCACAGTATCATTTCATGTTGTATTGTACTGTATTAAGCTAATTCATATTGAATAATATGATATCATATTGTACAATATGAATTGGATTAATACTATGGTATCACTACGCACACTACCTTATGCTGCAGGGACAATTTTGTAGAAGCCCAAATTACCAACCTGATCATGACAAACAGCAATGGAGTTTTGTTCAGAATCGGTCACAATCAGCTGCAATATTGAGAGCCTCAAAATGGCGAGAATCTCGACGTTTTAATAGCAGTAACTGTGGAGTCCACAGTTACTGCCAGATGGGTTTTACGAAATATTTTGTTTAAGCAGGGTTTGGCTGTTTCACTTCATGTATGACGAGGTAAAGATTGCGACAATAGACAAATAAGCCGGTTGCCTGACCGAAAATGAACACAGGGTCTCGCTTGTAGAGAGCATAGGCAAGAAGAGTGCATCCTCCTAAAAGGCTGAAATACCAAAATGCGACGGGCATTACAGATTTTTTTGCTCGTTCGCTGGCCAGCCACTGAATGAGAAAACGACAGGAAAAGCACGTCTGTCCGACAAAGCCTATAGTCAACCAAAGTATTGGAGTAGTCATCTAAATTCCATTTATTTGTATTTCACAATGTTATACTACACACCAGGCAATATATTTTTCGCCCTGCAAGAGGGCAGGCAACAATTCCATCCTGTTGCTATGCATCAGAGAAAAAACATGATACAGCTGACGATCATCTGATTCGACACCACGCTATTCAACCTGCTTATGCAGTTTCTGCGACTGTTATAGCTGTTGCAGATTTTTGCTGTGCACACAAACACTGCTACGACTCTAGTGTACTTCCATGAAGAAAGGATGAAGAACACTGGAATGATTGAAAATCGTGCAGGTAAAGTATTTTTCCTCCTCTTTATCAGCAAGTATCTCATCAAGCTGATAAATGGGAGGCGTGGCAAAACCAGTAGGATCCAGTTGCCGATCATCGAGTTGCGGGCCCTGATTGCGTCATTTATTGGTTTAATAGACAATTTGAAAAACCGTACGGCATGGTCTTTGGCCTGGAGTGCCGGAAAAAATCTTCCATGCAATACAGTGAAAGACGAAGATGTGGGTGAGCGTGGCAAGTGCGCCGGCGAGTACGTACTTAATAAATTGGCTGACAGTGGTGGAGTCAATATGCATGCGTTGCTGTAAAGAGTAGTTGCAGACCAGACACCATCCGATCTATTGCTAGTTTTCTGCTAACTGTTGTCGTAACCCGACGAGTCTGGAGCTTTTAGTCATCACTGGTCGTTCGGCAGCGGGAAATCGACAGTAAACTGAGTGATTCCTTCGACGGAACTGGTTACTGCAATCGTGCCATGATGCAATTCAACGATTTGTTTGACTATGGTAAGACCGAGCCCGGATCCACCGAAAGCTGCGGAGCGAGATTTTTCCACCCGGAAAAACTGTTCAAAGACCTTCGGTAAGTCTTTTTCAGGAATGACCGATCCAGTATTGGCTATTGTCAGACGGATGCACGCTTTTATTTTTTGGGTCGCAACCCATATCCGTCCGTTTTCCGGTGCATTGTATTTTATCGCATTATCAACAAGGTTAATCACCATTTGCAGGATTTTTTCTGCATCACCCATAAAAGTAATTGGCACGAATACTGTCTCCAGGGCAATGTTGTTGGCTTGCAGAATATCCTTAAACTCATCAAGTACATAGTCAATCAAACCGGTAAAATGAATAGTTTCGTGGTGCAGTATATCCTGCTGTTCCAAGCGTGAAATCTCGAGGAGATTGCGAATCAGTTTTGATAATCGACGAAGAGTGGTCAGTTGTTTTTCAAGACCGCCCCGGACATTCTGCGGCAACTCTTTTGTAAGTATGTCCTCATGTCCCAGCATAAGAATAGTCAGCGGACTCTTCATTTCATGGGAGGCATTGCCGATAAATTCTTTCTGTCGATTAAACGAATACTGCAAACGGTCAAACATACCGTTTAAAGATCTGGCCAGAATGTAGAGTTCATCTATGTTCTTACCCAGGGGAATTCTCTTGTCGAGAGAGTTGTCACTGATGTTTTTGATCAGGCTGTTGATCGAAGCAAGCGGTTGAAGGATTTTACCGGCCAGGTAATAGCTAACAGCAATGGCAATAATGGTGAAAAAAACTATTCCCAGCAGTATTCCGCTGATCAGTTCAATAAGTTCATGAATGAGAAATGGAATTGGTTTGGCAACCTGTAAATCAAAAACTTTTCCGTCTATAATTTTTCTAACAACCATTACCCGGAAAATTATCTTGTCGGTGGCAAGATCTTTGATTTCTTTGCGGTCTTCCTGGGCGACCCAGATTTTCTCGATAGGTATGGCTTTTTTCACAAAATAGAACTTTTTATCACTGCGTGCGGGGATATCGACATCTTTGGCCATTTGCGATGTAAAAAGATTCTTGCCTTGCTCGTTGTCGATCTTGATCCAATATTTTTTATAGAGATGCAAGGTCAATGCATTTGTATGGTCGAGCCCTGTATTGTCGTTCTTGCTGATTGTTTGGCCAACAACATCCGCAATATCCAACAATTCCGCATCAATTAACCTAAAAGGCTGTTCCAGTAGCTCGTAACATATTAAACCAGAGAAACAAATGGCAACAGTGAGGGTAAGTGATGCGGTCCAGAGAGTAATTTTGGTGCGAGCTTTCATTGTTGTCTCCCGGTAAATGTACACTAGCACTGAAACGGGTTCTAAAAACCTGTTTCGTGCATCCCGGCACTGCTAACTGCTTATAGTTTGGGGGCCAGACAGGCCTCTCGGTATCCTCGGGTAGAATACCCTCCCGACAATTCAACGTATTTGAAAAAAGAACCTGAATCATTCTTTTTGGTTCGTGTACAAACATTATGTTGTTCGACACGTACCCTTCTTCAAATCAATGGCAGTCATTGTATGTGGTGAAGATGAAGAGAAGGAAAAAAAGGAAGTTCAAAGAATGGTTGTGGGGGTGCATATTTAGTGGTTATTCTTTTCAAGAATATAGCCATAGCCCCGGACAGTCTTGATCAACTGCTGGTCATCATCGGTTTTTAGTTTTTTTCTGAGGTTTTTAATATGCACATCGACAAAATTCGACATGCTGAACGAATCGAAATTATCTCCCCAGACATGCTCGGCCAGGACAAAGCGGGATACTGCTCTGCCCCGGTTATGCAGGAGAAACTCCAAGATCGCAAACTCCTTGGTCGTGAGCAATAGCGGCTCTCCATCTTTTAATACTTCCCGACTCACCGTGTCCAGACTGATGGTGCCGCTCTTAATTATCGGATTTGCTTCAGCTCCCCGACGCAGCAAGGCTCTGACCCGCGCCAGGAGTTCAGCCAAAGAAAAAGGTTTCGGCAGATAGTCATCTGCACCCAGATTCAGACCGAGGACTTTATCGGAGACATCGCCCTTCGCCGTCAGCATAAGGACCGGAGTAACGATACCGGCCTCTCTGATTTCCTGTAAAACATCCAGACCACTAAGGCGAGGCAGCATTATATCCAGCAGGATAAGATCATGCGTCTCATTCCAGATTTTGTCCAGCGCTTCCTCTCCATCACTGGCGGTTTCGGTGGTATATTGCTCACTATTGAGGACACTCACCAGTTGGTCTAAGAGCTCCGCTTCATCCTCTACAACTAAAATATGCATTGTTTTCCAAAAGTACGGTGATAGTGGATCAAAGTTTTGATTTTGTGCTAACTTACCTGGAATTAGAAAAGATTTGCAAACTCTTTTCCTTTTCTGAAAGAATTGTTCTCTGAGATTACCTGGTCAACATGAAGAACAGATGAAGGTGAAATGAAAGTTTGACTATGATCATGTTCATAGCCAAGCAAAGATGGTCATTTTGAGACATGTGAGTTTCTATTTAAAGATTGGAAAAGGTGTTAAGGTTTTGGTAGTTTTCAGTGCAGCGCTACTTTTAGCAAGAAGATTGAATGTGTTTATACACACCCCCTTGCCCTTGTTTTCAATTGAGAAGTCAGCAGTCCAGGAAAGCAGCTTCTTCTCTTTGGCTAAAATGCGACAACTCTCTTCACTCACAAAAACGATATGTTTCAGGGTATCAGCGGCAACCTGACAATGTTCTTCAAACAACAGTTTGAAATTGTTTGATTTTTCTTCTGTATTTTCTTCGAAATAAACAAATCGATTACTTTTCTTTTCTTCATATTCTTCCTTTTTACTATCCCATCAGAAATTCCTTGTCGGCAAATAGGAAATTCCAGTCATTGCTCCGCCAGCCATAGAGAAAAAATATTTTACTCTGCTCATCTATTCGCCTAGTTTAGACCACAATTTAGTTGGTTTCTGTAAGTATAGAAATAACGACACACCTATAATTTTCTTACAAAAGAAAGGATTAGCAAATGAAAAATATTTTAATACTTTTAACTGCGGCCCTGTTGATGGCTCTGCCGTTGTCATTAATGGCAGCAACCGAATCATCCGGAACAATCACCATGGAATTCGATCTCTCCGGCCACTCATCCGACCAGGAGGCAAAATTATGGATACCATACCCTCTTTCTGACCAGGACCAGTTGGTGACCAATGTAGCGATATCCGGTGACTACGTTGAATCGGCAGTTTATTCCGACCAAAAATACTCCACCCCGATGCTCTATGCTCGCTGGGACAAAGGGTCGAACAGCCGAAAATTGGTGCTCACCTTCGCTGTAACTCGCCAGGAAGTCGTCAGAAAAGATTTTCCTAAACAAGAAGCAGCCTGGGATCCTGCCGATTATGCCCTGTACCTGGCCCCGACCAGCCTTGGACCTATTGATGGTGTGGTTAAAGATTTGGCAGACAGGATAGTAGGTAACAATACCAGTGTATACGCCAAGGCCAAGGCTATTTATGACTGGACCTGTGACAATATGTACCGTGACCCGAACACCAAAGGTTGTGGCCCCGGCGATGTCTGCTCCCTGCTGCAGACACCGGGTGGTAAATGTACCGACATCCATTCAGTATTCGTCTCTCTTTGCCGTGCAGTAGGGGTTCCGGCCCGCGAGGTCTTTGGTATCCGCCAGGGTAAAAAGGAGGTCGAAGATATAACCACATGGCAGCACTGTTGGGCAGAATTTTACTTGCCGGGTTATGGTTGGGTTCCAGTCGATCCCGCCGATGTCCGCAAAATGATGTTGCCCCACAATCTTAAACTTGATGATCCAAAAACCAAAGAATACCGTGAGTATTTCTGGGGTGCGTGGGATCCCTACCGGGTCAAACTGGCTGTTGGTCGAGATGTGATTCTGAATCCTCCGCAAGCAGGTAAACCACTCAATACCTTTGGCTACCCGTATGCCGAGATTGATGGTAAGCCTCTGGATTGGCTGGAACCTGCAACCTTCAAATATTCCGTTTCTTACCATCAGTAATTGCAGATAAGCTGTCGTAATACCTGGGATCGTCGAAACTCGGCGATCCCAGGTATTTTTTGGAGCAACAAAAAATGGAAGAACGAAGAGCGTTTTTGAAAAGAACCGGGTTGGTCCTTCTTGGGCTAACAGGTGCTGCTACACTTTCCCCGGTAGCGTCACGAGCTGAAAATGCAACGGCCAGGCCTGCGATGATCATCGACGTTAACCGGTGTACCGGGTGTCATTCCTGTGTCATCGCCTGTAAAGAACAGAACCTGACTCCGCAAGGCTTTTTCAACACCACCATTGTCACCACAGAAAAAGGTGTCTTCCCAAACGCCTGGCTGACCTACACTCCGGAATTATGCCATCATTGCCAAAATGCACCATGTATTGAGGCCTGTGCTTACGACGCTACATTTGCCCTTGCAGACGGAATTGTCGTCACCGACTGGCGACTGTGCGCTGGTGACGGAGCCTGTGTTGAGGCCTGTCCCTACAACGCCCGATTCCTTGATCCAAACAATGGCAACAAAGCGGACAAGTGTGATTTTTGTGTCGACAGGCTGCAAAAAGATCTGGTCCCGGCCTGCATCGACAGTTGTCCCTCCCATGCTCGTGTTTTTGGTGATCTTTCAAACCCGCAAGGAGAGTTTGCGAACTATCTCAAGCTGTTAAAAAAAGATAACCCCAGCCTCATAAAGGATCACAAGGAAAGGCTTTTTTACACTATTGCCAAAAAGAGTTGAGGTCCGAATCATGACAGATATAACAAAAGTAGATATACCGGCTGACACCATTGACAGGCGTCAATTTATCAAAGCCTCCGCCGCAACAATTGCTACTGCTGGCCTCGCCGCTTCCAGTCAGACTCTGGCAAAGGAGCGTCGAGAAATACCGGAAACGCATTATGGACGGACCGCGAATCAGACAGACGAGGATGCACGCGTAGTACACTCCGTTTGCCTGGGTTGTAATGCCCGTTGTGGCAACCGGCAGGTCGTTAGAAACAGCCGATTGGAAAAAATCTCCGGCAACCCGTATCATCCATATAACAGCATGGGTGCCCCGATCAGCTATGACACTCCGGTCGAGTTATCCCTACACCTTCCAAGTCCCGTCTGCGGCAAGGCCCATGACGCAGTAGGCTATGTCTATAATAAAAGACGACTTATCAAACCATTGAAAAGAGCCGGTGCCAGGGGAGAAGGAAAATTTACGGAGATTAGCTGGGAACAGCTTATCAAGGAAATTACCGAAGGCGGCAAACTCTTCTCCCACCTCGGGGAGTCACGTGTTGTTCCCGGTCTTGAATCCTGCCTCTCTGACGATCTCATTGACCCCAAAGATGCTACACTGGGCAGCAAACGCAACGGCTTCAGCCTGCTTACAGGGCGTCTGCAAGCGGGACGTTCAGAGTTCATCGACCGTTTTGTCAAATCTGCGTTTGGTTCCATCAATCGCATCGGCCATACCGATATTTGCGGCCTTGGCTTCAGGATGGGCAATTATGCGCTGACTGAGGGCAAGGAAGTTGAGCTGAAAGCGGACCCCTGGGGTGCCAAATACATTCTTGTGTTTGGGGCAAATATCTATGAAGCGCTGCAACCGGGTATTAATACGTATGGGGCGGCAGTGGCAGACAGGTATGCCAAAGACGAGGTGAAATTCACCATCGTTGATCCACGTGCCCAGAATGCTGCGGTGCACTCCCACGATTGGGTTCCGATTATTCCAGGGCAAGACGGTGCCTTTGCCATGGGGATGATCCGCTGGATGATTGAAAACAAAAGGTGTAATACCGCTTATCTCACTCTTGCAAATCTCGATGCTGCAAAGAAAAATGGTTTTTCCTGCTATGCCAACGCAACCCATCTCGTCATTGATGACCCCAATCATTCCCGTTACGAGCAATTTTTAAGAAAAGCCGATTTAAAAAATAATCCCACAGAAAAAGATCATGCCACTTTTATGGTACTGGATGACGAATCCAATCCTCTTCCTTTCACAGCAACTGAAAATGCGCTGCTGGATAGTGAAACATCTGTCATCGCGAAAGACGGTAAGATTATCAAGGTGGCAACTTCCTTTGCTCTCATGAAACGTGCGGTGTTTGCCCATACACCTGCAGAATATTCTCAGTTCTCTGGAATTACAGAGGCACAGATCGCAAAGACCGCCAAGGATTTCACCGATTACGGGACTAAAGCGGCGGTCTGCCAATATCATGGTGCCGGCAATTATACCAACGGCACATATGCCGCTTTTGCGGTGGCACTGCTCAGTGTTCTGGTAGGCAGCATCGGCATGAAAGGTGGCTACCTTAATAGCGGTGGCGCCGCGGCATCATGGAAGAATGGCGACTACGATCTCAACAACTTTGCCGGCAAAAAGAAACCATCCGGCGTTAAGATCTCAAGAGAAAAGGGCAAATACGAAGAGACCGCCGAGTTTGCAGCAAAAAAAAGCAAAGATGGGCAGGGATATCCGTCGCATAGACCATGGTTTTCTTTTACCAAGGGTGGCCTGAGCGTCGAGGCAATGAGTGGTATAGATGAAAGGTACCCTTATGGCTGCAAAGTTCTTTTCACCTATTTCTACAATCCGGTATATTCTACCCCCGGCGGCTATCGCTATGTGGAAACACTGCAAAACAGCGACAAAGTACCACTGCATGTATCCATCGATATAGGCATAAACGAATCAAATTTCTATGCCGACTATATTGTGCCGGATGTTACCTATCTTGAAGGACACTACGGCTGGTTGAATCCTCATGCCCCGGCCCTGAAGTTTACCGGCGTGCGCATACCCTGCCTGGAACCTCTTACCGGCAGGACAAGTGACAACAAACCGTTTTGTCTCGAAACATTGCTTATCGATCTGGCCCTGGCTCTTAAACTGCCCGGATTTGGTGAGAACGCAATCCCCGGCAAGGATGACACGATGCATCCACTTAAAACCGCCGAGGACTTCTACCTGAGAGCCTATGCCAATATTGCCCAGGGAGCCAAGCTACCGCAGGCATCCAAGGAAGATATCAGCTTCGTCGAACGAAACTATCCCCTGGCAAAAAATCGGGCAATCTTTTCTGCTCAGCAATGGCACCAGCTCTGCCATATATTGGCCAGAGGAGGCATCTTCTCAAGGTACGATACGGTATTTTCAGGGGAAACATTTCTGCATGGTCTTGACAGGGTTGTCCTCTATAATGAAGAACTTGCAAAAACACGCAACAGTCTCACCGGAAAACGATTTTCAGGCACCCTACAATACCTGACTCCCGAGAATTCTTCTGGCCAAAGCATAGCTGAGCAAGACCGAGAGTATCCGTTTTCGGTCATCACGTTTAAGATGCATGTCCATACCCAATCAAGAACCACCTGGCATCGCTACGCCATGGAACTGTTTCCGGAAAATTTTATTCAGGTAAATACTCTGGACGCGAAAGCACTCGACCTGCATAATGGCGATAAGATACGTTTACGCTCTGTGAGCAATCCTGCAGGAATTACCGGGAAGATGGCGGTGACCCAGCTGATTCGCCCAGGCTGCGTGGGAATTTCCTTCCATTACGGCCACAGCCAACTTGGCGCCAGCCCCGTTCAGGTAGCCGGTGCGAAGGATGTCTTCCTGGGTGGAGTTGAGGTGTGCGATAATAATGGAGTTGTTGGCCTTGCCGCACTGGGCGCCGGGACTAACCCCAACATGGTTGGCAGACTGGACAGCAACATGGCAAATACTCCGTTGGTGGACGTGTTGGCTGGAATACCTGACTTCAGTAGTACCCGGGTTACAATTGAAAAATCAGTTTGATACTCTATTTGACTAGATGTGTTGAGCTTTCGCTCATGCGCCGTTTAGCGAAATAAGCCAGAGAAAACGTTTTTCAACACTGCCTCATCAATTTTATCTATAAGCTGCTGTTCATACTCATCCGATTCAAGTGCAGAATCTAAGGGGAGAGATCCTGAAAACTGTTCTGTCATAAATGTTTCATCCGTATCGATTATTTCAGACAAATACTGAGAGTCATCTTCACAGAAGCAGTCATAGCGATGGGTTTCAATCCAACGATCTGTCTGGTCGTGACAGCCGATATACGTAATGAAGAGGTTATGGCCAACTTTTACAGTGACCAGTCGATGCCCGTGGCCAAGATCATATTTGACGCAATTTTTTAGCCGGTATTCTCCGTTTTTGGTTCGTTTACAACTCATAACATTATTGCGCCATCCGGCCTGCCTGATACAGTCTATAATTTGCAGATATTGTGATGCCACCAAGGCACCTTGTCGGCCTTTCATGCGCAGTTTATCAAGGTATCTATCAATATTCCTGGAAATATGCAGGTAACGCAATTTTTCAATCCTCGTTTAAGACATGAATGACATATATCTGGCTTTGAACTCAACAGAGCCAGGATTCATCGTTTTTTTGAATATGTCAAATATGTAATCTCTATGTGTAAGTGTATTGCAATTGGTATGTCCTATTACTCTGGATACAATCTTGTCGCTCTGCATCGGCAAGACGGATTGAAGATCAAGTGTTGATCAAGTATTTCTGTTTGTGCTCTATGTCAATCTTGGGTAAAAAGTGTGTTGCCATGTTGGTATTCAACTGCTGACAAACAATATTGAAATCCAGAAAAAAACCGGAGAATTGTCTTCATGATAATGATATCCAAAGCACTCAAATGTTAATGTACCAATGAAGATTCTCCATCTCATCAGTCAGCATCCGGAAAGTACGGGCAGTGGATTTTACCTGCAAAATATTATCCGCCGGGCAACGATTGCCGGCCATCAAAATTTTCTCGTTGCGGGAATCTCTGGCAACAGGCTACCTCAACTTGATTGCATCAAAAAGCAGTCCTGCCGTTTTGTTCACTTTGACCAGGGGATGCTGGATTACACTATTCCAGGTATGAGCGACGTCATGCCCTACCCAAGTTCTACCTTCGGAGCACTTTCGCCTGCTCAAATTGATGCCTATGAACAGGCATTTGGTAAAGTTATCGAACATGCGGTTGGTGATTTTTCTCCCGATCTAATCCATAGCCACCATCTCTGGCTTGCAAGCGCAATTGCCCGAAAACTCATACCCACCATCCCCATGGTGACATCCTGCCACTCCACTGATCTTCGCCAGTTTCTACAGTGTCCACATCTAAGAGACAGAGTCCTGCCCCATTGCCAAAAAATTAACCGGGTGCTTGCACTGAGTGGTGATCAGGCAGACAAAATCAAGCAGCTCTATTCCATAGCCTCCCACCGCATCGACATCGTCGGCGGTGGTTATGACGAGACTCTTTTCACCCTGCAACGAAAGGACAAATCTCCTCAAGTACAGATGCTCTATGCAGGCAAGATCAGTTTCGCGAAAGGGGTTGATGTACTTCTTAGGAGCATCCAATCCATAGGTAAAGGTGGGGTACATCTCCATCTTGCAGGGTCCGGAACCGGGGAGGAGGAACAATACTGCCTGGAACTGGCAGCAAAAGCCGGTGCTCTAGTAACCATTCATGGCCGGATAAGCCAGCAGGAACTGGCTCGGTTGATGGAAAGCTGTCATCTTTTCATTCTGCCTTCTTTTTATGAAGGGTTGCCGCTTGTGCTCCTCGAAGCACTTGCCTCCGGTTGTCGAATCCTTACTACCGATCTTCCCGGCTGTAAGGAACTGCTTGGTGACGCAGATGCCGATCTTGTCCAATTCATAAAATTACCGGCGATGAAACAGATAGACCGTCCCGAACCGAAAGATCTGCCCATCGTCGAGAAGCGTTTGCGAGAAGCGATAACCTCCATGATGGGCCGGGTGCTTGTATCGCCCTCGCCTGATCCGAAGACTATTCAAAAGATAACTGCTCAGTTCGGTTGGAAAGCGGTTTTCAGGAAAATTAACCTGGCCTATGAAAAAATGTTCAACAGCTAACTACCACTGCAGCGATGTCGTCGTGAATTTTGAAGCGGGGGTATTTTCGGCAAAATATTCCCTCTTTTTGATTGGGGACAAAACCTTGCTGCAATCGACCCCCTGCCAATCTCCCGGCTGGCCGCAATTAATCCACAGTTAAACCGAATCAGCGGCATCCTTTCGCTCGTCCTGTTTGACCCGCCGCATCGGTGTAGGGGAGCAACAAGGAACCACTTGGCTGGCATGTTTTTTCACAAAAGCCACATGAATGGGATCCCCGAAGCGAATCTCTTGCATACGATAACTGGAAAAAGGAAGGAAGACAATACGGCTACTTCTTTCCTGACAGCGTTGTAAACGAAAGTCAACATCGACTGATTTCGAGCTCTGATTTCGTCATTTTAAAGTGCGTGAGCAACGACTGACAACGGACAGATACTGTAACATTTTGGATATCTATCACCACCCACTTATCGGTTTTTACTATTTGACAACAGGCCTGTACTTATGTGAAATATAACCCGCCGATTGATCATGGATGCAAGATAATATGGAATTCCAGGCGAGGGGCCAGGTAATGATGAACAGAGAAGCTGGAAGCCGACAGATCGAGACCGGCCAATTTTTTCCGATAATGGCATGCGTTGTTCGCTTGGTACTCGCTGGTATCTTTGTCTACTCCGGATCAGTCAAGCTTGTGGATCCTTCACGATTTGCCGAGGTCATAGCCGGATTTGGTTTACTGCCTGGACCAGCGGGAGCATTTGAACGAAAACCTACGGTTTTGAAATTAAACTCGCTTTTTTAAACGTAGGTTTTCGTTCAAATCGCTCTTCCAGATTCATCAATGAAATAGGTTCCGTTCGGCAGGACATGTTTGAAAGGCAATAAAGAAATATGAGATAAGGTCTTGTCGTCGATTTCTTCGCCCTGGGACTTTAGGTTCTCCACAATATCGTTAATTTTAATCGTATTCCAGTAAAGAATTGAATTGGAGACAAGGCTCAAGCAACTGGCCTTGTTCATTATCTCTTCATAATCACCAGTAGTGAATTCACCTTGGTCTGCAAAAAATATCCAGCGAGGCAATTTGTGTCGGTATTCACCCTTATTAAGTTGGAGTTGAACCGTCCTTCTCAATTCGGGATCAGTGATATACCGCAGAATGTATTCGGTCTTGATGATTCGACCAAGGTTTGCAAAGGCTTTGGACAGACGGTCCGAGGGGAAATTGTTGGTCAAGCGTTGAACGATTATATGGGCGGGGGCGGTACGCCTCTTAAGTGAGATAGCCACACGTATCATGGCTTCCCACTGCTCTTGAATGATATCTAAATCAGCAGTCTTGGTGAGTAGCGGACTGAACACACTATAATTTGTGTTTTTATCTATCCGGTAAAGCTGTTGGTCCTTGAGATCCCGGATTCGTGGCATGAAATAGAATCCAAGCAGACGGCAAAGCGCGAAAATTATTTCCGTATATCCGTGGGTGTCAGTGGTATGTTCCCGAATTTTTAAGACAGAGTTGTTTTCCAGCAATCCATCCAAAACATACAAGGCTTCACGAGGACTACAGGAAATAATTTTTGTACTGTACACCGAGTATTGATCAGATGTGTGGGTATAGATTCCAATAGCCTTTTCATAATACCCATAATATCTCGGATAATACGAAGCTAATAGACTGTCAGCCCTGATTTTAAAGCGCTGACCGTCAGATGATGACAATGTGCCTGTGCCGTGTACAGCACTCAGCGGCAACAGGTGATGCTGGTTTACTATATCTGCACTGGCCGCTTTCAGGGTCTCTTCTCGAATATAATAATGGAGCACATGACGCAGCATATCTACAGTAACACCTTGAACGCTGGCGCTCATTGAAACCACCCCGAGGTTGGTGGCTTGCGAGATTAGGGCGGCTATTAAATTTCTATAAAAATGCTTTGGTCTGGAATTATGACTCTGGATCGGAGTAAAATGGCGACAGAACCCTGTTAATTGATCAACTTCCATCAGTAACTGTTCAATCCGAATGGAAGGCATGCTTGCATTAATAGCTTTTTGCAGATTGGTAACGGTGGTAGGCAAAACTATCTTGTCATAACGTTTTAACTTTAGCTTTCCTTTGTGAATTTCTGCAAAGTTATCATCATCAAAATGTTTTTTTGCCAAGGCAACGCTTTCATCAAATTGTTGAATGATTTCTGTTTTTATTTCATTCTGTTGAGGTTGCTCAAGTTCGGAGAAAGAGGTCTCCCGAGACTCCTCCCAGCTAGAATCATTGAGAATTAAGTCCCAAAATGAAACATGCTGCTTACTTTGCGGGAGATAGAGATCACCGGAACGTAATGCATCTTTGACCGCCAAAGCAAGACCCATCTCCCAAGCATTACGATTGATACTGCCGTCTTTATTTGTTAACGCCCTGCGTAGTTCTTTTGGGACAAAGGATGTTGGAGCATCCTGCGGCAATATTTTCACTTCTCCAAAATCCATTTTCCGGACTATGTTGATGGCACGAAGTAAATTGTCACTGCCTTGTTCGGCGGCAAACGGCAAAAGAAGGAATTCCGCAAAGTATTTGCGGATGCTTGGATACCTAGCTATCAAAAGATCCCCATAGCCTCGTTCTTCAAGTTGCTTGAAAACTCGTAGATCTTCAATAGATTCTTTGAGCCTTTTTTCATCGGCTTGCTGTAAAAGATCTTTTTTGTAAAAAGGCTGATTTTCTGGCAACGCAAATATAACACGGGCTGCATTGAGTATAGTGTCAACAGCTTTTTTCTGGCGCTTGCGAAGCTTCCGGTGTTTCTTCTCGTGAATATTTTTACATTGCCGACACATGTCCATGACAAACTGGTCGTGCATTTTTACTAAATTATCTAACAGTATTTTGTGAATCTCTAGTAAAAAACAGGTCATCATTGCATATTTTTTATGCTTTTTGAATCGTTTGAGATCCTTGGCACTATAACGCTTTGCCAGTTTAAACAGGTAATCTAAGAAGGCAGGGTCAATTGTCTGAGCTTCAAATTTATCGATACCTGTTTCTGATAAGGTACGATATCTTTTTAAATAATCTTGGATAGATGAAATCTTTCCTGAGGGCGGGTACTCTTTGAGCTTTTGAAAATATGATCGTTGATCGCCTTTTGGTGTAGTAAGCAATTGATCAATTGATTTACACAGGTCTGGAGAAAGTTGGTTGTAAATGGAATCAAAGAGTCGTCCATGGGATTCAGAGCAAACATGAATTACTAATCTTTCTATGGTAGATGGGCCCGGTAGCACAATTCGGTTAGATAATAAATATTCTTCAGCTTTATGAAATAACTCAGAAGGTAATTCACCCTGTTCTGATCGTTGTTGAAGCCAATCTTGCAATTGTACTTGTGCTGTCTCGTCAAATCTAGCAAAGCCCAAATAATTAAGAATCTTTTTTCGGTGTTCCAAGTAAGTCGCTTCTCGATCTGGGACTTGAACTGATAATGATGGAGGTAAGTCAAGCTGATGATTAATATAATTGATGATTTGTGGTGAAAGTTCATTCACTTCACCTAGAAATCGTCCATGTAGTCGTATAGCACAAAGCTGGATAGCAATAATTGGGCGGAAATTATTTCGGTATTTATTGATTTCCTGTTTGTCGTTTTCTGCAAGGGTCCAGTCCCTTGCCATTTCTTCATCGGAGAAGTTTTGTGGTAAGGAAAATGTGCTGTTAGTTGATGTTTTTTTCTCTATGGTCATAAAAGACTGATACCGCCTTACAAGAAAAACGTACGTTTTTCTTGTACTAAACGGAAGTGGTTATTATGGTGGCAATCTTAACAAGAAAAGCCATCAAGAAAATCAATACAAGTTTGTTGATCTGATTTCAAGTTTTTTGGCAGGAGTATTTGTAATATGCTGATCGGTTATATCCGAGTTTCTAAAAGTGATGGCAGCCAATCTCTTGACCTGCAGCGTGATGCCCTCCTTTCCGAAGGTGTTGAGTCTGGCAGGATCTATGAAGACTTAGCCTCTGGCCGGAAAGATGATCGGCCAGGGTTGAAAGCGTGTCTCAAGGCACTTCAGACAAAAAACACCCTTGTCGTTTGGAAACTTGATCGCTTGGGCCGTGACCTGAAGCACCTGGTAAACACGGTTCAAGATTTAAATGAACGTGATATTGGTTTGAAAGTTATGGCTGGTGCTGGAGCCCAGATTGACACAACCACAGCCAATGGGCGACTGATTTTTGGTATATTTGCGGCGTTGGCGGAATTCGAGGCTGAATTGATCCGGGAACGTACTATGGCAGGTCTTGCCGCTGCCAGGGCAAGGGGCCGTATGGGAGGAAGGCCTAGAAAAATGACCATAGAGACTCTAAAAATGGCCATGACAGCAATGACAGACCCAAAATCAAATGCCTCAAATGTGGCCAGTAGACTTGGTATTACTACAACTACACTTTATGCCTATGTAAATGGCGATGGCACAGTTAAAGAGCAAGGACAACGTCTATTAGAGAGAAGTACATCAGAAAGTTACAGTGTACGGTGAAAAGATAAAGGAAATCATGGTCAATCAAAAACTCAATATTAAGGGAACCCATGCCAAGCATTCTCCTTGTTGAAGATGACCAAAAAACTGCTGATTTTATCAGATCCGGACTTGCGGCAGAAGGTTTTACCGTGCATCACGCCGCTGACGGCAGATCTGGTCTAAATCTTGGGACTGAAGATACTTTTGACGCAGCCATCGTTGATATTATGCTACCAAAACTTGATGGCTTAAGCCTGGTCAGACAGTTGCGCTCCGCCGGATTAACCATGCCTGTTCTCTTTTTGAGTGGTCGCAAGACTGTAGGTGATCGGCTCAACGGGTTTAAGGCCGGTGGCGACGATTATCTGGTCAAACCGTTTTCCTTTGCCGAACTCGTAGCCCGTTTGCATGCTCTCCTGCGTCGCAGCCAACCCGCTTCTGAAAATTCCCTGCTTACTGCTGCCGACCTTGAAGTCGATCTTCTTTCCCGTAAAGTATTCAGAAACAGTCAGGAAATTGAACTACAGCAGAAAGAGTTTTCTCTGCTTTCTTACCTCTTGCATCACCAGGGCCGCGTAATCTCGAAAAGCATGCTGCTGGAACATGTCTGGGGCTATGATTTTGACCCACAGACCAATGTGGTCGAGGCCTGTATTTGTAGGTTGCGTGACAAGATTGATACAGGGAGTAACAAACCCCTTATCCATACGGTTCGGGGTGTGGGTTACGTCTTGGATAAAAACAGGTAACAACCTTGAATAATCAGATTTTTTCCACTGTCAGCAGACGACTGACGCTTTCCTATACCTTATTATTCGGGATTCTGTCTCTTGGGGCTTTTCTTCTTGTTTATGTGCATATTGCCCATAATCTGAATCAACAAACAGATGATCGGCTTCATGCTAAAATCCGTGAACTCATCAGAACCAGAGAAGAAGGCGGACGGTTCGGATTGCAGGAGGAGTTTACCAGTGAGTCCACAGCAAGCGGCAAAGAAAGGATTTTTTTTCGCCTGCTTGATCCAAGCGGCAAGCAGGTGGCCTCTTCAGATCTTGTTGCCTGGAAAAAGCTGGGTTTCTCTCTTGTAGTTCTTCCTGCAGACGGTGAACAGATTAACAGACTACGTATTCCAGGACATGAATATTCAGCACGTCTTATCACAGCCCGCCTTGAAGACGGTTTTTTTCTCCAGACCGGGGTAGCCGATAACAAGGATGAGGTCTTAGAATCCTATCGGGAAGCCTTTTCAACGGCGTTCCTTCTCGTACTTTCAATCGGTGGTATCGGTGCGTACATTATTGCCCGTAGAGCCATGGGCGGGGTGTGCGAAGTGACCGAGGCAGCAGCCCGCATCGCAGCAGGAGATTTAAACCACCCCATCAGCCGCGGCAACAGAGGCGAGGAGATCGAGACTCTAGCGGCAATGTTCAACACTATGCAGGAACGGGTTGCCGGTCTCATCAGCGAGTTGAAGGCGGTAATTAACAATGTGGCTCATGATCTACGTGCGCCTATCACCCGTATGCGTGGTGTTGCCGAGACCACCCTGACCAGGGATGCAGATCAATCCTCCTACCGTGATATGGCAGTGACGGTCATTGAGGAAAGTGACCGTCTGGTCGGGCAGATCAACACTATTCTGGAACTTGCCGAAATCGATGCCGGGCTCAAGATAATGGCTATGAAGGCGGTTGATATGGCCCAAATGGTCCTCATGGCCGCCGAACTTTACCAGCCAGCAGCCGAAGACAGGAATATCACACTGACTGTTCAGATTGAGGATCAGCCACTTTTCGTTGCTGGCAACCTGAATAGTTTACAACGGCTCCTTGCTAACCTGTTGGATAATGCCGTCAAGTTTACCCCCGGAGGAGGAAAGATAACTATAAAGCTGATGTCCGAAGCTGAAGGCGTAGTTCTCTCTGTTGCCGACAATGGGCCGGGCATTCAGGAGGAAGATAAGGAACGAATTTTTGACCGGTTTTATAGAGGTGACGCTAGTCGTTCCATTTCAGGCAATGGACTTGGCCTTGCACTAGTTAAGTCCATTGCAAAAAAGCATAACGGTACAGTTACTGTGAACAGTGACGGCCAAAGCGGCAGTTGCTTTGTGGTCATGATTCCAAGTTGTTCTTCTTGATCGACTCTATTCTGCAAATATGCATTGTTTGCTATCATCATTATTGTTTTCTCCCTTCCTCCGGCTCATTCCTTTCTCTCCATCATTACCAAATGCTAATGTTGAGGTAATCTCCAGTTAAGGTTCGTGTGTTAGAGTACTTTTTTAATTTTAACCAATAAAGATGTTGCCGAGGGAGTTACCACCGCATGGAGAACACAGTGAACCTTGAGATTTTTACATGGATACATGGAGGGGCCGGTAGTCAACCGGTGCTTGATTTCCTTTCCGTTGTTGCGGCAGAGCTTACCCCCTATTTGGTCCTTGCCTGTATGGCTGTCTACTGGTTCACGACCGATCATAGCGGAAAAATGGTACTGTTGGAGGGTTCGGCAGTTGTGGCTTTAGGCCTTCTCTGCAATCAGTTTATTACAGTTTTTTATTTTCACCCCCGCCCCTATATGATGGGTTTGTGTAAACCACTGATACCGCACGGGCCGGAAACCTCCTTTCCTAGCGATCATGCCACCTTTCTTTTTGGTGCTGCCCTTGCCCTTGCCTTCCGATCAGGGTGGCGCAGTAAGGGGGCATTGTTGGCTATTATTGCACTGGCAGGGGCCTGGGGCCGAGTCTATACAGGCCTTCATTTCCCCTTTGATATTATGGGATCATTTGTTGTTGCACTGTTCAGCGTCGGTGTCATGAGCTGTTTACGCATACCTCTGACGCCGCTATATGCCTGGGTAATACAACTGGTCGACCGGGTTGAAGTCCTTGTCGCCCGGAAAAGCATATCACCTCAACCTTCTCAAAAAAAACACTAATGACAACAAGAGCAAGTGAGGTGCTACGAAGCGTGATGCACCATGGCATGTATAGACGATTTGAGCAGATCGCTAATTGCACCACTTTTTTGCGTCGCTTGATTTTCTCTGTCTGGCGGGCGGTTCTTAATTCTCGCTTTGCACTTCATGCCAGCGGCAAATCAAGGCGCTTTTTATTGATTCATTTTCGAAATGAGTATGTCCAGCAACAGCTTTCCAATCGGCAAGGCGCATGCCGCCAATGTGGTATTTGCTGCAATCTACTGTTTACCTGCCCTATGTTGACAAAGCAGGGACGCTGTCTTGCCTACGGCACATGTAGACCGCAGGCCTGCAAGGTATTTCCGATAGATCAGTCTGATCTTAATGAAGTGAAACTGTGCGGCGGTCAATGCGGCTACCTTTTCAATAGGGACGATTTGAAAGAATAAGAAGACCTAAAGCCGTCTTCTGGCATGCAAGTACCCTTGGCCTGTGGGGTGAATTATCCAGATCTCTCTGTGATGTTCTGGTGCAATGATGGATACGGTTTACGATCCTGGCCATCTACTGCTTACCGTTTGATCTTCCGGTTCTCTTTACAGTATAAATGGAGGTTTTTAGGAAATTATGGAGATGTTACATGATATCATCAACTGGATCGTTCAGACAGTGGGGCAGTGGGGGTACCCTGGAGTCATTGTCATGATGTTTCTCGAATCCTCCTTTTTTCCCTTTCCCAGTGAGGTGGTTGTGCCACCGGCCGGATATCTGGCGGCCAGGGGAGAGATGTCCCTTTCTCTTGTCATCCTTGCCGGGATTGGGGGTAGTGTGCTTGGTGCGCTCTTTAATTACTGGCTGGCAGTAATGTGGGGACGGCCGTTTTTCGAAAAATACGGACGCTATGTGTTGGTGAGTGAAAAAAGCCTAGACAGGGCCGATCATTTTTTTGCCAATCATGGCCATATTTCGACCTTTGTCGGCAGGTTGCTGCCGGGCATTAGACAATATATCAGTCTGCCTGCCGGGATTGCCCGTATGAAACTACCCCTGTTTGCTGCATTCACCGGGTTGGGTGCAGGTATCTGGGTCATTATACTTGCATTGGTCGGTTATTATATCGGCAACAATCAGGAATTGGTCAATCAGTATTTACACCAGGTTGTCCTTGGCATTGCCGCTTTTACCGTCATTGTTGTGATAGGCTATGTCCTTGTAAAAAAGAGACAGTTTGGAAATAAAACCAACTTAACAGATAAATCCTAATGCACGAAGTTCTTCTCAACCTGACCACCTGGATTACAAACCATCCGAATCTGGCCGGTTTTGCTATTTTTGTGTCCTCCTTTGCAGAATCTCTGGCCTTTGTTGGTTTGATCATGCCGGGTGCAGCCTTGATGATGACCGCCGGTGCCCTGATAACCACCGGAGCTCTTTCTTTCTCGACAACCATGGCCTGGGCAGTCTGTGGAGCTGTTCTTGGTGATGGTCTCAGTTTCTGGATGGGGCATCATTTTAAAGGTCGCATCCGTTCTTTTTCTCTGTTTGCCCGTTACCCGAATATGCTTGCTCGGGGAGAGGATTTTTTTCATCGTCATGGCGGGAAATCGGTTTTCTTTGGCCGCTTTGTTGGTCCGGTTCGTCCGGTTATTCCAATTATCGCCGGTATGCTCGATATGGGGCATAGCCGCTTTACCGTGTATAATATTCTCTCCGCTCTTGGCTGGGCTCCGGCCTACCTGTTGCCAGGAATGGCTTTGGGTGCATCCCTGGCCTTGGCCGGTGAAGTTGCCGGACGGTTGGCTGTTCTACTGGTTTTCCTGATGCTGCTGACCTGGCTTGTCTTCAGCCTGTTCCGTAGAGCTTTCCTTTTTATTCTTACCAATGGGCCGATATGGGAAAAAAAGCTTGTCACTCTTACCTATCGTTCCCCGGTCATGCAGCGCTGGCTGGGTGGTTTTATAAATAAAGGCAGCTCTCTTCTCAGGCTGCTTATCGTGTTGATTATCTTCTTTATCGGGGCAAGCTGGCTCTTTCTCGGTATTTCGGAAGATGTAATGACCGGTGACCCCCTGGTACAGTCGGGCAAGTCTCTTTACCACCTGCTGCAGGGGTTCCGAACACCCTGGGGCGACACCATTATGGTCGGCATGACCATGTTGGGTGATGCGGCGGTAACCGTCCCTCTTGTCCTGGCAGGCTTGTTCTGGCTGCTGTTTAGAAAAGATCGTTACAGCGCTCTGTTTCTAACAGGCACTACGGTCATCGGCTTTCTACTGGTCACAATAGTTAAACAAGTCACAAGGATTCCTCGTCCGGTGGATATGTATGGCGGCGCTGTCCATTGGGCCTTTCCCTCCAGCCATGCCACGATGTCTTTGGTTATCTTTGGTTTTCTTGCCCTACTCTGCAGCCGCGAGATGGTCGCGAAAAAACGTTGGCTCCCCTTTGCCTTGGCCCTGTTTTTAATCCTTGGTATCGGCTATTCCCGGTTGTACCTTGGTGCCCATTGGCTCTCCGATGTTGTTGGCGGGTTCAGCCTGGGCATGGCCTGGCTAATTATTATGACCTTGATTTATCTGCAAGGAAAACGACCCTGCAAAAGCCGGGGGCTGTTTCGATTTTCTCTTATCGTATTTATACTGGCAGCCTTTATCCACTGGGCAACCGGCTTTACCGATAACCGGCTCCGCTATCAACAGCAACATACGACCATGCAGATGACCACCGGTAACTGGCTTGAACATGGCTGGCAGCAGTTACCTGCCCATCGTTTTGATCTGGGCGGGGAAGAAGAACAGGTTATGAACTTGCAGTATGCTGGAACACTCTCAGATCTTCAGGCTTTGTTGCAACAGTCAGGTTGGCAGCAACCTCTGCCGTTGACTCCGGCCTCGAGTTTGCGTTGGCTGATGGCAAATCCAGATGTAGAAGATCTGCCAGTATTGCCACAGGTTCATGACGGTCGCAATGAAACACTGCTCTTGATTCACACCCTGCCGGGGGGAAAAAAAGATTTTTGGGCCTTGAGACTCTGGTCCGCTGATGTTCTTCTTGAAAATTCCGACCTGCTTTGGGTTGGCACGCTCAGCAGAATGACTGTTCGTCATTATATAAATCTGATTTACATACCTCGAACCGTGGGGGTGGTTACACCTGAGTTGCTGCTTCCTGCTCTGGCCGGGACAACGATATCTTTAAAATCGGCAAAACAGAATCCCGTGTTGTTGATTGGAACAAAGATGGTGCCGCTACATCATCATACAGCCAATGTAACAGTGCCATTTCGATAGTTGTCGTCGATGGTGAAATATCGTCAATAATACCATTCACAACTCATGTATTAGATCTACCTCTTGGTGATTATATAAATTGGGGCAATTACCTGTTGAAATAACTTGAATTTCTTCTGTACGAGGAAACACTTAGAAGAATGGGTTGATAATACTACTTCTATTAAAAATAGTAATATTCATTGCTTGAATATAGAGAGTGCAAGTCTGGCTACTTAGGCAATTTCTTAGAGTATATTTACACACGAATGTCCGTGGCACCCTTTTTTCTGGAGCAGTTATTTGCAAATCACCAACACCACAAAACATATATTGAACCAGATTCCTGTCGGGGTATTGGTGCTCGGATCAGTCAGCCTGTTGATGGATATTTCTTCGGAAATGATCCACAGCCTGCTGCCACTCTTCATGGTTACAACACTCGGGGCCAGCGCCTTGGCTGTAGGGCTGATAGAAGGACTAGCCGAGTCCACCGCTCTGATCGTCAAAGTATTTTCAGGTGCATTGAGTGACTACCTCGGCAAACGTAAGGGGTTGGCCCTGTTCGGCTATGCTCTCGGTGCGCTGACCAAACCGCTATTTGCCATTGCTCCCGCCATAGACATCGTGTTGACAGCCCGACTATTAGATCGTGTCGGCAAAGGTGTCCGCGGTGCGCCAAGGGATGCTTTGATCGCGGATATTGCGCCACCGCATCTTCGGGGTGCAGCATTTGGCCTGCGGCAATCCCTTGATACGGCGGGGGCATTTATTGGTCCCTTGTTGGCAGTTGGTCTGATGCTACTCTGGGCTAACGATTTCCGGGCTGTGTTCTGGGTTGCCGTCATCCCTGGATTGATTGCAGTCACTGTGCTTTTCTTCGGTTTGCAGGAACCAGAACATCGTCAAACTGAGAAACGTACCAACCCGATTCGGAGAGAAAATCTGCAACGCCTTGGTCGTTCTTACTGGCTGGTAGTTGGCATAGGTGCGGTATTTACTCTGGCTCGATTCAGCGAAGCGTTTCTCGTCCTGCGAGCACAGCAGGGTGGTGTTCCCATTGCCCTGGTGCCACTCGTAATGGTAATGATGAATGTGTTCTACGCCTTGTCGGCGTATCCGTTTGGTAAACTCTCCGACAGAATGAGCCATGGCAAGCTACTGGCTCTCGGAATAATTGTACTGGCCGGGGCCGATCTGGTATTGGCGGCGAGCGATCACTGGAGTGTCGTTTTAGCAGGCGTTGCTCTCTGGGGTGTCCACATGGGCATGACACAAGGCTTGCTAGCAACTATGGTGGCTAATGTCGCACCTGACGACTTACGTGGTACCGCATATGGATTCTTCAACCTTATAAGTGGACTTGTCTTGCTGCCAGCGAGTTTACTGGCGGGGTTTCTGTGGGAACAGTTCGGGGCATCCTACACTTTCTATGCAGGTGCGTTCTTTTGTGTGGTGACGCTTGTAGGCTTGGCCCAGATAAGCTCTCGTACAGATGATTAATTCTTGGTCGGACAGAGACTATGCGTTAATCCTCTGTGGATGTCACTTAGAATTAGATATGGGTCCCATCTGCCGCTTGCAATCAGATTAACGAGGTTTAAAAGCAATGGAAAAAGTTTGCCAAACACAACCCCTTATTTTGGGTATAAATGTTGGCGTTACTCCAACCAGGAAGATTTTCTCAGTATCCGTTCTGCAATCCTTGAAAGATACAAGGTTCTCGAAGAAAAAGATCCAAAGGTCTCCCTAGAAGCGAAATAGACAAAAAAACTACACCCCTCACTCCTTTATTCCCTTAGCGTACATGAGCAAAAGAATCAGGGTGATACCCCTATAAGCATAGGTTGTGACATGGGTTGTAAGAAAAAAACGAAGAGGATCAGCGTGAGTTGGAATTCAAAACCGTAGGTTTTCGTTCAAATGCCCCCGCTGATCCTGCCTGAGGTATTAATCTACCCACTGGCGGTGCTGCTGCCGGTCATTGAAATAGTCGCCGGTATCGGATTGGCCTGTGCCCTGCGTGGCAGCCTCCGGGCCATTGCCGCGATGCTGGTCATGTTTATCGCCGTTCTTCTGTATGGAATTCACCTGGGGCTGGATATCGATTGCGGCTGTTTCGGCCCGGAAGACCCGGAGCAGGCGTACAAGGGGCTCAAGGCTGCCCTAGCACGCGATGTGGTGCTGATGGCCGCGTTACTATTTGTGTATTGGAGTCGCGGTCGTACCCGCAGGCGGTCGGTCGTGTGAAATATCAACTGTTTATCGAGGAGAATACGGAGTGTACACAAAAAAAATTTTGTGCGGAATTATGGTTGGTTTATTCCTTGTCGGTATCAGTGCCTCTGCTTTCGCCTTTGGTACCAACAAATTCAAGGCAGAGCTTAAAAAGGAGCAGGGAGCAGTCAAACTGCTTCGGGAGGTTCAGCAGGGCGGCTATGGCATCGTCACTACCGATGAACTGAAGGGCATGATCGATGCGAAAAAAGACATTCTGATCATCGACACCATGCCGTATGAGGATTCGTACAAAAAGAATCATATCCCTGGGGCGAAGCAGTTTCTTTTTCCGATCGCAGAGATGCAGGAGTGGGATATAAAAGAAACCGACGGCAAGACTGTTGAGGATTTCAAGATCCTGCTCGGCCCGGACAAGGACAGAATGATCGTCGTTTATTGCGGCTTTGTCAAATGTACCCGCAGCCACAATGGCGCCGCCTGGGCAAAAAAAGCTAGGCTACACCCATGTGTTCCGTCATCCGGGCGGTATCTTCGCCTGGAAAGGAGCCGACTATCCGGTCAATTCTGAGAAGTGATCGTATTCCCTGCCGCCAGGGCAAAGTCGTTGCCGTTGCCCCGGCGGCAGATTTCCCCTATCTACTTGTTTGTGGCCTGGTAATTTTCCAATTCGATTTTGACTTCTTCTTCGCCATTACTCTCAATTCTCCTCGATATCCGTGAAAGGTGCAACGATTGCGGCGCTTGCCTGAATAGTTGCGCGTTCCTGGTTCGGTACGGCACCCCTCGAACCATTGCGACGTCGTTTAATCTCAATGCCCTGCAGCAACGACAGATGGCGTATCATTGCAGTCTTTGCGGGCTCTGTACGGCGGTGTGTCCGGAAGGTGTCGATCCTTGCTCAATGTTTTTTGAGATTCGTCGCTATCATGTCGAGTCCGGTTCTTTCGATGCCAGACCTTACCGATCCCTCATTCGGTATGAGGCTCTGGGGGGATCGCACCTCTTCTCCTGGTATGGGTTGCCTGATAGCTGTGATACAGTTTTTTTTCCAGGATGCGCCCTCCCGGGTACCCGGCCGGCAGTCACCTGGCAGATCTATCAACAACTTCGCTTATTTGACCCGTCGCTTGGCATTATCCTGGCCTGTTGCGCAAAACCCTCCCACGATTTAGGGCGCGTAGAGCATTTCCAGTCTGTTTTTGGTGAATTGCTGCGCCGACTTTCCGCTCGAGGGGTCAAAAATGTGCTGACCGCCTGTCCGAGCTGCACGAAAATATTCCGCGATTATGGCAAGGGGCTATCGGTTCAGACCGTCTACGAATTCTTTAATAATCAAGGCGGACTGGAGACCGGTACAGCAGGCCGCAACGGCGAGATCACTGTGCACGATCCCTGTCAACTGCGCGATTCTCCTGAGGTGCAGTCGGCGGTCCGGAGTCTGGTGGTCGATCTGGGCTATACAGTAGTGGAAATGAGTCACCAAGGAAAAACGACGTTGTGTTGCGGTGAGGGCGGAGCCGTAGGATGCATCGAGTCCAAATTCAGCCGTGGCTGGACGGAAACACGGCGGCAGGAGAGCGAAGGTCGCAAACTAGTGACCTATTGCGCCGGTTGCACCGGTTTTCTCGGCCGCGTGATCCCAACCTTCCATATCCTTGATCTGTTGTTCCGTACTGAGGGTGTATCTGACGGCGAAATTTCAGTTTCCAGGGGGCTGATGACCTCTATTAACCGACTGTTGCTGAAGCTAAGGTTGGCGAGCATACCCCGTGCCGCGGTTCGCTGCTCTGGTTCAATGGATGGGAGCAGCAGTGGACCTGAATAATTGCTGAAATAATGTCAGGGCAAGGACATTCCTGTGCCTGCTGTCAGCTCATCGCTGTCATGTCCGTCCACTCGCAGGCATCAGCTGTACCTCAAATACTTGTTCAAGATCTAATGAATCTAATAAATTCGATTAGCACACAGTATCAGGCCTCGAAGCGAGTGAAACAGTATAGCCCAAAAGGTGTTGACATTACGGTATTACTGTAACACTTTCTTACTTGTAAGGTTAACACGAACGAATGAGATCATAATGAAAACAGCAATAACAAGTAAGCTCACCACCAAAGGTCAGGCAACTATACCTGGAAAAATACGAAAACTTCTAGGTATTAAGCCTGGAGACTCTGTAGCATTTGAGGTAGATGAAAACAATAAAGTTTTTGTTCGTAAGGCAACAGCAATTGATTTCGAGTTTGCCCATGCTCTTGAGGGTACATTGTCTGAATGGACAAGTGCGAACGATGAAGAGGCTTA
>CBDTUM010000010.1:0-53272 GCA_965363495.1 uncultured Desulfopila sp.
CTTTTAAAGCAGCTTGCAATTAACACCCGTCAAGCGAGTACTGAACTGAGTACCCGCAAATCTGTTGGGCGGGATGAGTGTTTTGCAATCGATCATCTTATGCTTTTCAAGCTACACCAAAAAAAACAAACCCAAAACTACATCTGTCTGTATTTAATCCAACTCTGTGTACAACACCATGAATTTTTCGTAAATACGCGGCAGCAAAGGATTTATGCTTTTTCCGACGATAGATATAAAAAATGCCGCATTACAGTATCTCCGGGAGTTACTATGATGCGGCAGTGAAATGAGAAAAGAACAACCTGTTATAAGTTAAACGGCTAATTCCTACAATTCAGTTATTTGGTGTAGCGGAAAGTGAGCTTGCCATCCTTTTCGTCGACAAACGCTTCCCCACCTTTGCTTAATTTTCCAAAAAGGATCTCTTCAGTCAAAGTGTCGCCTAGCTCTTTCATAACAAGGCGTCGCAGCGGTCGAGCACCATAATCGGGGTCATAGCCTTTTTTGGCCAGATATTTTCGGGCTTTTTCGCCGAGCTTGATACTGACCCGTTTCTCGGCAAGTTGTCCTTCCAGCTCTTTTATCAATTTGTCGACAACCAGCTCGGTAGCCTTGGTATCGAGGGCGCTGAAAGAGACAATTGCATCAAGTCTGTTGCGGAACTCAGGGGCAAAAAGTTTGTTCACTGCAGTCTGGTCCTTGCCCTTTTTGCCGGTAACGAAGCCGATACTTCTACTGGCTAACTCTCTTGCTCCGGCATTGGTCGTCATGATGATTATAACATTGCGAAAATCTGCTTTCCGCCCTGAGTTGTCAGTCAGGGTCGAGTGATCCATCACCTGTAGGAGGATAGAGAATATATCCGGATGGGCTTTCTCGATTTCATCGAGCAACAGTATTGAGTAGGGATGTTTGCGAATAGCTTCCGTGAGCAGACCGCCCTGATCGAAACCAACATAGCCCGGTGGCGAGCCGATCAATCTGGCAACAGCGTGTTTCTCCATGTATTCACTCATGTCAAAACGTTCAAAATGAATGTTGAGAGTGTTCGCCAGCTGTTTGGCCACCTCGGTTTTGCCAACCCCGGTAGGTCCGGCAAAGATAAAACTGCCGGTGGGTGAGTCGGGATTGCCAAGTCCTGCCCGGGAGCGTTTTACTGCGGTTGTTACCACTTCAATGGCCTCATCCTGTCCAAAGACCACTTTTTTAAGATTCGCTCCCAGTTGTTTCAGCTCAGAGATCTCCGAATTTGAACTGCTTTTCGCGGGAATTCTAGCGATTCGCGAGACTACCTTCTCAATATCGGTAATCTTGACCATGGTGCCCTGTCTGCCTTCAAGTCGGAAAAAGGAGCCTACCTCATCCATGATATCAATGGCTTTATCGGGGAGAAAACGCTCGTTGATATATCGGTCCGAAAGTTCGGCCATGGCTTTGAGTGAACTCTGTGAATACCGCACATTGTGATGCTTTTCGTACTTATCCTTCAATCCTTTCAGAATCAGATGGGTTTCGTTCACCGTTGGTTCTTCAATATCGATTTTTTGGAATCGTCTGGACAGTGCCCGGTCTTTTTCAATTTGGTTTTTATATTCCTCATAGGTGGTCGAGCCGATGCAACGCAGTATTCCAGCCTGCAAAGCTGGCTTGAGCAGGTTGGATGCATCCATCGATCCGCCGCTGGTGGCACCTGCACCGACAATGGTATGCATTTCATCGATAAAGAGGATGGCGTTTTTTTTCTGCTCTATGGCAGAAACAACGCTTTTTAATCTTTTTTCAAAGTCTCCGCGATATTTGGTCCCGGCGACCAGGGTTCCCATATCGAGCAAGTGAATCTCCACATCCTGCAGTAGATCCGGAACCTTTGCTTTTTCACCTTTGTCCCTGGCTACTTTATCTTCATAAATGCGCAGGGCAAGTCCTTCGGCCATGGCGGTTTTGCCGACACCGGGTTCGCCAACGAGCAGTGGGTTATTTTTTTTGCGTCGACACAGCACCTGCATGATCCTGCTGATCTCTTCATTGCGACCAATGAGCGGATCGAGTTTTCCCTGAGCGGCATAGTCGGCAAGGTTTACGGTAAATTCCTCCAACGCCTTCGCATCTTTCGTCCCTTGTTGCGGATTTGGACCTTCCGGTGGGGTGGCAAAAGGTTCTTTCTGCAGGCCATCGGCAGGCAGTTCATGGGAGATGAAATTGACGACCGCCATTTTGCCAATGCCTACCGACGTTAGGAAATAGACGGCATGGGATTCCTCTTCAGAAAGGATGGAGACCAGCACATCACCGCTGTCAACCTGTTGCTTTCCACAGCTCTGAACATGGGCTACAGCCCGCTGCAGTACGCGGTTAAAGGCGATTGTCTGGGCCGGTTCTCTGATCCCGCTTTCGGAGAATTTAGGGATTTCCAAGAGGAAAAATTTTTCCAGGCGTTCTTTTAACGCCTGGGTAGAGCCACCACATTCACTGATGATAAAACTGGTGAGCTCGTCATGTAAGAGACCATAGAGCATGTGCTCAACAGTGACATACTCATGATTATGAGTTTTTGCTTCTCTTATGGCCAGTATCAGGGATTTTTCCAGTGTTTTACTCAGCATATTTCCCGCATATAGTTGGGTAAAAGGGTTCTTTTACCTGTTAGACCGTCTCCATGGAACACCGAAGTGGAAACTCGTTTTTTTCCGCCAGCTGGTGTACAACCGAGATTTTTGTTTCGCAGATTTCCCGGGTATATATTCCGGCGATTCCTACTCCCTCGTTGTGAACATTAAGCATTATTCTTGTCGCGTCATTGGCTGACTTGTGAAAAACAGATTCAAGTATGGCAATGACAAATTCCATGGAAGTATAGTCATCATTGTGCAGCAGCACTTTGTACAGCCGCGGTTCTTTTGTTTCAATATTCTCTTTCGTGAGGACAGATCCTTCTCGATTAATTTTTTTTTCTGTCATTGTATTACTGTAATTCTTGTCCGTTAATGATTGAATTCTGTCTTAAGAAGATCCTCAAGGAGGCTTGAGAAAAAACCCGGCTTTCTTTCCGTTTACCTGGCTAAGATACTCCTTGAACACCAATTACCATAATAATAAATTATTCATTTTCAATAGCACGTAAAGCCTCCTAGCGATAAAACTTTGGCGAGCCCTGCAACATGGAAAGAAAAAGTTCTTCCAGCACCAGTTGGGGTGGTACGGGGGAGCCTTTCAGGCGAAACTCGGCGTCAAGCAGCATTACAAGCCAGCGCTTGAGGCCGGAACAGGAATAGTCTGACGCCTTACTGAAACTCATAAAAAGGGCATATGGATGGCCCTGAAGCAGTTCGAGCCACTCTCCTTGGGTTTTCAGGTCTGGGAGATAGTGGTTTTGAAATTCTTTGGCATTCATGCCGCGTCGCCATACCGGGGTGGGGCGCAATTGCAAGGATCGATAAATCAATTGTTTTTTTAGAAAATTGCGCATCGTTGCCAGGATGGCGAGGCTGTGGAAGCCTTGTTCTAAAAGACGCGATAAAAGAGTCAGCGTTCTGCCCACCTGCCTTTTACTGAAAGCGTCGGTCAGTTCGTACAGAGCGTCTTCCCGGTTACGGCCAACCATAATTTCCACGTCGCTGCAGGTAATTACCGGTCGATTCCCGACAAAGTGAGCCAGTTTTTCTGTTTCAGTGACAACGGCTACTGGATAAAAACCGACGCGCTCAAAAAAAAGGTCCATCGCCGGGATATCGATTCTTTTGCCGAATTCCGCCAGTGTTCTCTCCATCATCTCCTGCAGGACCGCTTTCTGTTCATTCTGGGCGGCGGCGTTTGTACCAGAAGCTACAGAGCAGTCAATGATGGTGCCTTTCTTCTTAATATAGGTAAACAGGCGCTGGCGTTTATCCACTGTTTCTGCGGTTAATAAAAGAATGTTCCCGCCGGGAAGCCCTTTGGTAAAGGCCTCTATATAGCGGTCGACCAGGTTGGCTGTGGTGGCAGCAGTTATTTCCTGTGATTCATAGAGAAGGTTGTCGGCCCAAACCAGGTTTTCGCCGGGTTTGTCAAACGCGAAGATTTTTTTCCATTCCTGCGGTTTAATTTCTGAAAGCGGGGCAGGCCCATCTATTTTCAGATCAGCCGCCTGCGCCATGGCCAGCAGATGGCGGGACGCAGGTCCGGGGCGACCGGCCTGAAAGGCCTGAACTGCCTTGGCCCATATTTCGGCCACGACAGTTTTACTGTGAAAGATCCGGCTATCGGCGACGCGATAGATCTGCCGGCCAGGGAGCAGGCTGTAACTCATCAACCTGGCCAGGGTCTGGCCGGGATCTTCCCTGTCTCCGTCAATCGTGTGCACTGCTCCAGGCTGTTGCCGAAGGAGTATCTCCTGGAGTGAATCGGCTGTTTCTTTGCAGAGGAACCGTTCGCCGAAAAAGAGATAAATTTGCGATTCTGAGAGGAAGTTTTTTTCCTTAATCTGAGCTTGAAGCTCGGATCGTTTAAGCTGTGGCATATGTTTGTCCTGCGTGACTCTGTTCAGTAATTTGGGTAAAGAGGTATTATAAACAATTCTCAGCTTATAATCTGTAAAGAATAGTTGTTTTCCCTTGGATTTCCAAGTTTTCAGTTGTAAAACTGACCAGAAAAAAGTTCGCAATGCAATAAAGAGCTCGTTATCTGAATAGGACTCGAAGCGCTTGTCGGAAGTCGGAGTTGTGGTCCTGCCTGGCAAGGTGCTTTGTAGCAACATTGTCCACAATAATAAAAATGCAGGTTAATCTCTGATTACATAAAACGAATCAGGGCAAAGAGAGTGAGATGTGAAATTACCAAAAAGAAATGATCCCTGCTGGTGTGGCAGCGGCAAAAAATATAAAAAATGCCATCTGCATTCAGATGAACTCGGCGAAACCGCTCCTCCCGGATTGAAAAAAAATGTGCATAGAAAACCGACTGTCACGGCCGGTAGGGTGAGCCCGGTTCATTCTGTCCCGGATCATATCGGGCGACCGGAGTATGCCTACACCGGTGCCCCCACATCTGCCAGATCGTCGTGTAAAAAGAAAAACCTCGACCAGATTGAGCGGATGCGAAAAGCGGGGAAGATTGCTCGCGAGGTGCTGGATACGGTCCTTGCCAATGTGCGACCCGGCGTAACTACCGATGCACTTGACCGGATTGCCCATAATCGGACTGTCGAACTTAATGCTTACCCAAGTCCTTTAAATTATATGGGTTTTCCTAAGTCGATCTGTACCTCAGTCAATGAGGTGGTGGTGCATGGTATTCCCGACAGCAGGGAACTGGTTGAAGGTGATATCATTAACTGTGATATTACTGTTTATGCCTTTGGGATGCACGGGGATTGCTCTGAGACCGTTTTTGTCGGAGAAGTAGACGAAGATTCCAAACGATTGGTTCAGGTAACATGGGAGTGTCTGATCAAGACGATCGACCTGGTGCGGCCAGGACAGCATTTCAACGCTGTCGGCCAGGTGATTGAAAATCTGGTAAGGGAGCATGGCTTCAGTATCGTCCGTGAGTTTACTGGTCATGGAATCGGTGAGTCCTTTCATATGGCCCCTTATGTCGCTCATTTTTTCGAGCCGAGGAACACGACTCGCATGGAAGAGGGCATGACATTCACCATCGAGCCGATGATCAATGCCGGGTGTGCTGAATGTGTCGTATGGCCGGACAAGTGGACAGCAGTAACCCGTGACCTGGCCCGGAGCGCCCAGTTTGAGCATACCCTTCTGGTTACTGCCGATGGTGTGGAAATCCTTACCGGGGGACGGGAACCCTGGTTTATGAAGCATTGAGGGCGAGCCGTACGTAGTTCACTCAAAATTCGCACTTTTTCATTGGCCACCGGGAAACAGATGGAGGGGCCGCTCAATGTGCTGTAGGGGGACGTCTGCAACAGTTTCGGTGGCCTGCTTGTCACTGCTTGCTTCCTCTTCCGGTTTTTCCATTAGCACCAGTTGTTCCTGGTAGTTCTTTATAGTTTGCTGCAGCTGTTCTTTTTCCGTTGCCGATGCCTGCTCTATTTTACTCTTATATTCTTTGATTTTATCGAGCAGTTGCTGTTTTTCCTGTTCAACCTGCTCCGCTTTCTCCGCTTTGTCAAAGACGACTTCTTCGGCAACGGCAAGAGTTCCCAATGGTTGATGGTCGGGGGCAGCGGGAATTATTTTTAAATTTTCCGGGAGAGGTCGTTGACTCATAAAAGTCGGCGACATGATCTCAATATTATTGGTGTGCAGCACGTCCAAAACGCAACGGCAGAGGTTGGACCGAGCGGTCAGCAGATTTTTGGTATCCGTCAGCATGCCGCTTATTTTATAGGTGACGGCGTAATTGCCAAGCTCCAGCACATGAATAAATGGTTCTTCAAGACCGCATTCTCTTGCACCACTGAGCAGCAGGGGTTCGACTGTTGCATGATGCACATCATAACCTAAGGAGAGGGTTGTTGACACAATGGCACCCGAACTGCGGACGACCGATACCGGGTTGGTGATCAGATATGTATTGGGAAAAGCAATTAATTCCCTTTTATCGGTTTGAATCTCCGTATCTAATAATCCGCGTTCGACAACGCGGCCGAAATATTCAGATTTGACACTGATGAAGTCACCGGTCCGAAATGGTTTGGTTACCCGAAGCATCATTCCTGCCATGAGGTTGGCAAAGATCGTGCTTGATGAAAAAGCCAGGATCCCCGAAATTATCAAGCCGATAAGGCCGACAATCTGAGTACGAAAACTCTCACTCACCGGTAAAGCAATGGCGATGGCGATAATGCCAGCGAATGTTAAGACCAGCATGGCTAGTTGCCTGGGAAATAACTGTTCGTTGCCGAGATCTGGATGTCGTCCAATGAGTAGCAGTTGCATTCCCCAGAGCAGGATCCCGCTAAAAAGGATTGTTGCGGTCAGAGGCAGAAAAGAGCCTGTCAGTGCAATGATATTCTCAATCGAAGGCATATCCGCTCCTCTATTTGGCTGGTCACATCGGGTGATTCGTACTGACCATAAGGTGTAGCAATATTGATGTTACCACAACTTTGTTGGGTACATCAACCATTGCTCCGTGTTTTCGGAAAAAGGGCGATTATCGGCAGGGCGAAAAGGGGAATCACTGCGATAAAAGTTAGGACAGGACGGATGGTGAACATATCCGCCAGCTTGCCGATAAGAGGGGTAATGGCGCCGCCGAGGCCGTAGGCAAAACCCATCATCAGGCTGGCTACCATGGAGCGTCCTTTCGGAGCCAGGGTCTGGGCCATGGTGACACCGAGAGGAAGCGGCGCCAGGACAAAGCTGCCGGCAAGGGCGGCACCAACATATACCCAGTTGCCGTGGAACTGCATAAGCAGCCAGAGGGCCGGTGCCATACCCAGAAAAGAGAAAATAAAAACAGGTTTGAAGCCGATACGATCTGAGAAATAGCCGGATAACAAGCCGCTGACAGTACCCGAGACGATAAAACACGAATAAATCGCCCCTGCCGATACCACGCTGAAACCCTCCCGCACATACAGTACCGGCATGAAAGTCAGAAAAGACTGGCCGACTATCGCCCGTATGAACATGACCAGCCAGATAAGGGCAACGACTTTCCAGACGCTGCCGAGGCTTTCTTTGAGGGCACTGAAAAAGCCGGACCGATTCAGCCCTTCGCTTTGCGGTGCAGGAATCACCTTGAATAGATACCCTAGGACCAGCAGCCCAGGAAGCATGGCAAAGGGCATGGCTGTTAGTCCGAAATAAGCAACATACCAAGTAATTAACAGAGGCCCGAGACCAAATGCCAGGGTGCCGCCGGTATTGAAGACGGACATGGAAAAACCGGCTTTTGATCCGGCATAAACAGGCACCATGCCGGTGACGGAAGGATGAAAGATTGACGAACCGACAGAACCGAGAGCAATGCATAGCAGCAGCACCCAGAAATTGGGGGCGATTCCAGACAGCGGGATAAAGACAATGGTCAGCGATAAGCCTAGAAAGATAAAGGCACGCGTCGGACAGCGGTCGGCGAAATAGCCGACGGTCGGTTGAATAATAAAGGCCAGCAGGCGCATTGTTCCGGCGATGATGCCGACCTGGGTCAGGCTGAGGCCGAGCTTGTCGACAAAAACCGGGAAAAGGGGGCTGATAAAAGCGGAATAAAAATCGCCGGTAAAATGAATGAGGGTCAGGGCAAAAAGGACTTTTAGGTTAGCAGACATGGTGGGGCACAGAAGATGGTTGGCAAGTCAGGTGCTGGCTTACTGCATAGGATTGTTGATTCCGATTTCGGAAAGTACGTGTGATGGAAGGTGACATCTATAAAATATTACAATGGCATATGCACGTTTTAAATGTTGACGGCGTCGGAATCTTGATACAATACCTCTCTGATTTTGGCGGCTAAATCGTGCATGGTGAATGGCTTCTGGATGAAATATACACCTTCGTCGAGTACGCCGTGATGCGCTACGACGTCGGCCGTGTAGCCAGACATGAACAAGCGCTTGATGTCTGGGTAGAGCGACAACAGGTTCCTGGCTAGATCCCGGCCGTTCATCTCGGGCATGACTACATCAGTCATCAGCATATCGATTTTCCCGGCATGCTCCCGTGCCAGGCGGATAGCTTCTCCAGGCGTCGCGGCTGCTACAACGTTGTACCCGAGAGGTTCGAGCATTGCCATGGTTACCTCGAGGATCATTGGCTCGTCTTCCACCAGTAGAATGGTTTCGTGGCCGCGGGTGGGCTGTCCCTGCACATCTGTACCTACATTCTGTTCTGCCTTGGCGGTGTATCGGGGCAGGTAAATCTTGAAGGTTGTTCCCTGGCCAGGTGCACTGTCTACATGGATAGCACCGTTATTCTGTTTGACAATGCCGTACACCGTAGCCAGCCCCAGACCGGTGCCCTTACCCATCTTCTTGGTGGTGAAAAAGGGCTCGAACAGATTCGAAATTGTCAGCTGATCCATACCGCAGCCATTGTCGCTTACCGTCAGTAATACATAGTCGCCTTTAATGATACCCGGATGTCTGGCGCAGTAGTCTGCATCTAAAGCGGCTGTATTCGTCTCTATAGTTACCTTGCCTGGACCCTCGATGGCATCCCGGGCATTGACGCATAGATTTACCAATATCTGGTCGAGCTGGGAAGGATCCATCTTGACTGGCCCGAGGTCTTTTTCCGGCAGCCAGGCCAGATCGATGTCCTCGCCAATGAGCGGCTGCAGCATTTTCAGCATCCCTGTCACGGTCTCGTTGAGGTCAAGCACCTTGGGCGCCACAGTTTGTTTGCGGGCAAAGGCCAGGAGTTGTTGGGTAAGATCGGCCGAACGCCTGGCTGCTTTATTAATATTTTGCAGGCTGACAAAAAGTGGCTGCTTGGGATCGAGGGTCTTAAGAGCCAATTCAGAATGGCCAAGAATTACACTGAGCATATTGTTGAAGTCATGTGCCACGCCACCGGCCAGCCTGCCTATGGATTCCATTTTTTGCGCCTGGTTGAGCTGGCTCTCAAGGACGATTCGATCACTGATATCGACCATGACCACGATAGCGCCATCAACATCCCCCTTGTCATTGAGTACTGGCGCCGAATAGTTCAGTATGGTCTTTCTCTTGCCGTCAAAGGCTTCAATCTCCAGGAGTTCGTCAACAATGGTGGCCCCGTTACGAATCGTGTTCACCAGGGCCCAGTCTTCGGCTTTGAGTGGTTCCCGTGAAGGGAGGCGCCATGCCTTGAAAATCCCGTATTCGGACAAGGGCACTTTCGGCTCGGCCCCCCATATTCTCACCCCCATGGGATTGCTGCGTAGCAGGGTGCCGTTCTTGTCGGCGAAGTACAGGCCGATGGGCAGGATCTCGAGAATCTTTTGCAATTGGTTCTCTTTTTTACGCAGCTCTTCTTCCATCTCTTTACGCTCGGTAATGTCTATGGTGTAACCGGCCAGGAGATATTTGTCGCCAAGGCGAATTGGAAATTTAATGGTGCTGTAGTGACGGTTGTTCAAGTCCTCTTCAAGACGAAGTATCTTCTCATAAAAGACAACCAGCCAATCGTCAGCCGTCATCTTTTGCGCTATTTCAGGCGGAAAAAGTTCGTCCATGGTTTTGCCTGTCATTGCAGAACCTGAAATGCCGACCATGTCCTGATAAGTATCGCTGGCATGCAGAACCCGGCTTGTGGTAGGAGTCACCTCCTTGACGAAGGTGTAAATGGGAGAGTGTTTAATGAACAGGGAAAGCAAGTCATTGGTGGCCTGCAGCTTCTCCTCCGCACGCTTTATTTTGGTTATGTCGGTGTGGGTGCCAAACATCGACAGGGGTTTTCCTTCATGGTCACGGGTGAGGATGCGTCCTCGATCCATGATCCAGACCCAATGGCCGTCTTTGTGCTGCATCCGAAATTCACAGTCATAGTCCGGCGTGCTGCCTGCAATGCAATCGGCCAAAGATTTTTGAGCCGGCACGAGGTCGTCAGGGTGTACCAGCCGTTCCCAGGTATCGTAATTATATGGCGTCAGTTCCAGAAGGGTATACCCAAGCAGTTGCGCCCAGGTTTCGTTGAAAACTGTTGCATTACTCTGGACATTCCATTCCCAGGTGCCGAGTCGTGAACCTGCAATGATAAACTCCAATCGTTCCCGTTCCAGCCCCAACGCCGCCTCAGCCCTTTTTCGATCGGTAATGTCATGGCCGACACTGAGTATTTCGCTGACCTCACCTGCAGCATTGTAAAGCGGTTTGTTGGTCCAGTATATCCAGACTCGAGAACCATCCCGGCGCATGTTTTCGTTTATGTTGGCCTCGTAGTGATTCGGCCGCAATCCGATATCGGCAATCATGTGCCGAAGATTTTTTCCTGCCTGGTCTATCTCGGGTACGATGGTCCCGATTACGTCTTTGCCGAGTATCTCGCTCGCCTCATAGCCGAAGAAACGTTGGGCGAATTCATTGAAAAAAGAAATCCGACCCTCGCGATCCCTGCGTAGAATAATACTGTTCGCATTTTCGACCAGTTCCCGATATTGAGTCTCACTTTTTCGCAACTCCGTGTCACTTAATTCCAGCGCCAGGTCACTCGTTCTCACGGCCTTTCTCAGCGAACGGTTCCAGCCAAACAGGAGAAGAGTCAGCAAACAGGAGGCACCGACGCCAAACCGCCAATATGTTACAGAAACAGAGCTTAATAGAGGCGTACCGTACCATTTCTTGTCAATCTGTTGGAATTCTTCGGCTGATATCCGGGAGAAACCGGCTTCGATTTGCTTGAGCAGTTCGGTATTTCCTTTCTTGACCGCCCGGTGAAATGCTCCCGTACGAAATGGTTGGGTGACATTGTATTGGTTCTGCATCCCATACTTGTGGAGGAAATATAAAGCAGGAGGTTTGTCTATGACAAAAACGTTGATTTTGTGTGCTTGAGCTGCCTGGATAATTGCTTCATAACTCTTATAATAGATCAGGTTGTCTAGCCCACGGCGATGCAGGAAGTCAGTTGCGGCATCGCCTTGTTTAACGGCCACAATAAAATCCTTCAGGGATTTCACATCAGTTATGCCACTTATTTCATTGTTAAAAAAAGCAGAAACTTCGAGATGAGCATAGGGTTTGCTGAAATCAAGCCAGGTGGAACGCTCCTCAGTCATGACTAGAGTGTCTATGACATCAAACTCTCCGGCCTTCATACTCTTGAGGGCATCATTCCAGTCCAGGGCCTTTATCTCGACCCGGACGCCGGTCTTTTTTTGCCAAAGTGCCCATTGATCGGCAAGAATTCCTTGTATGGTCCCATCGCTGTCCAGAAAGGCGTAGGGAGGGTAATTCTTGTTCATAACTACCCGGAGGGCCCGGGGTGTTGACGGTTTAAGATCGGCAGCATTGACCGTAAAACAGAGACAATTGACCAACGAAAAGAGGAGGGGCAAAAAGAAAAAGAATTTTAATGAAGATCGTCGGTTCAAATCTGACCTCTGTGCATTACAGAAAAAGTGTATAAGCCGGATTAGCAGTTTCTTCCTTGTAGCGATAGCCGAGGGCATCAAGTCGTTTTTCCAGCTCTGTATCTTCGCCATCAGGACATTCAAGGCCGATCAGAACCCGGCCGAAGTCGCCTCCCTGTGCCCGGTAATGAAAGAGAGAGATGTTGTGTTTGCCTCGAGTTGCCTCAAGAAAACGGCTCAGCGCTCCCGGAGTCTCGGGAAACCAGAAACGGAACAACCGTTCATGCAGTACTTTTCCTGATTTGCCGCCGACCATATAACGGATATGGGTTTTAGCCAGATCGTTGTCGGTGAGGTCGATATTTTTATATCCGGTGCTGGTAAGCTGTTCGGCAAAAGAGAAGCGTTCTTTTTCGTTGCGGGTCGAGATGCCGACAAAGATATGAGCCTGTTTTCTCGTCGACAACCGGTAGTTGAATTCGGTGATATCCCGTTCTCCGACTATATCCCGGCAGAACACTTTGAGGCTGCCCGGTTTTTCAGGAATAGTCACAGCAAAAAGGGCCTCCTGTTTTTCTCCGATTTTGGTCCGTTCAGCGACATATCGAAGCCGTTCAAAATTCATGTTGGCCCCGGAATTGATGGCGATCAGGGTTTGCTCCGTACAACCCGTTTCAGCAATATATTTCAGGAGTCCGGCCATCCCAAGGCCCCCTGCAGGTTCGACTATTGAGCGGGTGGACTGGTAGATTGCTTTGATCCCGCCGCATAGCTCGTCGGTAGTTACCCTGATTATTCTATCGACATATTTTCGGCACAGCTCAAAAGGCAGTTTGCCTACCTGGCGGACAGCCACCCCGTCGGCGAAAATCCCGACAGATTCAAGGTTAATCCGGGTGTTTCTGGCAAGCGACTGGTACATCGCGTCGCTGTCCAGGGGTTCGACTCCAATAACCTTAATCTCCGGGCGCAGTGTCTTGATATACAGCGCAAGGCCGGAGATAAGCCCGCCTCCACCCACCGGGACAAATACCGCATCCAGCCTACTGGGGTTCTGGCGCAGTAATTCGACAGCAATGGTCCCCTGACCGGCAATGACCAGTTCGTCGTCAAAGGGATGGATGGGGACCATTTTCATTTCCGCAGTGAGTTTCTCGGCATGAACTGCCGCTTCTGAGTAGTTGTTGCCGAAAAGGACCACTTCGCCGCCAAGACCTTGCACTGCCTCAATTTTAATTCGCGGGGTTGTCTTTGGCATAACGATCAGCGCCCGTATCCCAAGTTTTGCACCGGCAAAAGCCACCCCTTGCGCGTGATTGCCGGCCGAGGCGGTAATTACGCCTTTTTCACGCTCGGCAGGTGTCAGATGGGCAATTTTATTGTAGGCCCCGCGCAATTTAAAAGAAAAAATCGGTTGCTGATCTTCTCGTTTTAATAAAATGCGGTTGTGTAATCTTGTAGACAGGCCTGTTGCCTGGTCAAGCGAAGTTTCGACGGCAGCTTCGTATACCCGGGAAGTGAGGATCTGTTTAAAAAGTTTGTGCAAGGGTAAACCTCAATGAGATTGGAAAAAAATGAGCAGAAATGCAAGGTGTGGACAGGGACCGGATCTTGGTTACTGGGATGAAAATTGATCCGGTCCGATATACGAGTTGCGCCGAATTACCTGAGGCTCTCGTTAATACTCTGCAGCGCATTGTTGCCGGGGCAAAGATCCGCTTCAGTGAGGCTGTTGAGAGGCCTGAGGGTCGAATTAATAATGTCATGGGTTTCCATTATTTCCGGATTGACATACAAAAGGCCGGTGAGCAGTCTGCCCTTGGATTTTTCAAGTTCCAGGTTGTTCACGCATTTCATCCTGTCGGTGACGTCCTTACTGGAATCGGCCTTGTGCAGGTGGATGATGCTGCCATCGTGCATCACCAGCTCCTGACTGGTGCCTTCCGGATAATGGGCGAGGATCTCCTGCTGGAGTGGCACAAAATCGAAGGTATTGGTCGCCTCGATATGTTCCCGGACATATTCGTAACTCTTGGTAGAGGATGCGGTGTTATTGAAGGTGACGCAGGGCGAGATAACATCGATGAAAGCCAGGCCATTGTGGGCGATGGCCCCCTTGATGAGCGGCACCAGTTGCGCCTTGTCGCCGGAAAATCCCCTGGCGACATAACTGGCACCAAGTTCGATAGCCAGTTCACATAAGTCGATGGAGGTGTATGGATTGGGCTTGCCTTTTTTGCCAGCCGAGCCTTTATCTGCCGTGGCCGAGTCCTGCCCTTTGGTCAGGCCGTAGCAGCCGTTATTCATACAGATATAATTAAGATTGAGGTTGCGGCGCAGGGCGTGGGCAAACTGGCCCATGCCGATTGACGCGGTATCGCCGTCACCGGAAATGCCGATGTACAGCAGTTCCCGATTCGCCATATTGGCCCCGGTGGCAACTGACGGCATCCGGCCATGGACGGTATTAAAACCGTGCGATTTGCTGAGGAAGTAGGCGGGTGTCTTCGATGAACAGCCGATGCCGGACATCTTGGCTACCCGGTGCGGCTCTATCGCTAATTCAAAGCAGGCCTGGATAAGAGCGCTGGTGGTCGAGTCATGACCACAGCCGGCGCAGAGTGTGGAGATTGCCCCTTCATAATCCGTACGGGAATATCCGGCCGAATTTTTAGTAAGTTTGGGATGACGAAAATTGGGTCGTTCAACACTCATGCTTTTTCTCCCTTGGACTCTTTGGCATCGGCTTGTTGGTCTTTATCGAGCAGGGTCCGGATGTTGTCGGTGATGAAATCAGCGGTAATGGGCATACCTTCGAAGTAGAGGATGGACTGCATTTTTTGTGGCGAAACACCGTTGTCGGACATGAGCATGGTGCGCAGCTGTGCGTCGCGGTTTTGTTCGATAACAAAGATGTGTTCATGCTGGTCGATAAAATCGATAACTTCATCATGAAACGGAAAGGCACGCACCCGCAGGCTGTTGATTTTTAATCCATTTTTGGAAAATCGGCTGATAGCCTCATAGGCTGCATGGGTGGTGGTGCCGAAAAAAATCACCCCGACGGTGGCTTCTGGATCTCTGATTTTGATATGCGGGGTCGGTACCATGCCGCGAGCGGTCTCCCATTTGACCAGCAGACGTTCCATCCCCGCCCTGTAAATGGGGCTGTACTCGGTGTACGCGGAGTATTCGTTGTGCGAGGTGCCCCGGGTAAAATAGGCCCCTTTTGTGGGATGTGTACCGGGGTAGGTCCGATAGCAGATACCATCGCCGTCGACATCCTGATAGCGCCCCCATCTTTCTTTGAGGTTGTCCAGATCTTCAGCGCTCAGCACCTTACCGCGGTCATATTTTCGATTGTCGTCCCAGTGCAGCGGCGCGCTGACATGATCGTTCATGCCAAGATCAAGATCACTCATGATAATGATCGGGGTCTGCAGCCGTTCGGCCAGGTCGAAGGCATCGGCCCCCATATCGAAACATTCTTTCGGATCACAGGGGAAAAGCAGTACATGTTTGGTGTCACCATGGGAGGCGTAGGCGCAGGAAAGCAGATCGGCCTGCTGAGTGCGGGTCGGCATGCCGGTACTTGGGCCTGTTCTCTGGACGTTGACGAGTACCACCGGAATCTCGGCAAAATAGGCCAGACCGAGAAACTCGCTCATCAGCGAAATACCTGGACCTGACGTGGCGGTAAAGGCTCTGGCACCATTCCAGGCTGCACCTATGACGATACCTAACGCCGCCAGTTCATCTTCGGCCTGAATTATGGCTACTTTATGCCGTCCGGTGTCTTCTTCTGTGCGGAATTTGCCCGCGTATCGTTCAAAGGCCTCGATAACAGAGGTGGAAGGAGTTATCGGATACCAGCCGGTAACTGTGGCCCCTGCATAGACGGCCCCGAGACCAATGGCGGAATTGCCGTCCATTAGGATCTCGTCGACCAGTTTCTCGCTTCTCCGCACGGACAGTTTACAGGCGTCCTTGTGATGCTCTTTGGCGTATTCGTAGCCAAGTTCCAGGGCTTTGATGTTCGGTTCGGCCAGCTTGGGCTTTTTCTGGAACTGTTTCTTGATCGAATCAGTGAGAACAGAAAAATCCATATCCAGGAGAAAGGCCAGGGAACCGACATAAATGATATTTCGCAGCAGCTGGCGCAGTTTTGGGTTCTGGAATTCGTTGTGGCACAGTCTGGTGAATGGAATGCCTATGGGGGTGATATCGTCACGGTTAAACTCTTCCGACAGGTCCTTGGTGGAATCGTAGATGAAATAGCCGCCGGGCAGCACTTCCAGGTAATCGTTATAAAGGGTCTGACCGTTGACGGCAATCGACATGTCGACACCGCCCCGTCGTCCAAGATAACCATGCTCGTTGATCCGCACCTCATACCAGGTTGGCAGACCTTGGATATTTGACGGAAAGATGTTCTTTGGGCTGACCGGCACCCCCAGGCGAAAGATCACTTGGGCAAAAAGATTGTTGGCGCTGGCGGAGCCCGAGCCGTTGACATTGGCGAAACGGACGACAAAGTCGTTGATACTCTCTATCTTGTTCATTTTTGACCTGCCACTGCAGAATTATAGGTGAACTGAATCATTTCCCAGGACGAGGTCGGGCAACGTTCGGCGCAGAGCCCGCAATGCAGGCAGACATTCTCGTCCTTGACCATGACCCGGCCGGTCGGTAAGGGTGGAGAAACATACAGCGCCTGACTCAGCTCGTCGGCCGGTGCAAGAAGCCTGCTGCGTAGATCGTCTTCTTCGCCATTTTCGATAAAATTAATGCAGGATTCCGGGCAGATATCAACACAGGCATCGCATTCAATGCAGGTGGAATAGTCGAATACCGTCTGGACATCGCAGTTCAGACAGCGCATGGATTCCTCGTGACCGGTTTTTTTGCTGAAGCCGAGTTCCACCTCAACCAACCGGTTTTTAAGTGATTTAACCCGGTCGACCGTTGGGACGGCATAACGCTTGTCATTGGAGATTTGGCTATCGTACATCCAGTCCTGGATGCCCATTTTCTGGTTGACCAGATTGGTCCAGGGCGCCGGGCGGGCATAAAGATCCTTGCCCTGACAAAAAAGATCGATGGATATTGCCGCCTGGTGTCCATGTGCTACTGCGGTGATCACATTTTTCGGACCGAAAGCGGCATCGCCGCCAAAGAAGATATTCGGTAGGGAGGATTGATACGTTATTTCGTCAAGTTTAGGGAGGCCCCATTTATTGGTGATAATGCCGAGGTCCGGCTTGATAAACGGCAATGCGTTCTCCTGCCCGACAGCAAGAATTACCTGATCGCAGGCCATGAACAGCGGTGGTTCGTCGGTGGGTAACAAGGTACGCTTGCCGTTTTCGTCATAATCGGCGGTCATTGTCTGGAAGTGCATGCCTATTAATTGTCCATTTTCAATGACAAAATCGACAGGTGAATGGTTGTCGATGATGGGAATTCCTTCGTCTTCGGCATCTTCAATTTCCCAGGGTGACGCCTTCATGTCGGCACGGGGACTGCGGACGATAACCCGGACATCTTCTCCACCGAGCCTTCTCGCCATACGGCAGCAGTCCATGGCCGTGTTGCCGCCGCCCAGCACCAGAATTTTTTCGGGGGTTGAGGTCACATGACGGTATAAAACCGATGCCAGCCATTCGATACCGATAAAAATAGAAGCGTCCCCTTCCGTCCTGCCGGGAAGATCAGGAAGATCACGGCCCCGTGGAGCACCGGTGCCGACGAAAATGGCATCATAGTCTTTTTCGACAATGGTCCCCAGGTCATCAATATAATGGTTGAAATGGGTTGTAACTCCCATATTCAGGATACGGTCAACCTCCTGATTGAGCACTTTTTCCGGTAAACGAAAAGAGGGCACCTGGGTGCGGATAAACCCTCCGGCTCTTGACTGGTCGTCGTAGAGATCTATCTCATAACCGAGGGGCAACAGGTCACGGGCAACGGTGAGCGAGGCGGGGCCACCGCCGATGAGAGCAATTTTCTTGCCATTTTTTTCTTCTGGGACCTCCGGCATGAAATCTGTGCTGTCGCTTTTATAGTCGGAAGCAACTCTTTTCAACCGGCAGATAGCAACGGGTGTCTCTTCCACACGGGTTCGCCGACAGGCGGGTTCGCAGGGCCTATCGCAAATACGACCGAGGATGCCGGGAAAAACATTGGAAATCCAGTTGACCTTAAACGCCTGGTCGTATTTACCTTGACTGATCAGGCGAAGATATTCCGGGACTGGAGTGTGCGATGGACAAGCGTATTGACAATCGATGACCTTGTGAAAATATTCAGGATCTTTGATATTAGTCGGTTTCAAGAAAGACTCCTTTATGGTCGAGGGCGGTGGACATAAGATTAGTTTTTTGCTGTACTTTCGGGCAGAATCCGGACTGCACCTTTATCGGCGGAGGCTGCAAAAAGCGCGTATGCTTTCAGTGCCGTACTGATGCTTCTGTTTCTGTCAATCGGGGTGAAAGCGGCGGTTCCTTTGGCCTGCTCTTTTTGTCTTCGGATGTCGAGCTCCGCATCGCTGAGAGCTACATTAATCCTTCTCGCCGGGATGTCGATATCAATTGTATCTCCGTCCGCAAGCAGGGCAATGGCTCCCCCCGCAGCGGCCTCCGGGGAGACGTGGCCGATTGAAAGCCCCGATGTGCCGCCGGAGAACCGTCCGTCGGTCACCAGCGCACACTCAGCGCCAAGATGGATTGACTTCAGGTAAGAGGTGGGGTAGAGCATTTCCTGCATGCCGGGCCCACCTTTAGGACCTTCATAACGAATGACGATCACATCGCCGGCCTTTATTTTGCCGCCTAAAATGGCATCGCAGGCACTATCCTGAGAGGAGAACACCCGGACGGTTCCGGAAAACGTAAAAATCGATGGATCGACCCCAGCGGTTTTAACGATGCAGCCGTTTTCGGCGATATTGCCAAAGAGGACGGCCAAGCCGCCATCCTTGCTGTAGCAATGGTCCATTTCTCTAATACAGCCGCTTTTACGGTCGAGATCAGCTTCTTTATACATGGTGCTCTGCGAACCCATGACAAGATTCAGCCCGGCAGAAGCGGGGGCGCTCAGATACAGGGTCTCCGCCTCTTTGCTATGGCTGTCGCGGGAAATGTCCCAGGTGTTAAGAGTCGCCTGCAGGCTCGGGCTGTCAACCCGGTGCACTGTTGTATCGATCAGTCCCGCCCGGTCGAGTTCGCCAAGAATTGCCATGATGCCGCCGGCTCGATTGACATCCTCAACATGGTACGTGGAAGACGGCGAAACCTTGCACAGATTCGGCACCATGCGGGACAGTTTGTCAATGTCGGCCATGGTAAAATCGACACCGGCCTCGTGGGCAATTGCCAACAGATGTAGCACAGTGTTGGTCGATCCACCCATGGCGATATCGAGGGTCATGGAGTTCATGAAGGCATTTTTGGTGGCAATAGAGCGGGGCAGAACTGAGCTGTCTTCGTTGTCGTACCAGGCGGAGGCCATGGTGACGATCCGTTCGGCGGCCCGTTCAAAGAGCAGTTTGCGATTGGCATGGGTGGCGACCACCGTGCCGTTGCCGGGAAGGGCCAGACCAAGGGCCTCATTGAGGCAGTTCATGGAATTGGCGGTGAACATCCCCGAGCAGCAGCCGCAGGTCGGGCAGGCGCAGCGTTCCACTCTGTTTATTTCGTCGTCGCTCACCTCACTGTCTGCGGCCATAACCATGGCATTGACCAGATCATAACGCTTGTCGCCGTCGACTCCAGCTTCCATGGGGCCACCAGAAACGAAGATGGCTGGGATGTTCAGGCGCATGGCGGCCATCAACATACCGGGGGTGATTTTATCGCAATTGCTGATGCAGATCATCGCATCGACGGTATGGGCGTTGCACATATACTCGACGCTGTCGGCGATCAAATCGCGGGACGGCAGGGAGTAGAGCATCCCGGCATGGCCCATGGCAATGCCGTCATCGATGGCGATGGTGTTGAACTCGGCGGCAAAACATCCCGCCTTGGCGATGATTTTTTTCAGATGCTGACCGATTTCATGGAGGTGGACGTGACCGGGGACGAACTGGGTGAAAGAATTGACGATGGCGATAATCGGTTTACCGAACTGCTCATCCTTGACCCCGTTGGCCCGCCAGAGACTCCTGGCACCGGCCATTTTCCGTCCTTCTGTTGTTGTTGCACTGCGTAATGGAATTGCCATGATAGAACTCCAGTATATCTTGAATCCATAATGGAAAGAAAAATGGTAACTATTCAGCAGCACCCCATCTGTGCACGATCAGTCCGCCCAGCATACAAGTGTATAGCTGATCGACCTGCTTGTACACACCTGGAACACTGCTGAACAGTTAGAGTCCGTGGTATTATCAGGTTTTCAGTACCTACCTGAATAGTTACGAAAAATGTTGTAATAAGAAAAAAAGCTTGCAACCCTCTGTGGATTAGAGACAATATATATGAAAACAGGTGGTAGTGCACAATTTTTCAAGGAAATATAATGAAAAAGACGGAAATAGATTACTGGATAGCCGCAATGTTGGAGTCGCACAGTAACGTCTCCGACCTCAACCTCACCGTGGGTAAATCTTTGCAGGTTGAGTCTGCCGGGATACTGGTTCCGGTTGATGTCGTGCCGCCGGTAACTGAACTCACCCCTTTTCAAACGGAAGCCTTCGCCCTGAATCTGATTGGCAACAACCGGAGGCTGCTCAGGGATCTTGTCGAAAAAGGCTCGTGCGATCTGTCTTATACTCTTTCCGATAAGGCAAGATTCAGGGTAAATATCTTTACCCAGAAAGGATACTTTACCTCTGTTTTGAGAAAGCTCGAGACGGAAGTTCCTTCCATAGAAGGCATGCAGTTCCCGGATGCATTCGGCAAGATGGCTGCCGACTTGAATGGTCTTATTCTTTTCACCGGGGCCACCGGCACGGGAAAGACGACATCGCTCGCTGCGTTATTGGACCGGATCAATCACGAACGACCAGTGCATGTGGTGACCTTGGAAGATCCTATCGAATATATCCATGAACAACGCAAGGCAACCTTTAACCAGCGAGAATTAGGAAACGATTTCAGTAGCTTCGCAGTGGGAATGCGGGCGGCTTTGCGGCAGGCCCCAAAAGTTATCCTGGTCGGTGAGATGCGCGATCGCGAGACTATGGAAATTGGTCTTACTGCTGCCGAAACCGGGCATCTGGTGTTGTCGACTTTGCATACAATCGATGCCGGTCAGACAATCAACCGTATCCTGGGCATGTTCGAGCAGGATGAACAGCCGCAGATCCGTAATCGACTCGTTGATACGATTCGCTGGATAGTCAGCCAGCGTCTGCTGCCTCGCGTTGGTGGTGGTCGGGTTGCAGCGATGGAAATCCTGTGCACCAGTTTGCGGGTCAAGGATCTCATTTTAAACGGAGAAACGGAAGATAAAACATTTTACAATATCATTAGTGAAGGTTCTGCCCTGCAAATGCGTACCTTTGACCAGCATCTTCTTGAGCTGTTCAGTCGGGGCATAATAACGGAAAAGAGCGCCATCACCTACTGCTCGCATCGGGCTGAAATGAATCGCGGGCTTGATCGCATTAAAGCGGAACGGGGTGAGGCGACAACCAGTCTGACGGATCTGGGTATGGAAGAAGAAAAACAAGAAGGCTATGGCTACTACGGTCGATGATTGTGAGGGAATTATGATAGTACGTTGTCCGAATTGTGATAGCCAGTTGAAACTCAGCGATAAGATACGGCAAAGCGTTCAACAGCTGGGGCCTGGCAAGAAGATCAAAGTTAAATGTGTCCATTGTGATGTCCCTTTTGGCCTGGATGTGAGCAGTTTGCAGCGAGCCCCTTCCAGTCAGCATCAGGTTCGCCCCGAAAGGAACAAAACACCCTTAGGGCAAAAAGTCACGCCGCCGGCTCCCCCGGATACCGAGTGGTTGGCGGATGGCTCTTTAAACGAAAAAGAAGTGGTCGAGGATATACCCAGCGCGCTGGTGCTCATGCCGGATTCGGCAAACCGTGAGTCGGTGTTGCACGCCGCTAAGGCTTTTGGTTATCGTGTCGAGCAGGCTTTTACGGCTGAGGAAGCTATAGAAAGGATGCGATTTGTTAACTATTCCGCGGTTTTTCTCCATGAACAATTCGAGCCCGGAGGTGTCAACTCGGGGAAATTTCACCAGTTTATGCGGGCGATGAGTATGTCTCGCCGTCGATATATTTTTTATGTTTTGCTTGGCCAACAGTTCCGAACGCTTTATGACCTGCAGGCCTTGGCCAATTCTGCCAATCTTGTGGTGAGCGACGCCGAAATCCCGTTTATTGGGACGGTGCTGAAAAAAGCGATTCCCGAATTCGAAACATTGTTCGGACCATTGATGGAGGAGTTGCAGGCTGTCGGTAAATAGAGTACAATAAGGCCCATTGAGCTGTGATTAGTCCCCGTCCGAACGTGATTCCTGCTTATTTTTCGTTCGTTTGCACCACTCTTCTTGCTGGTCGTTTTTTGTCGCGACCTGTCATTATCACCTGTTACACCGTTCAGGATTGATCTTGTCAATCTGTACAGGACAGGTCCGGCACGGTTTTTTTAGCCAAGCGTGTCGGAGCCACTTTTAGGTTATACTCTGAGTATATAATGAAAAACACAATCCTTGCCGTTGGAAAAAAAATCAGGAGCTTTGCCCAGGCTGGTAAACGCCGGTGCGGCAGAATCGGCAGATTATTCAATCATTCAGGCCCTGTGCTGGACAACGATCAACCGATAGTAACCGAAAATTCAACAATACCTGCTCCTGAAGCGAGAGCAGAAAAGAAAACGGTCTCTGACAAAGAATTTGTGCCAGCTCCGAAAAAGGGGAAATATCGAACCCCGGAAAAACCCAAACAGAAACCGGCCTGGAGTCTGGATGATTTTTCGGTTATCCCGGCAGAAGGAAAAAGCCGGTTTCACGATTATCCTATTCCTTTACCTGTGATGCGGGCTATAGCCGATCAAAAATTCGAGTACTGCACTCCCATTCAGGAAAAGTCATTGGAGTGCGTTCTAGCCGGAAAAGATCTTGTTGGTAAGGCTAATACCGGCACTGGCAAGACGGCTGTTTTCCTGATAGCCCTTTTATCCAGATTGCTCGCTGGGAAGAAATCCGGCAAAGGTAATGTCCGGGCACTGGTGCTGGCACCGACCCGTGAACTGGTGAATCAGATAGCAAAAGAAGGGCTTGTTTTTGCCAAACACTGCAACCTGTCTGTCCGGGCGGTCTATGGCGGTGTCGATTACCAGAAGCAGATGGATTATCTGCAGAACAAGCAGTGTGATCTGCTGGTTGCCACTCCTGGTCGGCTCATTGATTTTATGAATAAAAGGGTCGTTGACCTGAGCAGCTGCCAGATTTTAGTACTCGATGAGGCGGATCGAATGCTGGACATGGGCTTTATTCCTGATGTTCGCCGAATTGTCGGCCGTCTACCGGCCAAAAAAGATCGACAGACTATGCTCTTTTCTGCCACTGTTTCAGACGACGTGCAACGCCTTGCTTCACAGTGGAGCGTGCAGCCGAAGGTGGTCGAGGCAGAGCCGGAGCAGGTGGCTGTCGATACAGTGGAACAGGTGGTCTATCTGGTTACGGCGGAAGAAAAATACGCCGTTCTCTATAATCTCATTCAGCAGAATCCGGACGACCGTATCATTGTTTTCGCCAATATGAAAAATGAAACGAAGCGATTAGCCAACCGTCTGCAGCGAAACAATATCGATTGTGTTCTTTTGTCCGGTGATGTTGATCAGAATAAACGTATGACCAGACTCGAAAATTTCAGGTCCGGTAAGGTGAAAGTACTCGTCGCAACCGACGTCGCCGGGCGTGGCATCCATATCGAAGGGATTACCTTCGTTGTTAACTATACTTTGCCCTATGAGCCGGAAGATTACGTCCATCGTATCGGCCGGACGGGAAGGGCCGGGGCCAACGGTAAGGCGGTAAGTTTTGCCTGCGAGGAAGGATCATTTTATCTGCCGGCCGTTGAGGAGTTCATTGGTAAGAAATTTGACTGTGTCCTGCCGGATGAGGCCTTGCTCATACCTCCGCCTAAAGGCCAAGATAAGAAAATAGAGCAAGACGGTCGTCCACCGCGTCCAAAGAGCAAGAGGCCGGGAAGGCAAAACTACAATCGAAGCAGAAGAGGAAGTGAAAAAAAAACGGTGTAGATTTATTTTAAAATTGTAAAACTGAACAGAAAAATTATCTCTTTTTGCAAGAAGTTGTTGTCCTATCGTTGAAAAATTGCTATAAAGTGTGGTTCGTATATATGAAGGTTGCTCCCCGAAGCGGGGGTAGCCTTATTTTCTTTTTACCTCAACATGCTCATTGTATGGGGGTAAAATAACCTTTACCATTTGGCCTCTGGTCTACAGGAAGAGTAAAATCCATGACAGAACAACTTAATCAATCAACCCAGGACAGCAGTGAAGAGATGAGCTTTGCCGATCTCTTTGAGATGGAAGAAAACAACAAGGTAGTCGCGGTGGGAGATGTTGCCATGGGCACCATCATCGGCACTGTTGACGATTATCTCCTTGTTGATGTTGGCGATAAAGCAGAAAGTTATATTGCCAAATCGGAATTCCGCCTGGAAGATGGTGAGGAAATCAAAATTGGTGACGTATTCGAGGTATTCGTAGAGCGCCGTAAGGAAGAAGGCGGACTCCTCCTGTCGCGAGAAAAGGCTATTGCCATAAAAGTATGGGAAAGAATTGCTGAGATTCAGGAAGCCGACGAAACAATTGAAGGTAAGATCGAAAGCCGTGTTAAAGGCGGCATGTCTGTTGATATAGGTGTTCCAGCATTCCTGCCATATTCTCAGATTGATCTTCGTCCTGTGAAGGATCTTGATGCCCTGATCGGCGAGATGATGGACTTTAAGATCTTGAAGTTCAATAAAAAGAGAAACAACGTCGTTATCTCCCGTCGAGCCATACTTGAAGAGGAACGCAACAAGCTCCGCGAGGAGATGCGCTCCAAATTGGAAGAAGGACAGATTATCAAAGGCGCCATTACCAATATTACCGACTACGGTCTCTTTATCGATATGGGTGGCATGGACGGTCTCTGTCATATCACCGATCTTTCTTGGGGACGTGTCTCACATCCGGCTAAACTCTACAAAGTGGGCGAAGAGCTGGAAGTTAAAGTCCTCAAGTACGATAGAGAGCATGATCGAGTATCCCTTGGTGTAAAGCAGCTGCGTGACGATCCATGGGCGACTGTTACCGAAAGATATCCGGTGAACCAGACGACCAAAGGAAAAGTTGTCTCTATTACTGATTATGGTGTGTTTGTCGAACTGGAAGAAGGGGTCGAAGGCCTGATCCACGTATCTGAAATGACCTGGTCGAAAAAACCCCGTCATCCATCCAAGATGGTTTCCGTAGGCGATGAAGTTGAAATTATGGTGTTGAATATCGAGACGGAAACTAAACGCATCTCGCTTGGTATGAAACAGCTTCAGCCGAATCCTTGGGATCTGGTCACCGAGAACTATCCGGTTGGCTCGGTCATTGAAGGGAAAATTAAAAATATCACCGATTTCGGTGTGTTCATAGGGATCGAAGAGGGCATAGACGGGCTGATCCATGTCTCTGATCTTTCCTGGACCGAGCGGATTAAGCATCCGTCAGAGAAATATGCCAAAGGGGAGACAATCCAGGCAGTCGTTCTGAAGATCGATAAAGAAAATGAGCGATTCTCTCTCGGTATCAAGCAACTCGTGCCCGATCCATGGCAGGCAGCCTACAATAATTACCCATCAGGGACCGTTGTTGAAGGCGAGATCACCAATGTCACCGACTTCGGTGTTTTTGTTAAACTTGAAGAAGGGATCGAAGGCCTTGTGCATGTCTCCGAACTCAGCAAAGACAAGGTGAAAACTCCGGTGGGCATGTATCAGGTCGGCGATACCTTGAAGGCAATTGTTATTAATGTTTCCGCCAAAGATCGCAAGATTGGCCTTTCCGTCAAGACCCTTGAGGGTGATGATGAAGAGGTAGCGGTAGAAAAATTTAAAAAAGCTGAAAAGGTTGCTGCTGAATCAGCACCCTCCACTTTTGGCGATCTGTTGAAAGCGGCTGCCGAAGGCACCGATTCTAACGATAACGACTAGGAACGAGCCTGCAAAAGGGCTTGGAATGCAGCTGAAAGGTTGTCTTGCTGGAGATCCGGCAGGACAACCTTTTTTTATACTTTCATAGGGACTGACTTTTTTGGTCGTCCTTGGTAAAAAATTGATTATACGTTATTAGGTATGTTGAAAAAAGATTTAGTAGACAAGGTCAGCGGCGAACTTTCGATGCAGAAACAGGATGTCAGCCTGGCTGTAGATATCATGCTGGAAACAATGGCCACGGCTCTGGTGGAAGAGAGGCGTATAGAATTGCGTGGGTTTGGCAGCTTTTCGGTAAGAGCGAGAAGACCGCGTTCAACCAAAAACCCCCGTACCGGTAAAATCATGGAAATTCCGGATCGTAAGACCCTGCATTTCACCATGAGCAAATCACTGAAAGAGGCACTCATTAGCGAAAAGGAGTAACGTCTCCTTTGCCCACACGGAGAATCTCGGGGATGTCGCTGGTTAGATCGATAACGGACGAGGGGTCGGGGAAAATTGGGCCGCCATCGACGATGAGTTCAATTCTATTGCCGAGATACTCCTCAATTGCAAATGGTTCGGCAAGCATTGTCTCGTCGTCTTCAAGTTGAACACTGGTATTGACGATGGGATTGCCCAGGGTCTCAAGCAGAAGTTTACTGATTGGATGGCTCGATACCCTGATGCCGACAGTCTTTTGTTTGGAGGCCATGATCTTCGGAACCAATTTTGTCCCCGGCAGGACAATGGTATATGGGCCGGGCAGGTTTTTTTTCATGAGCCGGTAGGCAGTATTTGACACGTGGGCATATTGGCTAATATCGGTTAAATCATAGCACATAAAGGAAAAAGGCTTGTCTTTAGGCCTTTTTTTTAATTGCACCAGCTGCTTGATGGCTTTTTGGTTAAAAAGGTCGCAGCCGATGCCGTAGCCGGTATCGGTGGGATAACAGATTATCGCCCCGCTTTTGAGTGCTTTGACAACCTGTTCAATCAGCCGGAGTTGGGGGTTTATCGGGTTAATTTCAAGCAGCATTTTTCGATCTTTCCTTTGTCCTCAAAGTCGGACCATTCGTATTGTATTGCTGGCAGACCTTCATTATACAGCCAGCCAGCATAAATAATGAGATTTTTTTCTAACCCGGATGAACGTGAAGAAAGCCGGGACTCTTTTCAGTGCTCGCTTGACGGGTGCTCTTTTTAGTACTCGCTTGACGGGTGCTCTTTTCAGTCCCCCTTGAGGGGGATAAGGACCTTGAAATAAATTATTGTTTCGCAAAAAAAAAGAAATAATTTGTAAGCTACTAAAGATGCTTTACTGTGCTAACTTAAAAAATTAAAGCATAATGTGAATTTTGAAAGGTGGCTAAGGTCTCCTTTTAAAACTCACTCCCTGACAAGGAGGGGACATGTTACCAGATCATATCGAAACCGCACTCACATTTGATGACTTATTGCTTGTACCTGCCGCCTCTGAAGTTTTACCCAATGAAGTAAACCTCGAGACGCGACTCACAGATACTATCTCTCTTAAGATCCCTCTGGCCAGCTCAGCCATGGATACCGTTACCGAGCATCGAACGGCCATAGCCATGGCCCGTGACGGTGGCATAGGTATAATTCATAAAAACATGACCATTGAGCAACAGGCGATTGAAGTCGAACGGGTGAAAAAGTCGGAATCAGGGATGATTATCGATCCGATTACCGTAACCCAGGACCAATCGGTTGGCGAAGTTCAAGAAATTATGAGTACCTATAAAATATCCGGTCTGCCGGTTCTCAACGAAGGAAAACTGGTCGGGATTGTCACCAACCGAGACCTGCGCTTTGTGTCCGATGATGATCTTCGGGTATCGGATGTCATGACCTCGAAAAACCTGGTGACAGCTAAAGTGGGTATTGATCTGGAACATTCCAAAGCCCTTTTGCACGAATACCGGATCGAAAAACTGCTGGTGGTGGACGATCTGGGGGCTTTGAAGGGGCTCATTACCATAAAAGACTTAGAAAAAATTAAAAAATATCCTCAGGCCGCCAAAGATAAATTTGGGCGTCTTTTGGTAGGTGCAGCTCTCGGCGTTGGCGAAAATATCGAAAGTCAGGCGGAAATGCTTTTAAAAGCCGGAGTTGACGTAGTGGTTGTCGATTCTGCCCATGGCCATTCGAGAGGCGTGCTGCGGGCCGTTGCCCGTGTGAAAGCTGCCTTTCCCCATCTTTCCGTTATCGCCGGCAATGTCGCCACGGGAGAGGGAACGGAAGATCTGATCAAGGCTGGGGCCAATGGCGTCAAGGTCGGTATCGGTCCCGGATCGATTTGCACCACCCGTGTCGTTGCCGGGGTCGGGGTGCCACAAATGACGGCTTTAAAAAATTGTGTAAAGGTAGCCAACAAATACAACATCCCGATAATTGCCGACGGAGGGATTAAATTTTCCGGCGATCTGGCCAAGGCTATCGGGGCAGGTGCCAGTACCGTCATGCTTGGCAGCCTTTTTGCCGGTACCGACGAAACCCCAGGGGACACTTTTCTTTATCAGGGGCGGACTTACAAAGGGTACCGGGGCATGGGATCGCTGGGGGCAATGAGTCAGAATCAGGGTTCTGCCGATCGCTACTTTCAATCGGAAGTATCCGCCACGTCAAAACTGGTTCCTGAGGGAATAGAAGGGAAGGTCCCTTATCGCGGGCCACTGTCAACGGTTATCTACCAGATGATAGGTGGACTGCGATCCGGCATGGGGTATGTCGGCGCTGCAACTATTGCTGAACTGCAGCAGAAGGCCCAGTTTGTCCGAATCTCTGCAGCGGGCCTTAGAGAATCCCATGTGCATGATGTCATAATTACCAAGGAAGCGCCAAACTATCGGACTGCCTAATTGTGATCCCGGAGTAAGGAAAAAAGCTGGGACTCTGTACGGTACTAAAAACATATTGAGGAGAGGACGGGAGCATACATGGATATTCATAGCGAAAAAATTATCATCCTTGATTTTGGGTCGCAGACCACCCAACTCATTGCCAGAAGAATCAGGGAGCAGAAAGTGTACAGTGAAATTCATCCTTTCTCTATCTCCCTGGATAAGCTCAAAGAGTTACGGCCATCTGGTATTGTCCTGTCTGGTGGGCCCTGTTCCGTCTATGACGAAGATGCTCCCCATTCCGACGCCGGGCTCTTTGATCTCGGTGTTCCTGTTCTCGGCATCTGTTACGGAGCTCAGTTGATGCTGCAGCAACTGGGCGGCAAGGTGGAAACAGCGGATAAACGTGAGTTTGGCAAGGCAGAACTGAGTATCAAAGATACAACGGGGCTTTTTGCCGGACTTGAAACCAATGGTATGCGGCACCAGGTTTGGATGAGTCATGGCGATCGTGTTGAGATCATTCCTGAGGGTTTTATAGCGACCGCAACAAGCGATAATTCACCTTTTGCGGCTCTGCGACATAAGACCCTGCCATTTTTTGGTGTCCAGTTTCATCCCGAGGTGGCGCATACAATTATTGGTACAGATGTGTTGCGAAATTTCATCTTCGGTATCTGCAACTGCAAGCCTGAATGGACGATGCATTCGTTTATAGAGCAGAATGTGCAGATTATTCGAGAGAAAATAGGTAAAGACAACGTTATCTGTGCTCTCTCTGGTGGTGTCGACAGCTCAGTGGTGGCGGCTATTATTCACCGGGCTGTCGGGGACCAACTCACCTGTATATATGTGAATAACGGCTTGATGCGCACCGGCGAAACCGGGTCGATCCTGCGTTTTTTTAAGGAAAAGAGTAAACTGAAGGTCATAGATATTGATGCAACGGATTATTTTCTTAACGAACTTAAGGGAATAGAGGATCCAGAAACTAAACGCAAGCGAATCGGCCTGGGTTTCATCAAAATCTTTGAGGAAGAGGCAAAAAAAATTGGCAAGGTGAAATATCTTGCCCAGGGAACGCTGTATCCTGATGTCATTGAATCGGTCAGTTTTCGTGGTGAAGCACCGATTAAATCCCATCACAATGTGGGCGGCTTGCCGGACATTATGCAGCTCGATCTTATCGAACCTCTGCGAGAACTGTTCAAGGATGAGGTACGCGAACTCGGCCTGGAGCTTGGTTTGCCGGAAGAGGCGATCTATAGGCAGCCTTTCCCGGGACCGGGGCTTGGCATAAGAATAATGGGTGAAGTGACTGCTGAGCGGTTGCGAATTCTGCGTCAGGCCGATGTCATTGTGCTCGAAGAGATGCGTAAAGCCGGCTGGTACAGAAAGGTTTGGCAATCCTTTGCCGTTCTTCTGCCTATCAAGACCGTAGGTGTTATGGGTGATGGCCGGACCTATGAACATGTCATCGCTATCCGCGCGGTTGATTCACGCGATGCCATGACTGCCGACTGGAGCAGGTTGCCCTATGAGATACTGAGCGAAATTTCCAGTCGTATTATCAACGAGGTGCGCGGCGTCAACAGAGTTGTTTATGATATCTCTTCAAAGCCACCGGCCACTATTGAGTGGGAATAATATGAAGCTTTTTACTTAACCATCTCAAATTCGAGGTTTTTATGAACTCGTAACGAGTTCATAATGATAGGCAGGTTGGTATACGTGACGATATGTTGAAAAGCGGAATCTATGTAGACGCGGAAAATATCCGGATGTGCGGTGGGTACGGCATGCGCTATGATGTGCTGGCAGAGCTTGGCAGCGTTGGCAATTCAACGCTGCTGCGGGCCAACTCCTACCTCGCCGAAGATCGGGAACGGACCAAGGACGATCCGGAGTATCGACAAAAGCTCTATCGTTATCATAGCGTTATCCGTCAGTGTGGTTTCAAGGTTATCAAAAAGTATGTCAAACACTTTGTCGATGATGAGGGGATCCTCACTACTAAGGCCAATGCCGATATGGATCTGGCTATCGATGCCCTGCTCCAGGCAAGAAACCTTGATCGGATCATTTTACTTACCGGCGATGGCGATTTTATTCGTCTGGTTCTTGCCTTGCAAAATATGGGCTGCCGCGTGGAAGTGATTGGTTTTAATCATGTCAGTAATGAATTAAAAGAAGCAGCAGACAACTTTCTGTCAGGTTTTCTGATCCCGGGACTTTTGCCGATTAACGGAGAGAACAAACATCGCGGTATTCCGATAAATTACAATGCGGACAGGGGCTTTGGCTTTATGCGCTACTATCGGTTGAGTCAGGAGGGTCTCCTCTCTCAATCCGTTTTTTTTCATTGTTCTAAAGCACAGGATATACACGACTCGCTGTTTCTTGATTCTGCCAACATTTTTGAGTTCACCATTGTCAAAAATCCAGATAACAGCGGCCGGACCGAGGCTTGGGATATTCAATCTATTGATGCATAAGGCGGATAAGATCATCTCGTTGCGGCTTATGCTGTCTGGATTCCTTCTTTGATCACCAAGAGAGCTACTCTCGCGAGAATCTCGTTTTCCGGTACACACGCTTGTTACAATACTCAGGAGCAAAAATGGAATGGAATATTGATATGGCAATGTTGAAGAGCATGCAGCCCTTGCTCATCTCATACGGTTCTAAGATAATTGCCGCACTGTTAATCTTTATTATCGGAAAGTGGATTGCCAGAAAGATTACCAACGTGTTGGCAAGGGTACTGGAAAGCAGAAAAGTTGAAGCCACTCTTATCGGTTTTCTTGAAGGGATCGTCTATTATGCCCTGTTAGCCACTGTTCTTATTGCAGCAGCGGGACAGCTGGGAATAAAAACTACTTCTTTTTTGGCAATACTCGGTGCGGCAGGACTGGCTATAGGTCTTGCCTTGAAGGATTCTCTGGCTAATTTCTCCTCCGGGATTATGTTGATTCTTTTCAGTCCGTTTAAGGTAGGCGATGTGGTGACGATTGCCGGCGAGACAGGAACAGTTAAGCAGATTCACGTTTTTAACACCATTATTGATACCGGTGATAATCAGCGAAAAATTATTCCCAACGGGATTATATCCAATGCCACAATCACCAATATCACCGCCAATCCAACGCGGCGCATTGATCTTGTTGTCGGCATTGGCTACGACGACGATATTCGAATGGCAAAAAAGACTCTGCAAGAAATCATGGCTGCCGACAGCAGGATACTGGCAGAACCCGCCCCATTTGTTGCGGTTTCGGAGCTGGGTGACTCTTCGGTGAACCTTGTTGTGCGGCCGTGGGTCACCAAGGAAAATTATTGGGCTGTTTTTTTTGCACTCAACGAAAAAATTAAAATTACTTTCGACGAACGCGGTATCTCTTTCCCCTATCCCCAGCAGGATGTCCATTTATTCAAGCCGGCTGAGTAGTTTTTTAATATGGCCTATGATTTTCTTCCCCATGACGTACTTGCCGCATTTTGCCAGGAACCAGCCAAATGCACTGTAACAGTTCTTGGTTGCGGTAATATTAACGATACCTACCTGGTGCAGTCCACTTCCCGTTCTTTTGTTCTGCAGAAAATCAATAGCGACGTTTTTAAAGATCCGCTTCGGGTCATCAATAATTTTCAAAACGTCAGCAACCACCTGAGCCAACAAAACAACAGCAGCAAACGACAATTGCAGGTAGCTCGACCGGTGCTGACTAGAGATAACCACTTATATTATCGTGGTGATTCCGGCTCCTTCTGGCGAGCCCAGACGTATATTGAACATAAAAGTTATCGAGTGCTGACTCATCCCGACCAGGCGCGTCAGGTCGGCCAGGTACTGGCCCTCTTTCATAGGCTTACCAGCGATCGTAACATCCAGGGGCTTCTTGACCCTCTGCCGGGTTTTCATTACCTGACCGGTTATCTTAATGAGTATGACTTGGAGATGCACAACCTGCAAGTTGATACCGCTCTGCACAAGGAATTTCGCTCATGCCTGGCAGCTGTCGAACGTTACCGACAGCGGGCAACAACTCTGGAAAGAGCCAAAGATGCCGGTATCCTTACTGTCCAGCCAATCCATGGCGATCCTAAAGCGGATAACTTCATCTTTAACGACCAAGGGGCAGCTGTTGGTCTCGTTGATCTTGATACTGTGGCTATGGGTCTGGTGCATCACGATCTGGGTGATTGCCTGCGTTCCTGCTGCAATCGATCTGGAGAAACGGGTAAAGAAGCTGTGCCGGTTACCTTTGACATGACCTTCTGCCGGGCATTGCTTGACGGCTATTTTTCGGGTTCTGCTCCACTGCTGGCGCAAGTACAGCGCAGCTATATCTTTGATGGGGTATTGCTTATTTGTTTTGAGCTGGGACTTCGTTTTTTTACCGACCATCTTCGTGGTAACACGTATTTTAAGGTGCAGCAGGATGGTGACAACCTTTTCAGAGCTGTCAAACAATTTCAGCTGGCAGATGCTATTGCTGAACGGGAAGAGGAGATCCGGGATATGGTGTTACATTGTCGGTTTGCATAAACAACCTTTTTTTGTACCTTGGACAAGTCCCCAAATGGCATTATAAAGAATTGCGCTTGACGGGTACTCTTTTCAGTCCCCGTGCTGTGCGGGGATAAGTTCCTTCATGCTTTCAATCGAATAAAGATACTGGCCGATGGTATCGGTCAAATGCGGCTGGAGATTGACAAATTCAATGCCAATTCGAGTCTCGCCAGGGTCAATCTGCATATTTCTAACCCTGCCGTGTATCTGCTGTTCTTCTTTTATTCCAGGCAGCAGACAACGGAGTAGAATCGAAGTATTCATGTCGATCTGAGGTAGAGGGATACCATTCTTATGTTTGATCTGACAGAGTCCTCCGCTCGTGCTCAAGTCGATAAGAGTCCCATAAAGTTCTGGTTGTTGATCGACATGGAAGGTGCTGGGTATAAAAATTGAGCTCCGCTTGGTTTTTCGTAGTTCGTGATAGTGAATAGCTCCGGGATATTCGAAAAAGAGGAGCTGGGAAGGTGAATCAACCGCCTTGAGGAGTTGCGACTTGAACATCCATGCCCGTCCTTTATGGACGTATTTAATGGCGACCCTCTGTTCTCCACCTACCAGATCCTCCATATCGGAGGAGGGCTGGGGGTTGGTGACAATCAGATAGTTCTCCTGGAGCATGCCAACCATCACACTTTCAAACAGGGCATCGAGGTGAGGAAATTCGAGTTGGACCCTGGAACCGATTTCCAGGGGAATGCGTCTGCCAAGGGTTGAAAGATGCTGCAACGGCAGTTGCAGCTTGTTCGGTGGGGATGTTTTGCAGTGCAACGTGCCACTTTCGCCGCCTAGACGAAAGGCTTCCATGATGATCGAAATCAGTGGCTTATTGATCTGTCGCTTCCTTTGGCCGTTGAAGAATCGTATTCTGATGACAATCTCCTGCCATGACAGAATACAGTGCGCTGCTTTTTCACCATTGAAGTGCTTGGTCTCTGCACCGATTAGCGCCCCACCTTTTACATAGAGGAGGCCGGTGTCATGTTGTCGGTTTACCTGGAGAGTACATGTTTTTTCCTCTGTCTCGAGGATTTGTAGCAGACGATGGATGGGGATGCCCTTGACTGTCCCACTGGTTGCTGAATCGAGTAATTCTTCGGCATGCATCAGCAGATTCGAGGTGTCAACCGGTTTTTCGAGACAGTGACTGGCCCCGCGTCGCACGGCCTCTTCCTGGATAATTACATCACCCTTGGATAAGGCGATACAGGGAATATAGGGAAAGGTATGGGTAAGCAGAGAAAAATCATCCAGGGAGCCGTTTTTCGGCAGGGAGAGATCGCAGACTATTAGGTCAACCTGCTGCTGTGACATGATAGTAATAGCTGCTCGTTCTTCTCTTGCGGTTAGTACGTTGATTTCTTCTTGCCAATGTTCAAAAAGGCCGACCAGCGCCTCGAGCTCGACAGCCTCATTTTCTATGATGACGACGGTTTTCATGATAATGATGTTTCTGGGTTGAAGTCGTATGGAAGGGGCGTTATTGTTTTGACGGCCTCTCTTAGTATGCAGAAAAATATACATAAAAGCAAAGATCTTGGTAACTATTCAGATATATGCAAAAAATTTACAGAACCACGGATCCTTGCAAATTCTTGCTATGGATGATATTACCTCTTCCAGATAGCACAACTCGTGAAAACATAAAAAAACTCATTATATAATGGACAATACATCACCATTCACCCTCCATAACAACTCTTCAGAATGTGCTGCGAGAAGAGGCGAAGTGCGCACCAGGCAGGGTGTTTTTCAGACCCCGGTATTTATGCCGGTAGGAACCCAGGGAACTGTCAAGGCGGTGACGCCGGAAAACCTTCTGGAAATGAATGCGCAGATTATTCTCGGCAATACCTACCATCTTTTTATCCGGCCAGGCCATGAACTAATAGAGAGTTTTGGGGGCTTGCATAATTTCATGAACTGGAAGGGCTCCATTTTGACCGACAGTGGCGGTTTTCAGATCTTTAGCTTAAAAGAACTGGCCACCATCACTGAAGAAGGTGCCGCATTTAGGTCCCACCTCGACGGCTCAAAATTATTTTTGAGCCCGGAGGATGCCATACATGTGCAGCAGTCGCTTGGTTCAGATATCATGATGTGTCTTGATACCTGTATTCCTTTTCCGGCTTCGCGAGATGAAGCCATTAAGGCTACTGATTTGACCAGTCGCTGGGCCAGGCGATGCCGGGAGGCCCACAGCAAAAAAGAGCAGCTTCTTTTTGGTATTGTGCAGGGAGGGATGTATCCGGACTTACGTAAGGATCATGCCGCCGCCCTAATCGATATCGGTTTTGACGGCTATGCCATTGGTGGGCTCAGTGTCGGCGAAGAAAAAAATCTCATGCACGAGATGACGGAAGCTACAGTGCCCAGCCTGCCGAAAGAGTATCCGGTGTATCTGATGGGAGTCGGTACCCCGGCTGATCTGGTCGAGGGCGTCTGGCGCGGCATTGATATGTTCGACTGCGTCATGCCGACCAGAAACGCACGGAACGGCACTCTCTTTACTTCAAAAGGCAAACTTTCCATCAAGAATTCCCGGTTTCGCGATGACCATAAACCGCTTGATGAAGAGTGCAGCTGTTATACCTGCAGGAACTACAGCAGGGCGTACCTGCGGCATCTTTTTCAGGCCCGGGAAATTCTCAGCTACCATTTGAACACCATTCATAATTTGCATTTCTATCTGCATTTAATGGCCGATATTCGTCAGGCGATCGAGACAGACAGTTTTGCTCGGTTTCGTAAAGATTTTTATAGCAAGCTCGAGCCCGAATGATTACCATGCACGAAGTTTTATGATTATATATGTAAGGCTTGTTCCTTCGAGCAAACTTTTACATATCCACGTTACTATTTTGGAGGATTTATTATGACAGGAATTGCTTATGCGGCTGGCCCTGCTGCCGGAGGCAGTTTTGGTGCCGGTGGATTTGCCTCATTTATCCCACTAATTCTGATCTTTGTGGTCTTTTACTTCTTGCTGATCAGACCGCAGCAGAAGCAGGCTAAACTGCATCAGGCCTTCCTCAGTGATTTGAAAAAAGGCCAGAAGATTGTCACCAAAGGCGGCCTGCACGGCGTTATTACCGCGGTGACCGATACGGTTATTACCCTGGAAATCGCTAAAGATGTCTCTGTAAAGGTTTCCCGGGATGCGATCGGTGCCTCTTTAAATAAGGACGGCAGCACTCCTGCCTCGGCCAAAAAAGACCTGAAAAGTTCCGGCGGCTGAGGGATCAAAGGCTGCTGATATCCTCACAGGTTGTGGAGAAAGGTTAAAAAGCCGGTTTGCCCTGGAGGGTGATCCGGCTTCTTCTATTTATTGGGTCCGTGAGAAAAAAGTATGGCAGGGAAAAAATACTATGCAGTGGCTGCAGGTCGCAGCACGGGAATATATACCGACTGGGCGACCGCAGAAAAACAGGTAAAAGGTTTTGCCGCGGCAAAATTCAAAAGTTTCCCAACCAGAGCAGAAGCTGAAACATGGCTTGCAAACCCCGTTTATCAGAAAAAAACGCAGTCCAAAAATCATAGACAGGATGCTGCAGCCAAACCGGTTCTGCAGCACCATGACCCTGAGGCGATTATTGTTTATACCGATGGGGGAAGCATCAATAATCCCGGTCCCGGCGGCTACGGGGTGGTCATTGAAACTGACGGCGAACGGCGGGAGCTTTCCGGTGGTTTTCGACATACCACCAACAATCGGATGGAAATGATGGCGGCCATCGTAGCCTTGCGAGAACTGCAGAACTGCGGAAAAAAAATCATCCTCTCTTCCGATTCAAGCTATCTGGTAAATGGCATAAAAAAAGGATGGGCGATGAAATGGCGGAGCAAAGGGTGGCTCAAAAGCGACGGACAGCCGGTGCTGAATATCGATCTCTGGCGGGAACTGCTTGACCTGCTGAAGGGTGTCGACGTCAGTTTTAACTGGGTGAAGGGACATGCCGGCAACGAGCTCAATGAGCGCTGTGACCGACTGGCCGTTGCCGCCGCCCGGCAGACCGATATGGTGACTGATGTGGTCTATGAAGAGATGATGGCGTCGTAAAAAGTCTTCACCTGCTTCATTGCTGCAAAATTTCTTTCATTACGACGTACTTTAGTACGCCGTAATGAAAGAAATTTTGCGTGCCTTACACCCCAAGGGCACTTCAGCTGGGCGCATCTGAAGTTTTTTACGTATCCATCTGGAATTATAGCTTCCTGTGAGTTTTTATCAAGATGATGATAAACGGAGTGTAAAACTGTGACGAAAGAACTCTTTAAAGGTTCCATCCTGTTCGGGCCGGTGCCGGCGGTGCTGGTGACGACAATTGATCCGGCAGGAAAGGTCAATGTCTTCACCGTCGGTTGGACCGGAGTTGCCTGCACCCATCCACCGCTGGTGACCATTGCCGTGCGTAAAGAACGATTATCCTATGAAAATATCAGGGCCACCGGCGAATTCGTCATTAACCTGACTACCAGAGAGATGGTCAAGATGACCGATTTCTGTGGTTGTCGGTCAGGGCGCACGGTCGATAAAATTAAACATTTCGGTATGGAGCTGGAAACTGGAATCGATATCGCGGTCCCGTCCTTGAAAAAAAGCCCAGTTGCTCTGGAGTGTAAAGTGCGCTCGGTTACCGAGCTGGGGAGCCATGATCTCTTCGTCGCTGAGATTGTTGGCAATAAGGTGGAGAAATCACTTATTGACCAGAACGGTACAATTCAGTTGGGCAAAGCCGGTCTGTTAGCCTATTGTCATGGGGAATATTTCTCCCTTTCCCGGCAGCCACTTGGTACTTTCGGTTATTCCGTCGCCAGAAAGTCCGTTCGTCAGGCGAGGCACCAAAAGAAGTTTGCGCCGAGGAAGGTAAAGAAAGAGTAAACTCGCGCTTGGTTCCCATGCGTTACATGGGAACCAGCAAGATTTCATTAACTTCTAATAGGAGCCTTCCGTTTCTCGACATATTGAAAAAATACCGGAAAGGCGACAAAAAACGCTACGCAGATTAAATATTCAATACCTTTGATGTGGGTATAAAAATCAACCATGGTATGTATCGGTTGAACCATACCACTTGCCACAAGGTAATGTCGCATCAGTTCCGTCACCTGCCAGTTGACTTGGTGCAACCCTCCAAATAAGGCAGCGAGAGCCCAAATCCCAAATACACTTCCAGTTCCTGCCATCAATATTCTGACAGATTTCATTTCCTTTATAGCCATCTCTTTCTCCTGCTGATTTATTATTTTAAATGCCTGTAATTGCTGTGAAATACCCTCGAAGCATGGCCAGAGGGCCGGCGCTTATCATACTGCTGGTTATGCAGGCAACTCCCCAGATGCCAATCAGGCAACAGAATACGATGCCGGTCTTGAGGGTAAAGCTCATAACTTCGTCAGCAAGATCTACCTGAATTTTTTCTTTGGTGATAATTGGACTATTCATAGTGTCCTCCATTGGTACGTATTGATCTTAGTGTTTCATCTTCCCTTCACTTTCACTTGGAGTTGCATCAGACGTGCCAGAAGACCTGTTAACTTAAAAAATATTGATTAAACCGTATAATTACTTGTAATAATACGGTTTAATCTTTTTTGTGTAAACTGAACTGCTCGTTTTCTGGGCAGCAATGCAAGTATTTAACTAAAAACTGTTGTGTGCCGGCAGGTAACCATGCAACAGAGCTACATAACTGTTGTACATCCTGCAAGATAGGCTCATGCAACGTAAGCGTTCACCAGCACCGAATCTGTTTTGTCATCGGCCATTAAACGTACCAATAGTACGGTTTAATGACCTCTTTCGCGCATCTCCGGCACTGGTGAATGCTTACAGTTCGGAGGTTATTCAGAATTTGGCGGTTTTCCGGTGAACGGTTACCATGCAACTACTTTTCCTCTGAGGATTCCTGCCAGTCAAAAACAATCGGCAACCGATAGACGATAAAGCGGTAGATAATAAAATAGAGTGCATAGAGGGTGACGGTCAGCCAGATTTCCTTCCAATAGGGTACATCTTGATAGAGTTTATAGTTGAAACAGAAAATGGCCGTATTCAGACGATTCCAGACTACCCCGATAATTGTAATAAAAGCGGCGATCCGAACGGGTCGCACCGATTCGTTGCGGACTCCGCGGGCAAAAAGCATCATCGGCAGTATGACTCCAAGACCTATCTCCAAAAGATAATAAAAGCCCCAGCCGGTGAGAAGCAGTTCCCATTCGTTGTCATGGGCAACGGCCACCAGTTTAATGACCAGGTACGTGATCATCGCATAGGATGCACCTTTGGCCATTCCGAGCGTCATCCGATCAAGGTTTTCTCTAAAGGCCTTGCCGCAACGCCAGTACATGAAGCGATTGATCAAGGTTGAGCTGACAATAACCATAGCCAATCCGCCAAAGACCGCAGAACAGAGAAAATGGATCCACGAAAACTCAATGGAAAGCCAGAGAGGGTGGACCTTGTCGGGGGCATAATTAAAGAGTGCGCCAAGGGCACCCTGGTGCAGGGTAGACAGAATAATTCCTGCAATAGTAAGACCCAGACTGATTCGTTTTATGTAATATTTCCAGGCAGGTCGGCCAAGCCATTCGAACAGGGCGGGGAGTACCTCCGCGATCTGCACTGAAAGGTAGGTGGCAACATGCCAGGCGACAAGAAAAAGCACCGCGGCAGGGCCAAGGGAGACAAACATCGGGTATGCCAGTCGCCATGGCATACCCAGATCCACCTCCAGATAGACCACAGCAAAGAAATAGCCAAGCAACCCGTTTAACAGGGCCAGACGTTCGATAGGGTGAAAATCTTCCCGGCCAAAAAGAGTCACCGTGGTGCTGAGGAGAAAGCCCGACGCGGATAACGGCACCATGCCAAAGAGGCCAAAGCCGAGAAAAAGACCCCATGGGTAATCGTTGGATGCATGGGTCACCGAGCCAAGCCCGTATATATAGCGCTGCAGGAGAAGGGGGAGTCCCACCGCGAAAAGGATTAGAAGCAGCCAGTTCAACGGATTTCGCTGTAATTGCTGCAGGTATTGTTTGGTCGTCAGGCCAAGAAAGAGTTTTCTACGCAGGGTCCATGCGCTTCCATCGGGCTGGCTTGAGCTGCTGACCGGTAAGTTAATATCTTCAGAGATTAAGGCCTTCATTTTACCTCCTCCTGGCTGTTGTCGCCTTTGGTGCCTTTGGCCTGGTCTTTTCGAGTTGCCAGGAGATGAAAACCAGCGAACAGCGCCGGCCAGATAGTGAGGACCATGGGCACAATGCCCAGAAAATTCTTGACTGAATCGAGAATTGGCGCATGGGGTATCGACATGTCGAATCCGGCTTCCTCGAAAGGTACGTTGGACAGGTAGAGCCATGAAGTGCCGCCAGCTTCAAATTCCCCGTAAATATAGTCGATGTACTTGTCGCTGTTTTCTTCTATTCTGCGTCTGCCTATTTTGATCAGATCGTCACGTTTGCCAAACTGCAGTGCCTCTTGCGGGCACGCCTCTACACAGGCAGGCGGTTTACCGAATTTCAGCCTGGTATCGTAGCAGAAGCGGCATTTCATGATTTGCGGGGAAAAGGCGCTTGAATATTTGAAGGTTGGAATATAAAAAGGACAGGCGATCATACAGGTTCGGCACCCGACGCAGACATCCGGGTTATAGACGACTGCGCCCTCGGGTGTCTTGGTGTAGGCATTGACAAAGCAGGAGGAAAGGCAGGCGGGTTCCTGACAATGGTTGCATTGCACTTTCCGGTAAAGAGGATGACCCAGGCTGGGCGGATCATAGCGATTGACCACAGTAAAGCGGGTTTCGTCTGTTCTTCGCTGTCTCCCGTGTTCCAGCTCATCATATACCGTCATGTCAGTGTAGGGGAGATCAGGCTCGGGCAGATTCTGCTCTGCCCTGCAGGCGGCCTCGCAGCTTCTGCAGCCGACGCAGCGACTCAGATCGACCAGTACTCCCATGCTGTCCGGATATTTTTTGATATCATGTGCTGCCCCGGCCTTGGGGCGCATCAAAACGGTCGCGATTGTTCCCACCAAGCCATTTTTCAAGATGGACCTTCGGCTTATTTTTTTAAGCATTACAAACTCCTCTGAATTTCTTTTCGACTTATTTATTGACGTTGTTGTGTACTACAAATCGTTTTTTCCCCTTCGGGGTGAAGGCATGACAATCCTGACAGCCGGTAGGTCCATCCTCCGCCTGATGGCAACTGAGGCACTGCAGGTGTAAAGCCCCCTTTAATTCTGGTTTGTCGATGTGATAGACGTTGCTTTGCAGGTGCTTTGCAAGCGAAGTGGGAGCTGCTTCTTGTTGCTTATGGCAGCCGGAGCAGGATACATCGTCTGCTGGCCCGGAATCGGCGTGACATTTTGCGCATTTTTCATTTACAGGACCATCTCCTGTGGTGTGGTGATGGCACGTATTGCACGAGTAGGTATCCGCATGCATCTGGTGATCGAAGTCTACCGCTGTATACAGCTCCTGGAGGTAATCAATAGTCACACTGGCCGGAGCGTCATCTTTCTCCATGGCCATGGCCCCAGGCGGAAAACTGCACAGCATGACCATAAGGAGGGAGCCACACAACATGGCAGTATTAGATGATTTTTTCATGCCGGGATCTCCTTGATTTTGTTGCTACCTGGTTGGTCGATCTGGCTTTCGTCACCGGATCTTTTTTTGTCACTTTTTTTTGAGTTCACATAACATTGCATAACAATCTCCATCTCTTCTGAATCAATAGTTTCGTTGATTAGCAGTACCTCTGCCAATTCGTGGATAAGCCGATTATTGCTGCGCAGCAATTTCTCCGTTTCGGCGTAGCAGTCGTTGATAATCCTGCGTACCTCAAGATCGATTTCACGGGCAGTCGCCTCGCTGCAATTGCTTCCTGGTTGAACATTGCCGAGAAATTGTTGCTGTTTATGACGATATACCGTCGACCCTATGGCGCTGCTCATTCCCCACTCGCAGACCAGGCGGTTGGCGATTTCGGTTGCGGCGGCAATGTCGTTTGCTGCCCCGGTGGAGAGGTGATGGAAAACGATCGTTTCGGCGATTCGTCCCCCGAGCAGGACTTTGATTCGGTTAAGCAGATATGTCAGCGAGTACGTGTAGCGCTGTTCGATGGGGATCTGCTGGGTCGAGCCAAGGGCGATGCCCCGCGGTATGATAGTGATTTTATGGAGCCCGTCGGTTTCCGGCAGCAGACGGGCGACGATGGCGTGACCAGCCTCGTGGTAGGCAATTATCCGTCGCTCTTTTTCATTGATGGCTGCATTTTTTTGTTCAAGTCCCATCATGATTTTGTCTTTAGCCTGTTCAAAATCACTCATTTCCACCGCCTGCTTTTTCTGCCTGGCGGCGGTCAAGGCCGCTTCGTTGACCAAGTTGGCGATATCGGCTCCGCTGAATCCCGGAATACCCTGGGCGATAACGGTCAAATTTAAGGCCGGTGCAATGGTGACCGATCGGGTATGTACTTCAAGAATCTTCACTCGGCCATGCAAGTTCGGCAGAGAGACGGTTAATTGCCGATCAAATCGTCCAGGCCGCAGAAGAGCTGGATCAAGGACGTCAGGCCGATTGGTTGCCCCGATGACAATCACCGTTTCGTTACTGGAAAAACCATCCATCTCGACCAACAGGGCATTCAGGGTCTGTTCCCGTTCTTCGTGAGAGCTGCTGCCGTTGCTTCTCCTGCCGCCGATAGCGTCAATTTCATCGATAAAGACAATGCAGGGAGTATTCTTTTTGGCAAGTTTGAACAGTTCCCGGACCCTTGAAGCACCCACACCGGCAAACATTTCGACAAAATCCGAGCCGCCGATGAGATAGAAGGGCACTAAAGCTTCTCCGGCAATTGCCTGGGCCAGCAGGGTCTTACCGGTACCGGGAGGGCCCTGCAGCAGCACGCCTTTGGGGATGCGTCCGCCCAGCAGGTTATATTTTTCGTGGTTTTTTAGAAAATCGACGATTTCCTTGAGCTCTTCCTGTACCTCGTCTATACCGGCCACATCGGCAAAGGTTTTCATGTCGGCTGGTTCCGCTCTGAACTGAAACCGCTTGTCCTGCCATATTTTACTTCCGGCAAAGGACTTACCGGTAAAAAAACGGGCCAGAACAGCCATAAAAACAATCAGAAAAACAAGAGGCATCAATTGGTCGAACAGGCTTGGTGGCTGCTCAGTGCTGATGGTTATTCTAGTTGCAAGTAACGATGGCATAAGGCTTGGAAGATCCGGCGAAAATGTCTTGAATTGTTGACCGATTGTATCTTCGCCACGGATTTCACCTCCTTTAATATGCACAGCAACCACTTTATTTTTCTTAAGATCCGAGAGAAATTCGGTGTAGTCCCGTTCGGGAGGTGTTGTTTCCAACAACCAGATGTTGTAGCCGAGGACTCCGATTATGGTCAGCAAAATTAACAATAAGCCGGTCTGAATTCTGTTCTTCATTTCACCCTCACTCTGGCTGTTGATTGGGGAGTTGTGACCATGTCGTCAGCGGAGGCGATTAAGCCGGTTAACAGATGATCGAGAACAGCCAGGCGATCAGGCCAGGACGCGGTATTGTGACGAAAACAAAATTCGTCAAGGTAGCTTTGCAGGTGACTGCTATCGATTGCACCGTGATACAGATTCCCCAGCCAGCTCGAAGTGCTCTGCATAAGAAGATCCCCCTGCTCAAGTTGTTGTGGTGTTGGCGCCACTAGGGTATAAGAGGCATGGAGGTTGTTGAGATCGGTCCAGCGCCGGCTACGGACAAGCAGGATTGTATTTCTGCTGACGAGGGTGTCGATCACCGCTGTGATATCTGCAGATGCTTTCGCATCGAGGACTAAGAGTCGGACTCTTCCCGGATCCTGCTTGTCGAGATTCATTTCCAGGGCCATGCCGATATAGATTTTCTTCTTATCCGTTACGGCTGAGCTTCGTAGCGGCAGGACCTCAAAAAGAACGGTGCCGGAACATGGCGCAGACTCTGCCCGGGATGCCCCACGCCGGATTTTCAGTAACCAGCTCCAGGCTGTCTGGTAACAGGAAAGCTCCATCAGGCGCTGCAGCTCCCGCGCACTGACTCCCTGGTCGTGGAAGCAAAACTGCGAAGCCACCCGCATCCAGGCGACCAGATTTTTCTTGCTGCCATGCATCAGGGTGTGGGCGGTAATAGAGGTCTGCTTACGGCAATATCGGCAGACTACTGTGTAGGCAGGGGCGACATCGCTCTGCACTCTTAAGCAGAATGGGCATTTGAATCCCCACGGCCAACGTTTCTGAAACAGATAGGTGACGCAGGTGTGTTCTGTTGCAAATAGGGTGTTCGACGTATGTCTCTGAAAAGATGTCACTTTTTTGTCCCCCGTTACGTGTGTTTGCTTCGGATCCACCTATCCTGGTCAATATCTCACTAGCATATGTAGTGCCAGCTCAGGCAGTAGGTTGAAAAAAGATTCGCATTGCTCGGGGATTGCTGGAAAAAAGAGGGACAAGAGGTGAGGGTTGATCAAATACTGGTAGCAGTGCCACAACAAAATAAGCTCAGCTATGCGACACAATGATGGATTTTACCACATATCTGTGGCAACACTTATGTGGTAATTACGAACAAGCTCATTCCAGCAATAAATTGAATTGTGCCGCAACGTGTTATGGTTATAGTATGAATTTCTTATGGATCTGCTTGAGTTCCCGGTCAGCCTGGTGGAGGAAATGCGTCTTCCAGGATATGTCTGATTATCTGCCGTCAACGGAGGAATAATTTTGCAATGGTTAGTTGTACTTGACCCCCTCGAGGGGCTTGTGTCGAAAACAGATACGTCACTGGCTATTATCCAACAGGCGAGAGAGTCTGGTATCGATGTTGACACTGCGACAATCGAAAGTCTTTTTTTTGAGACCCATGCTGCAGTGCTGGCGACCGATGCGGCAGGCCGGAAAGAAGTAAAAGCTCTCGGGGAGTACGCCCTGATTTTGATGCGTAAAGAGCCGCCCTATGACCTGGCCTTTCATTATGCGACCCAGCTGCTGTCTCTTGCCGGAACGCTGGTGGTGAACAGTCCGTCAGCGTTGCGCGATTTCAATGAAAAGCTGATTGCCCTGCCTTTTGTAAAATATATGCCGCCTACCCTGGTCAGCTCTGATCAAGAAGTGATAGGAGATTTTGTGACGAGAAATGGCACATGCGTTATTAAATCTCTCGACAGTTTTCAGGGTAAATCTGTGCAAAAAATAGAGCCATCCGATCAGGCTCTTGTTGCTTCCTTTACCGGAGGTGGCAAAAAGCCGGTTATGGTACAGACGTATCTTGAAAATGTGCTTGCAGGTGATAAACGGGTGATCCTGCTTGGGGATACCTTTCTTGGTGCCGTCGTGCGACGACCCCTAAAAGGCTACCATGCCAATTTTGCCAACAGCGATGCGCTGCAGACCGAACTTACTCCCAAAGAGCAGAAGATTATTGCCGAAGTCGGACCCTGGCTGTTGCAGCATGGTATCCATTTTACCGGCCTTGACTTGATCGACGAACAGCTGACTGAAATTAATATCACCTGCCCGACAGGGATTGTGCAGATATCTGCACTGGAAGGGCGAAAGCTGGCCGAAGAGATCGTCGATTATTTCATCAAACTTGTTCAGTAACTCTCTCACTATAAACTATGGTTGCTTTATCCATCGTCGACTTACATAAAAAATATAAAGGCGGCTTCGAAGCGCTCAACGGTTTGTCCCTGGATGTGCAGGAAGGACAATTTTTTGGTCTTCTTGGTCCGAACGGGGCTGGAAAAACCACCACGATTGGTATTATCACCTCTCTTGTCAACAAAACGTCCGGCAAGGTGCGCGTTTTCGGTATCGATATCGATGAAGATTTTCCGGCAGCCAAACGATTGATCGGGGTTGTGCCCCAGGAATTCAATTTTTCAATATTTGAAAAAGTGCAGGATATCGTCACCCAGCAGGCAGGCTACTATGGCATCGCCCGTCGGGAAGCGTTGATCAGATCGGAAAAATACCTCAGAAAACTGGGACTCTGGGACAAACGAAATGTGGCAGCCCGTGAGCTTTCCGGCGGGATGAAGCGCAGGTTGATGATCGCCCGCGGTCTTGTCCATGAACCCAAACTGCTGATCCTCGATGAACCTACGGCGGGAGTCGATGTGGAAATGCGCCGAGGTATGTGGGATTTTCTCGAGGAGATCAACCGCCAGGGCCGGACGATTATTCTCACCACCCATTATCTTGAAGAAGCCGAACAGCTCTGCAATCAGATTGCTATTATCGCCCGAGGGAAAATTGTCGAGAACACCAGCAAACGCGAGCTGCTGCGTAAACTCGATAAAGAAACATTTATCTTCGACACCAAGAACCCCGTAACAGAAATCATGCCGCTTGAAAACGTGGAGTTCACCCTTGTCGATGAAACGACAATAAAGGTGACCAAGAACAGGACGCAATCAATGAATCATATCTTTGGTCATCTTGACAATCAGAACATAGTTGTCGACAGCATGCGTAATAAATCAAACCGGCTGGAAGAACTGTACCTGGAGCTGGTAGAATGATGCGCCGAAACTGGATCTCTTTTACCAGCATTGCCAGAAAGGAAATGATCCGCATTTTCAGGATCTGGGTGCAGACACTGGTGCCGCCGGTGATTACGATCACCCTCTATTTTATTATCTTCGGCGGTTTTATCGGCTCGCAGCTCGGCGCTATCGGCGGCTATGACTATATGGCCTTTATCGCACCTGGGCTGATTATGATGTCAATTATCACCAATTCATACTCCAATACCGTCTCCAGCTTTTTCAGCACCAAGTTCCAGCGCAATATCGAAGAATTGCTGGTCAGCCCGACACCAAACTGGGTGATGGTTCTTGGTTATATCTCCGGAGGAATGACGCGCGGATTGAGTGTCGGTATGCTGGTGTCGCTGGTCAGCCTTATTTTTGTCAGGCTGCCCATTTTTCATGTGCTGTTTATTATTATCTTTGCCCTGTTGACCAGTTTTGTCTTCTCGCTGGCCGGCATGATCAATGGTATTTTCGCCAAGAGTTTTGACGATATCTCGATCATCCCGACATTTGTTATTACCCCGCTGACCTATCTCGGAGGAGTATTTTACTCCATCTCCCTGCTGCCGGAATTCTGGCGGGACCTGTCCCGGGTTAATCCCGTTGTGTATATGATAAGCGGATTTCGTTATGGTTTTCTCGGGATTGCCGACAGTAATGTCTGGCTGGGGTTGGGGATGCTGCTGTTGTTTTCGGTAGTGCTTTTTATGTTCACTCTGTCCCTGTTGAAAAAGGGGATCGGTATTCGAGATTAACTCTTTAATATTTATTATAAATCTTTAAAAAGGTGCGTAAATGATTGAACTATACTTGAGTGCCAGTTGTCCGTTCTGCCAGAAAGTTCTGCGGGCAGCGCGACAAATGGAGCTGGAAGAGGGAAAGGATTTTACAACGGTCAATGCGGCCTCAGGGACACCGGGGGCGGATGTGGTGGTGAAGGTCGGTGGCGATTATATGGTTCCCTTTCTGATCGATGGCGATACCTCGATGTATGAAAGCGATGATATCATTGCCTATCTGAAAAAAAATGCTGCTCAATAATTCCCAGGTGATATTCCTTATGTTCAGAGCCTCCTGCTAACGACGAGAGGCTCTGATATCTGCTTTTGCTAGGCACTACATCCCTACTTCCTCACTCGCAATTGTCTCGACTTCCTTTTTTGCCTGTTCCAGCCAGAGTTGCATCTTCGGATGCCCAAGTTGTATTGTCATATAATTTTTGGAAATATCAGAGACGGCCGCATTGTAGGTCGAAAACCGAAAGACAACAGGGGCAAACATGCAGTCTGTTATGGAAAATTCGCCAAAGAGCCAGGGCCCGCGCTTGGCATGTTTTTCTCTTAACACGCTCCAGATACTATCAATGCGGGATATTTCTTCCTGCAGTTCAGCAGTCATAGCTACACTGCGGTTTGCCGCCCGGCAGTTCATTGGCATTGCCTCGCGAAGGGTGAAAAAACCTGAATGCATCTCCGCACAGCATGATCGCGCCACTGCTCTTTCTTCTGCGTCAGCAGGCCAGCCTTTGCCGTCCAGGTATTGTTCCGAGATATACTCACATATGGCCAGGGAATCCCAGACTGTAAGGTCGTTATCTATAAGGACCGGTACCTTGCCTGCATCGCTGTATTGGGCTATCACCGAATCGGTATCCTCCATAGACAGGGGGATACTTATTTCCTTAAATGGCAGATTATGTGCGGCGAGCAGTAGCCATGCTCTTAATGACCAGGACGAATAATTCTTGTTACCGATGATGAGTTTCATTTTTGCTCCTCTTCTTTTCAGGTGTAATCTCGCAGGGCGGGGGGCATGGATGTGATCTTCTGTTCAGTTTTTTTGATCAACGAAAAACACTAACCAATGACAAGAGTCTTGTCATCTGGTATGAGCTGAAATTTTGTTTATACTAGTTTGAGGTGGGTTGTGTGGAGAAGAGAGGCAGGTGCAACTACAGATGAGCTATGGCAAAGGGGGTGGCACACTTTACTGTGTCACTTGTGCACACAGGATCAATTCTCACGTCGCCAGTTTATCGCATGGAGCGTTGGTGCAGCAAAAACACTGAATTAATAAACGAGTATGTCAATAGTGGCCATATAGTAGAACCATTTGAAACATCGGCCCAATAGGTAAGCTGTTTGGATTCCCGCAGTGGACGCAATGACCCGATCGGTAAAATGGATTGTCAGGGGTGCCATGTGCCTCAGCAGGTGGCGAATTCGCGCATAAACACGCATTGTGCATCTGCCTGGTATACGCTTTACTTTTCTGTAAAAAAATCAGCGCAGCCTCGTAGTGTTCGGGAGGCTGCGGCTGTACAGATTCGATAAAAAAGGGCGGGGCTTATTTGTTTTTTGCAACGACCCATACAGCATGAACGATCCCGGGAATATAGCCGAGGATGGTTAGAATAATGTTAATCCAGAAATGTTTCCCTATGCCAACCTGTAAAAATACTCCTAGAGGTGGCAGAATAATTGCGCATATAATCTTGATAAGTTCCATATAATTCCTCTTTTTTTATTATACAATCCTGCTGTAAGACCTGAAGCAAACTGCGTCGACAAGGCGTCTTTCTGCCCATAAATAATCTAATCTCAGCGGCTTTTACTGAGACTTTGACCACTCGCTACCGAAGGTCGTGTCGCTCTCGCCCCGAAACTCTGGCGGGAGATCGGTTTGCAGCAATGACGACCAAAATGCATATTTTTATCGTGTCTTTACAATAGTAATTGTTTCTCGTTAGAACTCAATGAATGTGTAAGAACACCATTAAATATTTTAGGTGCGAATTTGTGTAAACAAGTGCAGGAGTGGCCGGTGGAAGTTGTTTATTCTGAAAGACGGGTGCCATCTGCGGGCAGTTGTCCTCCTCTCTGATAGTCTCGCATAGCCAGTACGATGCGGATGGCAATCCTACTGCCACCGCCATCGACTACCAAGAGAACCAGGAATATTTCAATTTCAACCAGACACTTCCATACGGTTTTGACGGTAGAACTGCAACCTTCAACAATCGCGGTCGAGATGGTAAGACAACTGTTTTACAAGAGGCCTCTCCGATGACCTGGTTCGAGACTGTTGTGAAAATCCTCGAAGCTGAGATGGATAACAAAACAATCTTCGATACCATTGAAAGGAATATATCTGGAGCCCCCAGCGGGGAGGTCGCCAGAGACAATATCCTGGGCTTTACCCAGCAGGCAGATGACGACCTGAGTGTTATTAATTTTGTCCATACCTACCAGATTCCCGACCTGCGTTAGAACTAATATGGTGCGCGGTTCTAGCCTGACGATCGTGCCGTAGGAGGCACGATAAGCTATTGAATCCATAATGAACAAAAATACAGAGCGGGCGTTGCTGTTTCGTCCACTCTGTATTGTGCAATAAAACTATTATTAAATTACACTGCAACCACTAGAGTCAACGATTATAGTGTGGTTACTTTTCCTTTCGACCATTCACGATGGTAGCGTATGGGTCATACTGGTCAAATTGGTAAACCGCTGCATTGAGCTGTGGCCAGCATATATCCCATGTCCAACTTGATTCTGCCAATAGAGGTGTTACTGTGAAAATGATAATTTTAGGGTTAATGGTTTCTTGCGCGGTTCTTTCTTCCTGTTCGACTCATTTTTATAAAATAAATAACCAAGAAGTAACTTTGTATCTCTTGAAGCCGCTGGCCAAAGATGTCTCGTTGTTTTGTTCGCTAAATGGCTACCAAGGCCAGACGCTCAGGCAACAGAATGGTGTCTGGAGGCTGACTTTGCCCGCTCACGAACCCTTCCAGTATTTCTATAGGGTTGATAGTGAAACCTTTCTTCCCCCCTGCTCCCTGAAGGAAAAAGACGATTTTGGTAAGGAAAATTGTATTTTCGAGCCGAAGTTGTAACCTTTCTATGTTTAAGACGTTATACAGGTAAATCAAATTCAACATAGGGAGGTGCCTATGAAAACTATTCGTTTATTTATCATTGCATTTTGGGTCATGTCAACATGGGCCCTTGCTGCCGAACCTCAGGCTCTGTCGCTTCAGCAGCAGCAAAACGTCAATCAGCTCAGTCAGGAAATGAGCGCCAGGGGGGTATCTGAGGAGCAGGCTGAAAGAATGTTTAGTCTGATGCATCAGAATACCTATGACGAGCAAAACATTCTTCGTGCCAAGCAGACAGTACTTAATGCTGCCGAGGAGGGTCTGCCGACTGCCCCAGTTATGAATAAGGCCATGGAAGGAATGGCCAAACAGGTTCCGCAAGAAGAGGTGCTTGCCGCCATGGAGACGGTACGCAATCGTTATGGTTACGCCTATCGGCTCGCCAACTCACTGTCTGATAACAGAAAAAACACTGGAATCATGGCAGAAGCCATTGCCGGCAGCCTGGCCGCAGGAATGGCTGACCAAGACATAGACTTGGTCATGGACAGTTTAAGGCTCCAGACTCGCCAGCAGACAAGAAACCAGGCAGATGGCTTATCTCTTCAGACTATGCTGACAGTCCGTTCAATGATGCGGTTGGGTGCGACTCCTGCAGATACGTCAGATACAGTTCGCCAGGCCTTAAAGCATCGGTACACCGCGCAAAATATGGAACAACTGCGGAATCGATTTACCGATCAAGCCCAGAACACTCCAGCTAAGCAATTGGCTTCCCAGTATGCTCGTTCCTTAGGAACAGGCAGCGGCGCAGGTGGAAATGGCTCAGGTGGAAATGGCTCAGGAGGAAATGGCTCAGGTGGAAATGGCTCAGGAGGAAATGGCTCAGGAGGAAATGGCTCAGGAGGAAATGGCTCAGGCGGTAACGGCTCAGGAGGAAATGGCTCGGGTGGCAATGGTTCAGGTGGTGGTAATGGCTCAGGTGGTAACGGTTCAGGTGGTAATGGTGGTGGTAACGGCGGCGGCAAAGGGTAGCGGCAGATTTATCGGGTTACTGTTCTCATAGCCTTACACTTTGTGAATCAGCGAATGCCTCTCATCAATCTGATATGAAAAATTACGAAGCTTTTTATAGAAGCAGTAAAGATGGTCTCTTTCATTACCTGCTCAGAATGACTGGCGATTATAGTCTGTCTTGTGATTTGGTGCAGGAGAGCTTTACCCGCTATCTGCAGCGTTACAGTAAAATTGCTGAAAGCAGTCGGTCATTGTTGTACACCATCGCCAGGAATGCAGCAATGGATACGTTTCGGAAGCCCAAAAACGATACTTTTAATCCTGATAGTTATATAGACCCAAGAAAGAGTAGTCCTGAGCAACGACTTGATGATCGGCAGGCATTTGACAGGATACTGGCGGCAATCCAAGAGCTGCCGATCATTGACCGTGAACTCATTTCTCTCCTCTCCGGAGCAGATCTATCCTATTTGGAAATCGGTAGAATTTTGAACATCAGTGAGTCAAACGTGAAGGTGAGAGTGCACCGTGCTCGGATCAGACTCAAAGAAATTTTGAGTTATGGAGGTAAATGATGGACTATCTTGGCAGTATGTATATCGATAACGAACTTGACCTCGAAGAAAAGGTTCAATTTGTCGAGAAAATTCATTCTGAAGAGGAGTTTTTTCAGGAGACCGTCGCTCTCTTGTTGCAGGAACAGCTGCTGCGAAACATTCCGGAGAAGGTGTTGATTCAAGTAGAAAATCGAATTCGCCCGGATCGAAAAAAATGGTTAGAGAAGTTCTTCCGCCCGCTCACATATGCTGGTGCTGGATTTGCTTTAGCAATGTTGTTCCTGTTCTTCCAAGCAACAGTTCCGACTGACAAATTGGCCACTTTTGAAAGGTTTGTGATCTTTGAACCGACAGCGAGCCAAGTCGAACTGACTGGTACTTTTACTGGATGGCAGCGTGTAGCGATGAAGCAAATCGGAACTTCCGGGTACTGGGAGCTGGGCCTCCAGCTCCCTTCCGGTGAACACCGGTTTGCCTATATCCTTGACGGTTCCAGACGGATTGCCGATCCAACGCAACTTGCTCGAGAAAAAGATGATTTTGGCGGAGAAAATTCAATTTTGAAAGTGGCAGGGCGTGCTTGAGAATGGCACTGTCGCCTCCTTTAACAGACGCCCAACAAAAGAGCACAGACAGCCATTGCTTTACCCCTCAGTGAAAGGGCAGAAAGCTGAAAAAAGCCCGGC
>CBDTUM010000011.1:0-49826 GCA_965363495.1 uncultured Desulfopila sp.
AACAATCGAAGATATCTGGTAGTAAGCCTTATTGATATCACCGAACGGAAGCAGGCAGAGGAACAACATGCACGATTGGCCACTGCCATCGAACAGTCTGACGAAACTATTGTTATAACGAATCCTGAAGGAGAAATTCAGTACGCAAATCCTGCATTTGCGCGTATTACCGGGTTTTCCACTGAATCTGTTATAGGGACGAATCCACGATTTCTTAAAAGCGGTAAACACGACAATGCATTTTATAAGGCCATGTGGGATACGATTCGTGCAGGGAGGGTGTGGAAAGGACGCCTCATCAACCGGAAAAAAAATGGGGAGCTTTTTGAGGAAGAGGCTACAATTTCAGCGGTCCGGGACCGATCCGGTTCAATCATCAATTTTGTAGCAGTAAAACGTGATGTTACCAGCGAAGTCATAATGCAAAGACAGCTGGCGGAAGCCAGAAAGCTTGAGTCCATTGGTCAACTGGCCGCGGGTATTGCCCATGAGATCAATACACCTACGCAATTTATTGGCGACAATACACGTTTTCTGCAAGAGTCATTCAACGATCTTAATCAACTTATGATGAAGTATCAAGTCGTTGTAGATGGTGCGAAGGAGAGCGGTATGTCCGCTGAGCTGATACGGGACATTGAAACCACCGCCGAGGATATTGACTTAAGCTACCTTCAGAAAGAAATCCCCACTGCCATCAGCCAGAACCTGGAAGGGATCGAGAACATAGCCCGAATAGTTCGATCCATGAAGGAGTTTGCCCATCCGGGCACAGCAGAGAAAACCCCGATAGAAATCAACAGGGCCATAGAAAACACCATCATAGTAGCTAAAAACGAGTGGAAGTATGTGGCCGAAATGGTCACTGAATTGGACCCGAACCTGCCCATGGTGCCCTGCCTGCCGGGTGAGTTTAATCAGGTGATCCTGAATATGATTATTAACGCTGCCCATGCCATTGGTGATTCGACGGCGGAAAATGCAGACGAACTGGGCCGTATCACCATCACTACAAAACAGAAGGGGGACGGGGTGGAGATCCGAATTGCCGATACGGGAACAGGAATACCCGTTCCAAACCGATCGCGAATATTTGATCCCTTTTTCACCACCAAGGAGGTGGGTAAAGGCAGCGGGCAGGGACTGTCCATTTCCCATACCGTGATCGTTGAAAAACACGGCGGCACCGTCGACTTCGAAACGGAAACAGGGAAAGGGACAACGTTTATTATTCGACTTCCCATACCGCCGGAATCTTTGCAAGAGCTTTAAATAATGAAAAAACATGTTTTGTTTGTAGATGATGAATCGAATGCACTTGATGCACTACGCCGTACGCTTCGGGATCAGCGCCAGGCGTGGGAAATGCGATTTGCCGGGAGTGTGGATGAAGCGTTGGCGTTGCTGCATACGACTGCATTTGATGCGGTAATCTCCGATGTTTCCATGCCCGGTAAAGATGGTTTTTATCTCCTCGCCTACATACGTGATACGAAACGCTATGCAGATCTCCCTATCCTTATGTTGACGGGAAAGTATGAGGTCGGCCTCAAACGGCGTGCTCTTGATCTGGGGGCTACTGATCTCCTCAATAAACCTGCGGACAAAGAAGATCTGGTGGCGTCTATTAATAGCCTGCTACGTCTGAAGTCTTATCAGGACCAGATCAAGACGCAAAATTCACTCCTCGAACAGAAAGTCAAAGAAAGGACCGAAGAGCTTGAAGCCTCCCGCCTCGACCTTATCTGGCGCTTGGGTAAGGCTGCGGAATATCGGGACACAGATACCGGCAATCATGTTGTCAGGGTTGCATATTACTGCAAGGCTCTCGCAGAAAAGATGTGTATGGAGCGTAGGTTTGCCGAGATGATTTTTCTCACCAGTCCCTTGCACGACATTGGGAAAATAGGAATTCCGGACAACATTTTACTAAAGAGGGGGAAACTGACACCCACGGAGTGGGCAGTAATGCAGAAACATTGTTCTATCGGTGCAGATATTCTCCAACAGGATTCGATGCATTCGGGCATTTTCCAGCCGTATGAAGATCGATTTGTGCAGCCACTGTCTGTCAAAAGTGAAAATCCATTGCTGAAAATGGCTGCAACCATTGCCAGCACCCACCATGAGCATTGGGACGGCAACGGTTATCCTTTTGGCATCGCAGGAGATGATATACCTCTGGAGTCACGAATAGTAGCCGTTGCCGACGTATATGATGCACTTTTGGCTACTCGGCCCTACAAGATCGGGTTCCCTGAGGAAAAAGCGCTGGCGATTATGCGCGAAAGCAACGGCTTGCAGTTTGATCCAACGGTTTTTGCCAGCTTTGAAGAGTCCTTGGCTGTGTTTAAAGAAATTCGTATTCAGTTTATGGATGAAAGTAATGTCTGATCAGTTTTGGCCAATTTGATTTGCGGGAAAAAGTGCAACCTCACAAAAAAACAATGATGCCGATCGCCAAAAGTATGATGTTTTTTAGCATAGAAACCAACAGAATGCCCGCAAGGAAAAATAAGAAGAACGGATGACGAATTGCAACTCTAGCTATCTATTAATGGGAAAATTCTGTCGTCTCCGCCTTTGGACGCGAAAGCGATCTTTATTGCTCTTCTCGTTTGCTATCCTTGTCCCGGCACTCTTTTTTTACTCGGTGGCGGGTGCTGTAGCCAGCCGAGACTGTGTCAGCCTGGTTGAGGGACAGTCGACCTATAATCTGGAGGGTGCCGTAAGTTATTATGAGGATCCCAGTGCCAGTCAATCACTACAGGATATTCTGGAAAGTCGCGCCGATGCATGGTCGCCCCTGGGAACTGCGGTTCCGAGTTTTGGTTTCAGTAGTTCTGCTTTCTGGCTGAAGTTCGACATGTGCAAATCCCAATCCTTGAATGACAAGGCTATACTTGAGGTCAATTATCCATTGCTGGATTCACTCACGCTGTTTGGAGTTGCTGGCCGTACAGTTGTCTATAATGTGCATACCGGCGACAGTATCTCCTTTGCCCAGCGACCTGAGAATCATCGTAATTTTCTTTTTCGTCTACCGTACAGAGAGAAAGAAGACTTGCGCTTCTATCTCCGTGTCCAGACCGAAAGCGCTATTCAGGTGCCGCTCAAGCTTTTCACCTCGACCGGCTATTTTATCCACAATCAGCGAGCACTTCTTGTACAGGGAGCGTATTTCGGTATCATTATGGCCATGATGGTGTACAACGCCTTCCTGTTTTTAACCTTACGTGAGTGGCCATATTTTTTATATGTTTTCTTTACCATCAGCTACTTTTGCTTTCAGAGTGTCTATCAAGGTTTTTTCCAGCAATTTGTCAGTGATACAGTCTGGTGGCAGAACCATTCATTGCTTGTTTTTGGATTCATTTCTATTTTTTTTGCAAATCTATTTGCCGATTCTTTTTTGCAACTACCTGCCAGCAATCCTCCTATTTCGCGTATCTTGCGTGGGATTGGCTTTGTGTCGATACCGGCTGCCGCGCTTGCCTTTTCGTTGCAAAGTGCGCTGATGGTTAAGGTGATGCTTGCCTTCGCTATGTCCAGTTCGTTGCTGATTATGATTGCCGGAGTCAAACTTTGGTTGATTGGCCATCTGCCCGCACGGATTTTTACCGTGGCCTGGTCGACGCTGCTGTTTTCTTTTGTTTTGACATCGATTAACAAGTTTGGCCTGGTACCACGAACATTCTGGACTGAAAATATCATGCAGATAGGCGGAGTACTTGAGGTTGTCTTACTGTCGATAGCCCTGGGCGAGCGAATTAACCACGAAAAGCACCAACGCATTCTCGTCGAACAACGCCTCTCCAGCTCTCTGGAAGAGGAGGTCCGGGCAAGGACCTTGGAGTTGCATCAGACGATGGAACAACTGGAGTCCGGTAATACCATTCTTGAAACCCAGCAAGAAAAGCTCAAATCTGCTCTGCAGGAAATCAGTGAGAATCATAAAGAATTGGAACAAACCTACCATGCGCTCCAATATGCTCAGATGCAGTTGCTGCAGGCAGAGAAAATGCAGTCGGTTGGTCGGCTTGCAGCGGGTGTTGCCCATGAAATCAATACACCGATCCAGTTTGTTGGCGACAATGGGCGATTTATCCTGGAATCCATGGCGGATCTTGAGAAATTGATGAGGGTGTATGAGCGGGTAATCGAGATTGTCGCGACAGGCGAGGATGCCACCGACCTCGTCAAGGAGGCAAAAGCAATTGCTGACGAAATTGACCTGGACTACCTCAGAACGGAAATACCCCAGGCAATCAACCAATCTCTTGAGGGTATAGACAGGATTGCCAATATCGTACGCGCAATGAAAGAGTTCTCTCATCCTGGCAGCAACGAAAAATCACCGACAGACCTCAATAGAGCGATTGAGAACACTGCGACGGTTTGCCGACATGAGTGGAAATACCACGCAGAGCTGCGACTGGACCTCGATCCTGAGCTTCCTCTGATACCGTGTCTCGCGGGAGAGATCAATCAGGCGTTCCTCAATCTTATAGTCAATGCTGCTCATACCGTACAGTATTTAGCCAAAGCTGGATCACTGGAAAAGGGGCTCATACAGATAAGCACTCAGGTGGAAGGTGAGTACGTGGTAGTTCGTGTTCGTGACAACGGTATGGGGATACCTGAAGCCATACTTACCAAAATATTTGAACCATTCTTCACCACCAAGGAAGTGGGCCAGGGTACCGGCCAAGGACTCGCTATTGTTTACTCCACGATAGTGGATAAGCATGGTGGCACGATCGAAGTCGAAAGTGAGCTGGGAAAAGGCACGACTTTTATCATCAGTTTGCCAATTGACAAGCAAGTTCAAAAAACCATATAAAAACGAGAAAGTGTTTTTCATCGAGGTTTTTCAGCAGTATATCCAACTGCCTTAATTATCTGGGTTGCTATGGTATACCGCCTTTTTGAGATAAAGGACCGATCCGCGACCATTGCGAAGGAAAATATAAATGCCTAACAAAAAAATCTTATTTGTGGATGACGAGCCAAATATACTTTCCGGTCTGAAACGTATGCTGCGGCCCATGCGTAAGGATATGGATTTTCATTTTGCAGATGGAGGCGCTCAGGCACTGGATATTCTGGCAAAAGAAGATATTCAGGTGATTGTCTCTGACATGAAAATGCCTGGAATGGACGGAGCTGCACTGCTTGCAGCTGTGCAGGAAAAATATCCGCAGGTTATCAGGGTTATGCTCTCCGGCCAGGCCGATGTAGATATGATTTTAAAGACAATGGGAGTGGTTCATCAGTTTCTCCATAAACCATCTGACCCAGATACCCTAAAACGAGTGTTGACCAGAGCCTGTGCTCTGCAGGGATTGATGTTTAATGAGCACCTCAGAGCGCTGGTGTCAAGCCTTGGTTCGCTTCCCAGCCTGCCCTCACTGTATGCTCAGTTGCTGGAAGTAATTAAGGATCCGAACTATGCCCTTGGTAGTGTCGCCACCATCATCGAACAGGATATCGCCATGAGCGCCAAGGTGCTGCAACTGGTCAACTCAGCATTTTTTGGCGTTTCCAACCGTGTCGGGAGTCCGGCCCACGCGGTCAAACTGCTTGGCCTGGATACGATAAAAGCCCTGGTACTTTGTACAGGTGTTTTCTCAGAGCTCAAACCGGCAGTTCATAAAACCTATTCTATAAAAGCTCTCTGGTCACATTCAGTGGGGGTGGCTGCCTTTGCCAAAACAATTGCCATGGCGGAAACGGACTGCAAGGAAGCCATTGCCGATTCCTTTATTGCCGGCATAATCCATGATATCGGCAAACTCCTGCTTTTTAACAAAGTCCAGGATAAGTATATTCAGGCGGTAGAGATTGCCAGGGAACGGCAGTGTCTTCTCGTTGACGCAGAACAACAGGTGTTTTCTGCCGACCATGGCGATGTCGGCGGATATTTGATAGGAGTGTGGGGGTTGTCGACCCCGGTGGTTGAGGCGATTGCCTTTCATCATCATCTTGATAAATCCCCAAACGCCTCATTTTGTCCTACTATTGCAGTTCAGGCCGCGGATGTTATATACTACATACTGAATCCTGACCAGTGCGTTGGGAAGGCCCCAGAAATCGATGAACAGTATCTGAACCAGGCCGGACTCGGCGGCAGGTTTGATCATTGGCTGGAGTTATGTACAAAACTGCAGCCATCACACATCCTGTGTAACTAGGGAAACATTCAGCAGCGCGGTTGACCATCCTCAGGTTCGTATCAAGATGGTCACTGCAAGGGTATTGCTCCGTTCACTTTTCAACTTACACAAAAAAAAATATCAATGACCGAAAAAATATTATTTGTTGACGATGAACTCCTTGTGCTTCAGGCCATGGAGCGACAACTGCGCAGGCGGTTCAGTCTTGAGGTTGCCTGTGGTGGAGAAGAGGCCTTGAGGGTGCTCGAAACAAAGGGGCCTTTTGCTGTCATTGTTTCAGATATGCGTATGCCGGGGATGAACGGTGTGCAGCTGCTGGCTGAGGTAAAGAATAGTTACCCTGATACGGTGAGGATGATGCTGACCGGCAACGCCGATCAAGCAACTGCCATGGAAGCGGTCAACACCGGTGAAATTTTCCGTTTTCTGACCAAACCTTGCCCAACAGCCACCCTTATTATTTCGCTGGCCCTGGCACAGCGGCAGTATCGCCTGCTGACCGCCGAAAAAGAACTCCTCCAGCAAACCCTGAAGGGAAGCATCAATGTACTCTCCGAATTGCTAGCCATTGCTAATCCCATGGCCTACAGCTCCGGATCCCGTATTAAAAACTACGTGGTGCGCCTTGCCGAAATATTTGGCCTCCCGGCTCCCTGGCAGTATGAAATAGCGGCACTGATGTCACAGATTGGTAGTGTTACCCTGCCTGCGGAGGTGCTGGGCAAGGTTTTTGCCGGCCAGGAAATGAGTGAAGAAGAACAGCAGATGTATGCAAAACATCCCGAGGTGGGGGCGAAATTGCTTGAAAAAATTCCCAGACTTGAGAACGTTACCAAGATGATCGCCTTGCAGCAGACACGATATGATGCCTACACAGAAGCCATTCTTGACGATTACCCAGAGGAAGTCATCACTGGCGCACAGATCCTGAAAGCTGTTATTGATTTTGACCTGCAGTTGTTTCAGGGAGCCACTCAAGGTGAAGCCCTGACATGGTTACGGAAACAGAAAGGGCGTCACAATCGGGAAATCATAGATGCTCTGGCCGGTATCAAAGTAGAAGAACAGTTCCAGATCGTTGTTCTGCATGTGCAGGAAATCGTCACCGGGATGATTCCGGTCGAGGATATCCTGGCCAAAAACGGCTCGCTTATTATTCCAAAAGGCCAGACAATCACCTGGCCACTCGTGCAGGGCCTGAAAAATTTCGCCCGGCAGGTCGGCGTCGTGGAGCCTATCAAGCTGCAAGTGCGTCATGCTGCCGTAACGCCTTGATGTGGTAATAATTTCTTCTGCAACCTTTGGCGGCTCTGGACTTGGTCTGGCCGTAGTAAAAAGCGTCGCTTTGCATCAAAAAACGATTTCGGTGGCTGCCAATCACATGACACACTGATGCACCATGTCAAAAACATCCTGTCTTTTAATCTTTGTCTGAAACTTCTCCACCGAAACGAAAGCCACATTGACTTCTGCAGTGTTGCACCTCTTCAATATCCCGCTGATCTATAGGAAAGGCCTTACAGGCTTGCGGTCTGCAGGTGCCATAAACAACGCAATTGCCCTGTGTTGTCAACATGGGACAGATGAACAGCAGGTTGCAGCATACACCGCATTGGCGACAGGCACCCTGGCGGACAGAAAGTTGTTGAGAGACATATTTTTTACGAAAATGCACCAACCAGAAACGGCGTAATTTCCCGTTTGCATGATACACAAAAAGGGAACCCTGAAACATATGTGGGATAGCAAGAACCGCATGATAGAAAAGAGTACTTAATTCAGTGATCCGAACAAGCCATCTCTGCACACTGTGGTTAGTCAAATGCATAACTTCTCCTGTTGCATGTACTATGGTTGTCTCCGCAGCATTATGCCGCGCTCTCAAGTTTTTAACGCTTAATGGTACCACTATAATTTCCAAATATGCTCAAAACGTTATCCAACTTTCGGGTCGACTATAAGGCTTGTGGCGATAAAGAAAAGCGAAATATTTGGCGGCACCGCATTTAACAAAAAATGTTGCTCCACACAAAAGATGCTTGCTAGAGACTACACGAGAAAAAATTCCCTGAAAAATAGAAATGTATACCCTGTAATGCTCCGGGATCAGGTTGCATCAATGGAAAGTGATGAAGAGAAGGAACAAGGCAGGAAACAACCGGGAGCAGTCTGGCTTTTTGTCTCGGACACCTGCTGTTGTAATTTAACGCAACAATTGCAGGGTATCCGCAGCTGCCATTTCAAGAACTCCTGCATGGGCTGCAAGATCGAGAACAGTAATACGGTCACGTATAGCACGACCATGTATTGCAGCCAGTAAAAATTCTTCTTTTGATAATCTAAAGGCTTCGAGATTAAAAGGTGCCCCCGTTCGAGCAAAAAGGTCAACGAAATATTCCGGGGGACGAACTTTTTTGAAGAGTGGTTGCAGGTCTTCCCAGTGTTGTGGCAAAAGAGTATCAAATTGCAGCAAGGTCGCTCTCTTGCTATTGAACTGTTTGGCAACTTCGGCTGAATAGGGGCCCCAAATCTCGGGGATCCTGGCAGCCGTTGCTGTAAAAATTTGTTCCGCCTGTTGTCTCAGATCAGATTTTTTCAGCTGAGCTAAGAGCCTATAGCAGGCTGTTGACAGGATAATTCCGACTCCCACCTGCAGACCGTGTAACTCGGGTTCTCTCCTAGTGATCGGTTCGCGCATATCCCAAAAGTGCGACACCAGATGTTCCCCGCCGGACGCCGGCGCACTCGATCCGGCCAGGCTCATGGCGACTCCGGATAGCAGGAGTCCATTGAACAAGCCCATCACTGCCGCTTTGTCACCGCGGCCAATTTCTTCCGGATATGCAGAATAGCTTTTTTCAACCGATGCCATCATTGACGCGGGTAGACCACAATAACTCTTGCTGACAAGCAACGATTCGCATTGCCAGTCGATATCGGAAACTACCTTTGCCAATACGTCACAAAATCCAGCCTGACGCAACTTGAGCGGTGCCTGGGCTACCACCGTGGGCAGTACATAAATCCTTTGTGGCGGATTGGCCGGCAGGGTTCTTTTCACTCCTTTGATCTTGATCGCGGCTATACCGGAAGTATAGCCGTTCATTGACGGTGCCGTCGGCATGCTCCAGAAATCGATATTATTCCGGTCAGCAGCATATTTGCCCAGATCGTTGATAGTGCCGGAACCGACACTTATAATTAACGCTTTTTCCTGGCTGGCCCTCTGGATTTTTTCTACCAGATCATCAGTTGCTACCGGATTGCTTTCCAGGAAATAGTGTTCCAATGTGATCGTGTTTTTCTCCAGTTCCAGGCGCAACTCTTTCCCCGCAACAGCATGTGTCTCCGGATCACTGATCAATAAAACCGGACGATTACCGTAGAGGGTCTGGCAATCCTTGGCCATGACTGTACAGGCATCAGTTCCCGAATAGAGTGTGACATGTGGAGTAGGGTGTGTATTCCCGCAGGTACACCCCTCAAGACCGGTAATCGGATTTAAAATTGCGGGATGCTGGCAGAGCTCTGTAGCCATATTTTATTTTTCCTTATCAACAAGACCTTTGACAAACCAGCGCTGCATAAACAACACCACCAGAACCGGCGGCAGCATAACGATCAATGCGCCAGCCATCGCAATATGCCATTCGGGTGGATCTTCTGGAGACGGCAACAGATGCTGCAGGCCGATAACAGCGGTCGTCATCTTAGGATTGGTGGTAATCAGCAGCGGCCAGAGGTACTGATTCCAGCCATAGACGAACTCAATTACCACCAAGGCTGCAATATTTGTTTTGGATAAAGGGAGCAGAATTTTCCAGAAGAAAGTCATTGGCGAGGCACCATCCATTTTGGCTGCTTCACAAAGTTCTTCTGGAATGGTGAGGAAAAACTGGCGGAATAAAAAGGTACAGGTCGCAGAAGCAGTGAGGGGAAGAATCAGGCCGGCATAGCTGTCCAGCAGGCTAAATTCAAGCGTCACCTCGATATCATGACCGGCGAACCAGCTGACGAGACCGTTCAGTCCCAGGGCATCCCAGACTGACTGCATTGGTCCGAAAATATTTGCGGCCATCTCATAGGTCGGCATGATACGCACTTCAATGGGTAACATCAGAGTGCAAAAGACTGCGATAAAAGCTACGCTGCGAAATCTATAATCGAAATAGACAATCGAAAAAGCGCCAAAGAGCGACACAACAATCTTGCCGATGGTGATCCCGCTTGCCATAACAAAGGAGTTGAACAATTGTGTGCCCAGATCTCCTTTTGACCAGGCTGCGCTGATATTGTTCAATAGCTGGTCACCGGGAACCATCGACATCGGGACACGAGACACATCGTCGAGTGTCAGCGTCGCTGCAATGATCGCATAAATGATCGGAAATCCTACAGCAATAACCCCTAATGTCAAAGCAACATAGGTAAATAAATCAAGTTTCGGTGTTCTTTCAACCATCATAAGCGTTACCCTGTATACTGAACTTTACGTTCTACATATTTGAACTGCAAAACTGTGATCAGGATAATCAACCCCATCAAAACGACGGATTGGGCAGATGAAGATCCAATATTCAAACCAATAAAACCATCCTGGTACACCTTATACACAAGTATATTGGTGGAACCACCTGGGCCACCCTGGGTTACCGCGTGGATGATACCGAAAGACTCGAAGAATGAAAAAATAATCGTCATCACGGTGACAAAAAACATGGTAGGGGAGAGCAGTGGAAAAGTGATAGCCCAGAAGCGTCGAAACGGGCTGGCACCATCCATTGCCGCAGCTTCAATCAGTGAATGAGGAATAGCCTGAAGTCCGGCAAGGAAAAAAACAAAATTATAACTGATATTTTTCCAGGCGCTCGCCATAACAATCATCAACATAGCATTCGAGCTGTTCAAAAGAGGGTTCCAGTCGATCCCCAGCCAATCTTCCATAAAAATAGCCACCACCCCGTAAGAAGGATGCAGCAGAAACAACCACAGAATACCTGAGATAGCCGGGGCTATTGCGTAGGGCCAGATAAGGAGCGTGCGGGTCAGTGAGGTGAAGCGCAACGCCCTGTTGGCCATAGTTGCCAGAAACAGCCCGCAGACAATAGAGACAAACGCCACTGAGCCACTAAAAACGAGAGTCGTGAGAATTGATTTCAGATAGAGGGGATCGATAAACAGCGCGATAAAATTATCAAACCAGACAAATTGGGTTCGAAACCCGAAAGGATCACTCAGCTGAAAAGAAGAGATGACGCCTTGCACAGCCGGCCAGTAAAAGAAAGTTACCGTGACCAAGATTTGAGGTAAAATCAAGAGGTATGGTAAAGATCGCGTCTTAAAGTAGGAACGTTTTTTTATCATATCGGAATAAGACCACCAATGCACGTATAGAGGAGCATCCCTATACCAGGGATGCTCCAGGCTCTCTCTTTACAAAACGTCAGAAAACGACAGTTACTTATAGGTTCTTTCAAACTCACGAAGCTTAATATTGCTTCTGGCAACAGCACTGTCCATTGCTTGCTGTGGGGTCTTCGAGTCATTCCAGACCAACTCAAGCTCTTCATTGATGATATTGCGAATCTGGACAAAATAACCAAGACGCAAACCACGGGAAATCTTGGTCGGCTGTCGTCGGGTCAACTGCTTAATACCAACTTCCTGATAAGGATTTTCTTTATAGTAACCTTCGGCTTTGAGTTGCTCATAGGCGGCCAAAGTAATAGGGAGATAACCTGTTGCCTTATGCCACAGGGTCTGTGGTCCGTTGCCTGCCAGGTAATTCATAAATGCCGCTACACCTGCATAATCTTTTTTGGGCAGACCCTTGAAAACCCACAGGGAGGCTCCGCCTATAATACTGTTTTGTGGTTCTTTCATCCAGGATTCAACTGGTAACGGAGCAACATCCCAGTTAAACTTTGCTGCAGCTTGCAGCTTGGCAATAGCACTGAGCGAATCGATGTAAATACCGACATTCTGGGCGATAAATTCAGATTTAGGCCCCTGGAATTTTTGTCCACCGTAGAAAAAACGTTTATCCTTCATCCAACTTTTCAGCCGGGCAATGTGATTGACGACCTTATCGTTGTTGATCATCAATTCAGTGTCGAGACCTTCATAACCGTTTGCTTTGCTGGCAAAAGGAATATTCTGAATAGCACAATAATTTTCTACCTGGGTCCAGGACTGCCAGGCTGTGACCATTCCACCTTCCACGCCGGATTTGACAAGTTTGCCGGTAATCTCTCCCATTTCATCCCAAGTTATCGGCGTGTCTTTTGACAACAGCGGAATCCCGGCCTTTTTAAAGAGGTCGACATTGTAATACATTACTGGAGTCGACGAATTAAAAGGCATCGACATCAGGTTACCGTCGGCATTCATATAGTAGGAAAGAACCGGCTGAAGATACTGGGACCAGTCGATTTTATAGCCCTTATCCTCCATCAACTTGTAGATTGGATAGATTGCTCCCGAGAGCATCATGGTCTGCGTACCAACCTCAAATGCCTGGAGAATATGCGGTTGTTTTCCTGCACGGACTGCAGCAACGCCTGCATTAACGACTTCGTCGTAATCGCCTTTGTAGGTCGGTATGACCTTGTATTCGGACTGAGAATTATTAAAGCCATCAACGATAGTCTGGACAACCTCACCACGCTCACCACGCATTGCGTGCCACCAATTGATTTCAGTTGGCGCTGCCCAAGCCGATTCAGCAAAAAAGAACAGCAAACCTACTGCCATGACGAGCCAGAAACATTTGATTTTGTACATGTTTTCCTCCTGTAGTGGGTTTTAGGATGTTGACAATCACACCTCTGATTTTGCAGTGAATTTTGTGATGGTGCAAGATATTTGATGGACACGATTCAGTACTCAAATTTTCCCAGTAAAGACTAATAACATTGATTCGTCAATCACTAGTAGAAAAAAAATCTTGTTTCATTTGAACCTTAGATTAATCCTTTATGAAATCATGAAGGTTTGTTTATGATATGGTACAAACAAAGCAATGTTTACCTGAAAACAATGTAAGCCCGGATACATTCAGTGTTGCATACATTTACCAGTGCCGGAGGTGCGGGGGTGAGGTTTTTACGCTGTAAGAGAGTTCTGTTTTTTCCTAGCACGTATTTCATAGGCATTCTTATAAAGAAAAAACTAGATTAAATAACAGTCGTCATTTATCCTGTGCAATCCTTGAAACCAGTGGCTCAATACTATTTTATATTACTACGTTTCGTAACTGTTCACCGGAAAACCGCAAAATCCTGAATAACCTGCGAACTGTAAGCGTTTACCAGTGCAGGAGATGCGAGGATAAGGCCTTTAAGCTGTACGCGTGTCACTCTTAACGGGCCGAAGACAAAACAGATTCGGTGCTGGTGAACGATTACTACGTTTCTACCTGGAGTGTTTGTTCATGGCCAATGTGATTTTAAAAGATCTTGTCAAAAAATTCGGCAAGCTGGAAGTAGTCCACGGGATTAACCTGAATGTTATTGATAAAGAATTTGTGGTTCTCGTCGGTCCATCTGGATGTGGTAAATCGACGGTTTTAAGAATGATTGCCGGACTCGAAGATGTCAGTGCCGGGACAATTCAAATTGCCGACCGGGTCGTCAACGAGGTTGCGCCAAAAGATCGTGATGCAGCAATGGTCTTCCAGAATTACGCGCTCTATCCTCATATGAATGTTTATAAAAATATGTCCTTTGGACTCACTCTCAGAAAAATGCCTAAAGACGAGATTGATACAAGGGTCAAAGAGACTGCAAAGATTCTTGAACTCAACGACTTGCTCTTCCGTAAACCTCATGAGTTATCTGGAGGACAACGGCAGCGTGTGGCTATGGGGCGTGCCATTGTACGTCGTCCTGCTGTTTATCTCTTTGATGAGCCACTCTCAAATCTTGACGCGAAGTTGCGCACCCAGATGCGTCTGGAAATTAAACTTCTGCATCATCAAGTGCAAAACACCATAATTTATGTGACCCATGATCAGGTGGAGGCCATGACCCTTGCTGATAGGATCGTGGTTATGCGGGATGGCCGCATCGAACAGGTTGATAATCCAATAGAAGTATTCCAGAACCCGGCAAATGCATTTGTTGCCAGCTTCATTGGTTCTCCACCTATGAATCTACACCCGGCAAGTATAGTTAATGACGGGGATATGCAAAAACTCAAGCTGGGCGATCAATTGGAAGTTCCAATTCCCAAAAGAGACACAACACACCTCGTTGATGGACAAAAGGTTATTATGGGGCTCCGAACAGAAGATATATTCATTGCCCATGAGCATGATAAGAGAGATAAGGAGTTCGCCTTTTCGGCAGATGGCATTGTGAAGATTGTCGAACCCCTGGGTAATGAAACGAATCTGCACCTGAACATCCAGGGAGCAAACTTGATTGCTCGCTCAGAAGGGCGCCGTCTTTTCTCCCCCGGAGAGCAGTTACATATGACTTTTGACCTGAAACACCTGCATATATTCGATGCCAAATCGGAACAGTCAATTTATTAGAATGCATTACATATTCAGGGTCGAGTAGAGTGAGGCGAGTGCAGAATGCTCACCTCATCCTTCTCGTAGAACCGTCTGTAAGCGCCTATTCTACGGCTCCTGTTCATGCCCCTCATATTGAAATAGAAATCCCGGTTATTGCAAGCCCAGTAGCAACAATAAAAATTGATGATTACTGAAAATGCACCTCATAGTGAAACTGCGGACTACACTCGCAAGTGGCATGCCATGATCGCTGTGGGTACCGGTGTTTTTCTGGCTACAGTGGATGGCAGTATCATCAATGTATCCTTGCCCACACTGGTACGTGAGCTGCATACAGAGTTCGCTGTAGTGCAATGGGTGGTGCTGGCCTACCTGCTTACGATCACCTGCACCATGGCCGGTATCGGACGGCTGGCCGATATGGTCGGCAAAAAGTCTATTTATATGGCAGGATTTATTATCTTTACCTTGGGATCCGCCCTCTGTGGATTGTCGCCGACGGTGGAATGGCTGATTGGCTTTCGCGTTCTGCAGGCCATTGGTGCTGCCATGACCATGGCACTGGGGGCTGCCATCATCACCGAATCATTTCCCCCGGAGGAACGCGGTAAGGCCATGGGTATTATAGGCTCCATCGTTTCTCTGGGAATTGTGCTGGGGCCGGCTCTCGGAGGAGTGATCCTTAGCGTGCTTTCCTGGCGGTGGATTTTCTACGTCAATCTTCCGGTGGGTATCATCGGCACCATCATGGTGCGACGTAATCTGCCCAATTTCAAACCCCGGGGCAGGCAGCAATTTGATGTTTTGGGGGCTCTGTTACTCTGTTTAAGTATCCTTTTTCTGTTACTAGGCTTGACGCATGGGCAACAGCAGGGATTTTTTCAGCCATTTGTCTACTGGCTCTTTGGTTCATCGCTGTTCTTTTTGGTGCTTTTTGTATTTGTCGAAAAAAAAGTGGGCCAGCCCATGGTTGATCCGAAACTGTTCTGCAACACCATTTTCAGTGTCAATCTCTTTACCAGTTTTATAGCTTTTGTTGGCCTGGGTGGCAGTGTGATACTGCTGCCGTTTTATCTGGAAAACATTCTCATGTTTTCCTCAATGAAGGTGGGCCTGCTCATGGGTGTCATTCCGGTGATGCTGGGCATCACATCGCCCATTGCGGGTCTGTTGTCAGACCGTGTCGGCAGTCGAAAAATCACCATGATCGGCCTGCTGGCGTTGCTTATCGGTTTTCTGGCCGCCAGTACCCTGGACCAGCATACCGCAGTATTCGGCTACGCTGTGCGAATATTTGCGGTGGGTGCCGGCATAGGCATCTTCATGTCGCCTAACAACAGCGCCATCATGGGTACCGCTCCTCGTCATCAGCTGGGCATCGTTTCCGGTATGATGGCCCAGTCGCGCACCCTGGGACAAACCATTGGAGTTGCGTTACTCGGCGCCATTTGGGCCGGTCGTACTCTTTATCATGCCGGAGCTGGGACCAAAGGCGGTGCTACACTGGCAACGTTTGAAGCTCAGGTGGCTGGTCTGCACGACGCTTTTTATACCGCCGCTGCTTTGACAGTCGTCGCTTTGCTGCTCAGTATTCGATCTTTTATCCAGGAGTTACGTTCACCGGGAAGGTAAATAATTCTTAAATCTTACGAAGCCTCTTATCTTTTGAAAAGCAACTACTTTTTATGGGCAAAGTGCCGCTCGTCATCTGAGCTGGCTTCACTGTATTGCATCGATACTGATCAGATATACATTAAGCAAGAGATTGGTAGTTTAAAATCACAAACAAGAAATGCTATGCTTAATCATCTCAATTTTTGTATGATGGCAACAACATTGACTTGGATGTATGCAGCTTGATTGCAATGTGCACCTGATCGCAAATATAAGATCCGCGATCGAACCGGATTTGCATTTTCTGATGTACGAAGAATTATAGCAGAGGCAGCATTGGATCAGGATTTCCAATCGATTCGCTCATTGCCATTGCAAAGGCCCAAAATATCTTTCGTCAAAACGTTGTTGCTCTTGATAACTTGAAGACATCGGGATTTGAACTATGCTTTTTTACAGGAAACTTCAGATAATTATTATATAAGGATGGTATCGTGGCCTCAGAAAGTATCTTGCAAATCATCGAGGTTCAGATCCGTCCCGATCGTAAAGCTTTTATCGACCTGCCATGGTCCCTGTACAGGGATGACCCCATGTGGATAGCACCGCTAAAGCTTGAGCGGACCATGCACCTTTCCCCTAAAAATCCCTATTTTGAGCACGCGACATGTAAGTTGTGGATTGCTGTGCGGAACGGAACAACAGTTGGACGAATCAGTGCTCAGGTAGATCAGCTGCATCTGCAACGTTATCAGGATGATACTGGCTTCTGGGGTATGCTCGAAGCCGAGGATACCGTTGAAACCTTTCAGGCACTTCTAGGCACAGCTGAGTCGTGGCTACGTAACCAGGGGATGAAGCGGGCATGGGGACCGTTTAACTTGTCTATTAACCAGGAATGCGGTTTGTTGATCGATGGCTTTGACACGCCGCCGTCGATGATGATGGGACACGCTCGTCCCTATTACGGTGAACGTGTAGAGCAGTGTGGCTATGATAAGGTAAAAGATTTACTGGCATACATGATAAATGCGGATGCTGAGCCCTCAGCATCCAGGAAAAGAATAATCAAAAAGACCCAAAGCCGCATTACGACCAGGACGCTGAATACAGCAAATTTCGATGAGGATATGCACATTATTTTCAACATATTCAATGATGCCTGGGCGCAAAATTGGGGTTTTCTCCCCTTCACGGTCAAGGAATTTAAGCATTTAGCCAAAGATTTGAAACTATTAATCAATGATAAGTTTGTCAGAATTGCCTATATAAATAACACTCCAGCCGCCTTCGTCGTATTGCTGCCGAATCTCAACGAGCTCATTCACGACTTGAACGGGGCACTGCTCCCTTTCGGCTGGCTGAAGTTGTTGTGGCGCTTGAAGGTAAAATCTCCGCGATCTGGGAGAATACCGTTGATGGGCATTTTGTCCAAATATCATGACAGCCTTTTAGGCGCAGCGCTTGCGTATAGGGTGATCAGTGACACGCAGGAAGCTGTTGTTCAGAAGGGGATGAAGAAAATAGAACTTTCCTGGATACTTGACGATAACAGCGGAATGCGGGCTTTACTTGAAGATTGTGGCGGTCAGGTCTATAAAACTTACCGTATGTATACAAAGGACCTATAATTCGAGGAAGAAATGGGTACAGAGCAGCAGTTTTTTAGGGCAATTGTTCTGGCCGCTGACAGGGAGGCTGGTAATCCTGTAGCCGCTGCCGCCGGAGTTCGTTGTAAATCCTTGGCTCCAGTCAATGGCACCCCCATGATTTTCAGGGTTCTGGACGCACTCTCGTCGTCTGGTGCTATAGCAGGAACACTTCTGTGTGGACCGCCCAGGGAGATTATTGATCAGGAACCGGTCTTACGCGATTATGTTGCCTCCGGCAAGGTGCGCTGGATGGAAAATATGGCCACGCCGAGTTTGAGTGCATGTGCGGCAATGGAAACAGTACCGAAGGATAATGCCATCCTTCTGACGACCAGTGATCACGCTCTGCTGACTCCTCAGATGGTGGAGTATTTCTGCCGCGAAGCACAGCGCTCGAGGTGTGATGTGGTCGCTGGCGTAGCCCGGCGTGAAACAGTAATGGCAGCCTATCCTGAGACATCCAGAACAGCGTATCGCTTTAAAGACGGAGCATATTGTTCGTGTAACCTGTTTGCCTTTTTAACTCCAGTGGCTCGAACAGTGCCCTCATTCTGGCGTCAGGTCGAACAAAAGCGCAAAAAGCCCTTTAAAGTGATTCGCATATTGGGTTGGAGCACAGTATTACGTTACCTGACAGGGCGGCTGACGTTAGCAGAAGCCATGGAGCGTTTAGCACAGCGTTTGGGGTGCAGGGCAGGGGTTGTTGTCATGCCTTTTCCGGAGGCAGCCATAGATGTCGACTCAGCAGCGGATTTGAGTTTTGTGCAAAATATTGCTGCAGTAACCAAAGCGTGAAGGTATATTTGCGCCTCGACTCTCTTGGATATGGGAAGTCTTTACACAATTAATTCATTCTGCGTACTCACTAAGGTCCAGGGTGAGCTTCCCTATGCTACTTGTTCCACTCACTCGCAACGGGAAATTTTTTGTCGGATCTAGAGATATATGGATATCCTTATTAAGGCCAAAAAACGAAAATGTTTCAGGCTTCTTGCCAGGTGGCGCAAATGTTTCAGTGGTAATTGAAAAAACGAATGGAACGAGCTGTTCTTGGACAGCGGTCTTGTCTGATGAAGAGCGGTTCCTGTAGGATACTTTCAATGGTGAAGATTCTACCTGGCTTATAGTGATTCGGTGCAGTTGTTTCTTGCCAAACATACATATCTTGACATCCTCCTGTGGCCTGTCTAGTGAGCGAGCTGAAAGTATATAGAAGAGAAGAGATGGGTCCGATATCGTCTTACATTCGCCAACTTCTTTGGGATACTCATAAAAGGATGTGGAGCGAGCTGTCCATTTATCCGCAAACTGATTGTCTTCATGTGAGTCCACAGGCTGAACATTTTGTCTGCGAACACCTGTCTGCTCCCAGCAATAGTTCTTTGTCCACTTCTTTTTGCCATTGTTTAAACGAACACGTTGGTACGGGTGAAAAGTGGCTTCGTCAAAAAAGATTTTTTCCTCGTATTGGCTTTCAGCAAAAAAAACGCCTCGAGCTGACGAAGACACCGTCAAGAGCATACTGTTCTCCGGAGGAGCTGGGCAATGTCCAATTTCTAACCCAACTTCTCGTCGGGATGTGTTGTCTGAAACCTTGTGCATTGAGTCGAGTTGCATGTGCACTTTTATGTCGGTCGAAAACTTCGAGCCCTGAAATGTCAGGTCGGTCCAATTGACGATTTGTCGGGTTGAGCTCTCATGAATCGATTTTTCTTGTGCGTGAGCTGTCAGGGGCTTGAGTAAAAGAAATATGATCCAAAATAATGCTGTCATGTTTTTCGAAAAACAAGTCATTATCAATAAATCTCCTTTTTATTGGATTAAATGCACCTCAGCTGTTAAATAATGTGTTAAAAACACATCAAACAATAGCATAATAGAATTATGTTTTTTCGGAGAAACTATACGTAATGAAGGCTACACCAACTTCTCATGGTTTACCGCTGCAAACTGAGAATTTTTCAACCCTTGTCGAAGCACTCGATTATGCTGCAAAAGGAGAAACCGGCTACAATTTTTATTCTGGCCGTGGTGAATTGTACGCTGTTCTTTCATATTCTACCCTACGCAACGAAGCACGAACTCTAGCAAGAAAATTACTCACTCTGGGAGTCCCCCGTGGGTCGCGAGTTGCACTTGTCGCTGATACCCATCCGGATTTTATCCGCTTTTTCTTTGCCTGCCAGTATGCCGGGTTGACTCCTGTACCTCTGCCAGCTGTAATACAGCTGAATGGGCGACAGGAATATATTCATCAGCTTGAGAGGTTGCTGTTTGACTGCCAGGCGAAGATTGCAATGGCAACCGATGACTTTCTGCCTTTTCTAACCCAGGCAGCAGAAAAATTGGATATTCAATTTCTCGGTAATCTGCAGTATTTTGGTTCTCGTCCGGAATCTGATAAAGAGTTGCAACCTAAGGATTCGAAAGAACTGGCTTACCTGCAGTATACCTCCGGCAGTACCCGGTTTCCGCGGGGGGTTATGATAACCCAGAGCGCTGTACTGCATAATATGCAGGTAATTATACAGTATGGAGCCAAGGTTCGTATCGGTGATCGTGCAGTATCCTGGTTGCCGTTTTTTCATGATATGGGTTTGGTTGGTTTGTTATTGGTTCCTCTGGCGTGCCAGATTTCAGTCGACTATTTACGTACCAGGGATTTTGCAATGCGTCCTCGCTTATGGCTGAAGCTTCTGTCTGAAAATAAGGGGACTATATCTTTCAGCCCGCCTTTCGGTTATGATCTGGTTGCTCGTCGTCTGAGGGACGGTGGTGCGAAAGACTATGACCTGAGTAGTTGGCGAGTGGCCGGCGCAGGCGCGGAGATCATTCGTCCGCAAACCCTGGAGCGTTTTGCCGAAAGGCTTGCCCCCAGCGGCTTTGACAAACGAGCATTTCTTGCATGCTATGGTATGGCGGAATGCTCTCTGGCTGTAACGTTCGGGTCGCTTGAGACTGGTGTACAGGTTGACCATGTGGATGCAGATCAACTGGCGGAACATGGCAAAGCGATACCTGTTAAGGAAATGTCGAATGGCCCAAAAATGCGTTCAGCGTCCTTTGTGAATTGTGGCGTTCTGATGCCTGGCTATGAGTCGGAAATTAGGGATGCCAAAAAACGAGTACTCCCTGAGAGGCAATGTGGTTCGTTGTATTTGCGGGGGCCGAGTCTTATGTCCGGCTACTTTGGAAATCCTCAACTCACCAGTGAGGTGCTCTCCGATGACGGCTGGTTCAATACTGGTGATATTGCCTACCGCATAGGTGCTGAAATTATCATTACCGGCCGCTCTAAGGACATGATCATCATAAATGGCCGTAACATTTGGCCCCAGGATATCGAATACCTGGCGGAGAGCCAGAATGAGATACGGACGGGAGATGCGATGGCATTTTTTATCAATAGCCCTCAGGGAGATGAGATTGCGGTTATGATGGTCGAATGCCGGCATAATGAACAACAGAAGAGGCATGATCTGATCACCCGATTAAACCGTGAGATTCGCCAGGAGTTGGGCATTGATTGTATAATTGAAACGGTTCCGCGTGGCACCCTTACCCGTACAACATCAGGAAAACCATCGCGGTATGCAACAAAAAAAATGTATTTGCAGCAGGCTGCCGCATAAATGTAATTGCCTGGAGATATAATTATATCAGTTCTGTCTATTGTTTTCAGCATTCGGTTGCAGTAGCTGAAATTTGCATACTGCAATGATAAATGCTGCAATTCTGCTTCTTGAAAACGTTCGTGTAGTGAGACCGCTAGCGAACATTCATGTACTCAAGCATCCTCAATATTATTGTAACTTCTAATGACTCGTACGATTGCAATAACTGGAGCGACCGGGTTCATCGGTGGTGTGCTTGCAAAACGGCTGGCCTCTGCCGGTTGGCATCTTCGGGCACTGATTCGTTCCACCTCATATCATAAACGACCAAAAGATATCGTCGCCGAGTGGATAACCGGTGATCTTGAAGACATTGAATGTCTTCGGCGGTTTGTTGCCGGGGCAACTGCTATAGTCCATTGTGCTGGTGCTGTCCGTGGTGCTGTGCAGATGGATTTTGACCGGGTTAATGCTCATGGTGTTGCGCGACTCGTTGAGGCAACCGCCGAGCTTAAGCCTGCACCACGCTTCTTTCTGCTATCCTCTCTTGCCGCAAGAGAACCGCAACTCTCATATTATGCTGCAAGTAAACTGAAGGGCGAGAAGGCCTTGGCTTCCTGCCCGGGCGATATGTGCTGGGGGGTTTTACGACCACCCGCGGTATATGGGCCGGGAGATAGGGAAATGCGGCCGCTTTTTCAGTGGATGTTGAGGGGGATTGCACCATTAATCGGTTCTGATCAAAATCGTCTGTCGCTGCTTTACGTTGATGATTTGGTTGACGCAATCGCTTGCTGGCTGGACAACGGAAAACAGCCACGACGCATATATGAGTTGCATGATGGTCATCTGAGTGGTTATTCATGGCAAGAAATTATTGATGTGGTTGAGGGTTTGCGTGGTAAGTCTATTCATAGGGCAAACATCCCAATTTCATGTGTAAAGAGTATTGCATTCATCAATTTTATGGCGGCAAGGGTTTTTGGAGGACTGCCGATGCTCACTCCCGGAAAGGTGCGAGAGATAACGCATCCAAACTGGATTGCTGAAAATTTTCGGTTCAACAGTGAGACTGGCTGGACTCCTCGGGTTGCACTGGAGCAAGGATTGCGACAAACGTTTGGTCTTGTGATGTAGAGATGTGAAAGATGTGAAAAACGTAATAAAAAGAGGAAGTACACGACATGACGGAAAATGATGAGGTATTGCGAAAGATTCTTGACATACTCACAAAGATAGCACCGGAAGGTGGACCAAAACTAACCGCAGATTTGGACCTGATCAATGACCTGGGTCTTGATTCGATAAAGGTTTTGGAAATTATGGAAGCTCTGGAAGATAGCTTTGATATTTCCATTCCCATTAATATAATGCCGGAAGTTCGTACAGTGAACGATCTGGCTGTCGAAATACAAAAAATTACTGGACGTTAATTACAGTGTCTATTTTTGATAAATTTGATCGTTTGGCTGGGGTACGCCAGGAGATGGAAGAACATTGCAGTAGGTTCTTCAACATCGTAATGGAAGACATTCTTTCAGCTACTGAGGCTGTTATTAATGGCAAACCGGTACTTTTGGCCGGCACAAATAACTATCTGGGCCTGACCTTTCATGAAGAATGCATTCAAGCCTCATGCCGAGCCGTCGAGAAAGAGGGAACTGGTACTACCGGTTCGCGTATGGCGAACGGGACCTTTTCCGGTCATGTTGCCTTGGAAAACGAATTGTCCGATTTTTTCAATAGAAAGAAAACGATCGTTTTTTCTACTGGATATGTAGCAAACGTTGCGATGTTGTCAACCCTGGTTGGCCCTGGGGAAGTCATTCTGTTAGACGCTGATTGTCATGCCAGCATTTATGATGGCTGTCGACTGGGAGGCGCAGAAATTATCCGTTTCCGGCATAATAATCCGGCGGATCTGGAGAAACGTCTCCAGCGACTTGAGAAAAGAAAGACCAATGTTCTGGTTGTTGTGGAAGGCATCTACAGCATGATGGGTGATAGAGCATCGCTTGCCGAGATTGTTGCCATAAAAAACAGGTACGGAGCCTATCTTGTCGTGGATGAAGCTCATTCACTTGGGGTTCTAGGGAAAAACGGTCGTGGATTAGCGGAAGAGGCAGGTGTTGAGGACGATGTTGATTTTGTTACCGGCACGTTCAGTAAAAGCCTTGGCGCTATTGGCGGTTTTTGTTCCAGCAATCATCCGGAGCTTGATCTTATACGCTATTCAAGTAGACCGTATGTATTTACTGCTTCTTCAGCTTCTTCAGCTATTGCCTCCACCCGTGTCGCTTTGCAGGTTATTCGTTCGCAGCCCGAATTGCGCGACCGTCTCTGGGAAAATGCCACGACATTGTATCAGCGTCTTAAAGGTCTGGGCTTTGCCGTTGGTCCGGAACCAAGTCCGATTATTGCCATCCGCTACAACGATCTTGCAGAGGCCTATGCTCTGTGGAGTGGGCTGCTTGACCGTTCAATTTATGTGAATATGGTCCTGCCTCCTGCCGTTCCTAATGGCGGTGTACTGCTTCGTTGTAGTCTGAGTGCAGCCCATTCACCGCGACAGATTGAGCAAATTGGTGACGCCTTCGCCATTTTTGCCTCGAATTAAGGCTGATAGTAGATAGCTGTGCATTTAATTATCACCTTTTTCAAAATGTATCCCAGGCAAAGTGCTGTTACCCTTGTAGCCGTTCTTTTTGCGGGTCTTGCCGAGGGTTTCGGCTTTTCAATGCTGTTGCCGCTCTTGAATCTTGCTTTAAACAGTTCCGCCGGCTCTGGTATCGCCGGCACACATTCCCCATCAAGTCTGGAAAAACTGATGAGCAGTTTTCTCGATACCGTCGGTTTAACCCCGACGGTTGGGGTTTTACTGGTTATTTTTGTGTTCAGTATTCTCCTGAAAGCTCTTCTTGTCCTGTTGGCAAACAAGCGGGTTGGCTATATGGTTGCTCGAGTGGCAACTGATCTTCGCCTGGCTCTTATCCACGCTCTGTTTGCCACACGGTGGGAGTACTATGTGCATCAACAGACGGGCAGGTTCAGCAATGCATTTGCAACGGAGGCCAACCGCTCTGCTGTTGCATATTCATCTTGCATTCGTGTAATTGCCTCGCTTATATTCACAGCTGTCTATGTATCGATTGCTCTCGTTCTTGCCTGGCAGGCGACCCTGGCTACACTGGGAGCAGGGGGCCTGATCCTGTATGTCCTGCGCCGTCTTGTCACCAGAGCCAAAACGGCCGGCAAGCATCAGACAATTATCCTGAAGTCTGTGCTTACCCTCTTAACCGATACCCTGCAGTCAATCAAGCCGCTGAGGGCTATGGCGCGTGAAAACACGGCTATTCAGGTACTGCAGAATGAAACAAAACATCTGAACAGTGCCCTGCAGAAGGAAGTTTTCAGCAAGGAAGCGCTGAAGGCTCTTCAGGAGCCGCTTATTACTGTTTATTTTGCCTTTGTCCTCTATGTAGCATTGGCGTGGTGGAAGATCCCCCTGACCACTCTATTGCTTATGGTATTTATGCTGGTGAAAATTTTGAAGGCATTGCAAAAGGCCCAGGTTGAGTATCAGGCCATGGCCAATGCGGAGAGCGCGTATTGGTCTCTCCTGTCAATAATTCGTGAGACCGAACGCGAAAGGGAGGCGATTTATGGGACAATTACACCTACTTTCATTAAGGAAATACGTCTTGATGACGTGAGTTTTGCGTATAACCGGCAACCTGTTTTGCAAAAGGCTTCCTTGATCATTCCCAAGGGCTCTTTTTCTGCGATAGTTGGTCCTTCGGGAGCAGGCAAGACGACCATCATCGACCTGATAATCGGTCTCCTGCTCCCCCAGAAGGGTCAGGTATGGATTGATGAAACGAGACTCGATGTTGTGGATCTGAAGGCTTGGCGCCAAAAAATCGGTTATGTTCCTCAGGAAACTTTATTACTGCATGACACAATACTCATGAATGTTACTCTCGGAGATACGGAATTAACGGAGCGTGATGTGGAGAATGCTCTACAAGATGCCGGTGCCTGGGGATTTGTCTGCGAGATGTCAGATGGGCTTTATACAGTTGTCGGAGAGCGGGGAACTCGTCTTTCGGGAGGGCAACGGCAGCGCATCACAATAGCCCGTGCCTTGGTGCGAAAACCGCAGCTCCTCATTCTGGATGAGGCAACCAGTGCCCTTGACCCGGCCAGCGAGGTTGAAATCTGCCAGACTTTGCGCGGCCTGGGCGGTAAACTTACTATCCTGGCGATTTCGCATCAGACAGCTTTGCTGGATGCTGCAGACAGGGCATATCGAATAGAAGGGGGAGTTGCACAGCTTATTAAGAAAGAGGGACTTTTGGTGGAATAATCTACTGATATTACAATTATTCATCATCAAACTTCGCGAAGTTGGGGTAAAGAAACATATACCAGTTACCGTTTGCACGTGAGAAGCTCCGCCTTTCCATGTCTGGTGACAATACCAACCGGTTTCCGCTACAATGCAAACTTTTCCCCAAGGTAAATTTCTTTGGCTTTTGGGCTGGCGGCAATGAAAGATGGCGTGCCAAATTCCATAATTTCACCGTGGTTGAGTATATAGGCCAGATCACAAACCCCCAGGGTTTCGCGAACATTATGATCAGAGATCAATACGCCGATTCCCTTTTCTTTTAATTGACCGATAATATTTTGTATATTGAGTACGGCAATTGGGTCAACTCCGGCAAAAGGTTCATCCATCAATATAAATGCGGGTTTAATGACCATGGCTCTGGCAAATTCGAGGCGTTTCTGTTCACCTCCCGAAAGAGAATAGCTCATACTTTTGGCCACATGTGTTAAGCGAAAATCTGTTAGGAGCTGTTCTTGTCGTTGCTTACGTTCATCCTGGCTCAAATCAAGGGTTTCCAGAATTGCCATGATATTGTCCCCGACGGACAGCCCGTGGAAAATAGATTTTTCCTGGGGGAGATACGAAATCCCAGCTTTGGCCCTGGTGTACAGTGGCAGGCCGGTCAAGTCGCGATCATCGAGAAAAACCTGACCTTTGTCGGGTTGGATCAGGCCGGCGACCATGTAGAAGGTTGTGGTTTTGCCGGCGCCATTTGGCCCCAGCAGGCCGACGACCTGACCAGAATTTACCTCAAGGCTGACACCGAGAACGACGGTCCTTTCTTTATATGATTTTTCCAGTCCCTTCGCTGAGAGTTTTCTGCTCATACATCGCTCCCTTTTTCATTACCTTATTTATGCAGTGATCATCGTGCCAGAGAGGCCTTAAAAGTTGCTCACATCACCGAGCTGGCCTTTGACATCTTTTAAGAGAACCCATGTTTGCTTGCTCACATCCATCTGCATGCCCTTAGCCGTCACTATATAGTCATCAGTAGAGACTTGTACCACCTCCTTTGTCCGCAGAAAATTGCTGGTTTCTTCATATTCGAGGAAATTGGTCCGCAAAGTTTGTCCTGATGGAGTGCGCACGATTACGTTGGAGCTGACTGATACAGGCCCATCAGCAGGCATCAGTTTACCCTCGTCTGCAGTCAGTTCTATATTACCTTTATCTTTACGAAAAAAGACTATCTGAATATTTTTAACCAGGGTTATACCGTTTTCAACGTGGTCAGCCGATTCTGCTCTCAGAGTCCACAGCGGTGCACCGGCACGTGTTTTAGTATATTTAATGTTTTGCAGGGTCAAATTGGCACTAAAAGCGATAGGGGCTGGGGTAGTTTCAGGCCACAAAACGCCATGATTACGTAGAGTTCGTACAACAAGCCATACGGTAATCAGAATAATGAAAAGAATTGCAGAATTACGGATTGTTATCAGTCTCATGGTCTGGTTGTATATATCCCTTACGAATTGGCATGTAAAGGTGATTTGGCAATCATCTCATTGATGAGCCACCGGTTCGTCACGTGCGCCATGGGTGTGATGCCATCCTGTTCATATTTTCTGTTCTTATTTCGTATTCAGCTATTGTGTGTTGACAAGAGCTCTGTGTATGTCATATTTAGCCGTTCACGATGTCGTTGTTAAGCTGAATCTTATCCTCTTACTCTCTTTAAAGTTCAATCCTCATTGTGCATATTGCAGTTTTTATATTTGGCATGACTGGTGGCGGTGCCCAGCGGAGAACGCTTACGTTGGTCAAAGAGTTCGTCCAACGAGGGCATCGCGTCGATCTGGTCACGGTTACGGCTGGTGGCATGCTGTCCGCTGAAGTACCATCAGATGTCCGGTGGTTTACATTACAGTCACAATGGCTACGTCTGCTTCCCGACAAGGGGTTGCGTAAGTTAAAATTATTCTGCAGTCGTAACGTCCTTGCGGATTACCTACGCCACCAGAGACCAGACGTACTGTTGTCTGCTGCCAGCCATACCAGTCTGACAGCCATTGCGGGCCGAAGGATTGCAGCGACAGGAACGCCTTTGGTGCTTCGCTTAAGCAGCCACCTTACTGCATCCCATGCCGGCAATTTACGACTATTGAGTAAACTTCGCTATCGAACAGCTTGTCGATGGTTTTCCGAAGTTGACGCAGTAATAGCCGTTTCCCATGGGATCGCCGCCGACATTGTCGCCAAAACCAGGCTTGCGCCGGAATGTATACGAACCATATACAATCCAACCTTTTCAGAGGATCTGATTGCAAAATCGTCAGCTTCGCTCGATCATCCTTGGCTCGATGGAAATGGACCGCCAGTGATCCTGGGTGTTGGCAGGTTGACAATGCGTAAAGATTTCCAAAACCTGATACGAGCTTTTGCAGAGGTTCGCAGACAACGATCAGTGCGTCTGGTGATTCTGGGTGAAGGTGTTAAGCGTGGTGAGCTCACGAGTCTTGCCAGGGACTTAGGTGTTTCCTCTGATGTCGATATGCCAGGCTTTGTCGAAAATCCTCTGGCATGGATGTCACGAGCTTCAGTGTTTGTTTTGTCATCAACCTGTGAAGGGCTGCCGGGGGTGCTGATTGAGGCAATGGCCGCTGGCTGTCCCATTGTTAGTACCGATTGCCCAAGCGGGCCAGCTGAGATTTTGGAGAATGGCAGGTACGGGAGTCTGGTTCCCGTTGGGGACACATTTTCGCTTGCCAAGTCCATCATGACGACTCTCGATTCCTCACACGAAATTGAGCTGTTGCGAGCAAGGGCCTCTGACTTTTCTGTGCGTAAAGCAATCGACGAGTATCTTGAGGTGTTAGCTGAGGCATCCAGGAAAACACCTTGAAAATATAAGAGAGATGCGATGCGTGTAGGATTCCTTTTTAATCATTATTTTACCCACCAGATACCTCAGGCTGTTCCCTGCGCGTTTGAGTTGTCGAGTAAGTATCCCGAATTTGAGGTTATCATTGCCTGCTCTTCTGAGCAGGAAATGGCGTTCGTCAAGTCTATTGGAGCGTTATATCCGGAGCAGAAGTGCCTTGTGCAACTGTTACCGGTGCCGCTCTATTATCGATTGATAGATCCTCTGGTCTCAAAGTGGGCGTTTGGTCGGAAAAAGATGGTGTTACGTCATAATCTGTCGTTTTTTCAAAGTCTGGACGCTCTCGTCTCGCCTGAGCGCAATTGCCTGCAGCTCCGCACCAGATTTGGCTTAAAAGATCTGGTCATGATTCACATCCGGCATGGTGCCGGCGATCGCCAAGGTGGTTTCGATCACAAGTCCGGTGCTTTTGACCTGACGTTGTTGCCGGGACAAAAGTATGTGGACCGATTAAAGGAACTTGGCATGCTGCCCCATGAACGTTATGCTGTTATCGGTTGGCCAAAATTCGAAGTGATCCAGAAGCTGAAGCAGGAAATACCTAGCTTTTTCGATAATGACAGACCTATTGTTGTCTATAATCCACATTTTGACCAAACTGTCTCTTCATGGCGGACATCAGGCCTTGAGGTGCTGGATTTTTTCCTGCACAATAAAGATTACAATCTCATATTTGCTCCCCACGTCGTACTTTTCAAGCGGTCAAAACGGCATAAGTCCTTTTTGCCGAAACGCTACTTTTCTGTCCATAATATTCATATAGATACAGGCAGCAGTGCTTCAGGTGATATGACCTATATGCTGGCCGCCGATATATATTTAGGAGATGTCAGCAGCCAGGTGTATGAGTTTCTTCTCAAACCTCGACCGTGTGTCTTTGTGAATGGTCACAAGGTCGACTGGCAGGAAAATCCTTTCTATCTGCATTGGCAGCTGGGACAGGTGGTAAGTGATGTTCCGCAGGAATTAGGCAATGCTCTTCATCGGGCATTTGAGAGCCATCCGGAATATCTGCGTCGCCAGCAGGAGATGTTTAATTATACCTACTATTCAGAACCCCAAACCACGGCTGCAGAAAGAGGTGCGGATGCTATTGCCGGATTTCTGAAAACGAGATGAGAAATAGCAACAAACCGCCTAGTCCGATCAGGATTTTTACGAGTCCAGCAACATTATTTAATTCCACCACGGCGATAGAGTCGCAGGGAGAGCGCACACATGGCAAGAAGTGGATGTCGCCTTAGAAAGGGACTGACTTCTAGAGTAACCCCTGAGTGACGCTTGATCTTCCACAAGATATAGTCAACTCCGCCTTCAAATGTCAGTGTTCCCTTGATCAATCGTAACACGGAAAGAACTTTACCCTGCACTATCCTTGCTGCCCAACTCAAATGGGAAGCGAGTCTCGCGGAAGAGGGGATTGCTGCTGTGAATCGGGTGGCGTCCGGATGCTGGTGTTCATCTATTAAGTAAGGTACAGCCGCGAATGCCTTGCGGGTAATATCTTCAAAGTATTCCGGACTGGTATCAAATAAACGGACCTGTTTGTCCGCTTTCTCCGGCCGCAGCTCAGACCGATAGGTTAATTCGAGCCCTTTGTGCCAGAGTTCACGGATGGTAAAATCCCTTTCCAGACGGGGTAACACCCGGACAATGAAGGTCAGTACAGACTGGGCTAAGGCGGTGCTTACCTTGTCAACGACGTCATCACCGCATGCGTACACCATATGGGTTGGCTGACAAAAACGAGCCCAGAGATAAGAGTGGAACCACTTTGGCGAGGTCCCTTTCAGTAAATCAGCTATGGATAATATTGCATATTTGGCCCTAATCTTCTGCTGTTCATAGGGCACTTCCAGGTAAAAAACATTTGGTGGCAGCACGCTGTTTAAGGTTGCATGGACGGTGTTGCGATTGACGGAATCGTAGCTGTTAACCAGGACGTACAAGTCAAAAAGACCATGCAGATCTTCTCCTTTGTGGAGGCAGGAACCATAAAACAGGATGCCCTGCACGTTCTCACCGTAGCTTGTCAGAATTTCCCTGACGAAAACGCTGACGGCTGGTGACGGTGCCCGGAGGAGATCACGCTGAATCGTTTCAAAAAGTGTTGCCGGAATCTTCATAGGTATATCCTCAAAAAGGTTACATCCCCACCGTAGTGCAGCACGGTGGGTTGTTCTCTGGATTCAGGAGTGTACAGTTCACCGTCCAGGACAACACTGTCAGTGATGCGGAGTTCTAGCTGGTCAATGTTGTGGGAAAAATAGCCGTTTTCAGCTGTGGCCTTTGCTGGTTTACGGCCTCTGAGCAAAAAAAGAAGGAGGCGCGGCAGGTGTTTTGCCCGTGATTTGACAGCGGTAAAGCGTAGTCGTCCGCTTTCAGTTCCCCAAAAGGGGCGTAGGCCGAAAAACAATCGGTCCAGTGTGCTCACAAAGAGCAGCATGAATGGACCGTTCGACAATGGTTGTCTGTTGAGATGAACCGTTATTTGGGTGGGAGTCGCCAATTGATCGTGTTGACAGATAATTGCCCACAAAAAACGACCAATTGTCATACATATTCCCGGCAAGCCGTGCAACTTCTTATGGTGCAGGTATTTGCGGTAATATTGTGTTCCCTGGCTGATGCTGGCTGTTCCGAAAAACATGCCATATTTTACCTCATGGCCTGGTACCTCTAAACGGATAACGGCTCGTTTGAGCCTGGTCACCTTGCCACGTCCTGTCTGTAGCCATTGGATAAGTCGCTGTAAGGCATGATCCTGATTTCCCGGTACTCCGACATCCCCGGCAATCATGTTTGTTGTGCCGCCCGCCAAGACCACAATTGATGGTAGAGTTGCAAAAGGTGTATGGAGAAAAAGGTCGGTCAGGACAGCCTGAACGGTACCATCGCCGCCATTTATAACCAAAATGCTGATATTTTGGCGGCTGAATTTCGCCAAGGCCGTATGAATGTCTTCGGGTGTCCGGACCTGCTGCTGCAATACCTCTGGATACGTATCGATGATGTGCGATAAGCTTTCCGGTTTTTGACGATTTTTACCACTCAGCGGATTGCTGAGAATGCCGATACGATCAGTCGTGTTTAATTTCAGAGGATCCGGTGTCATTGTTTTCCAGTAGAGTCGTAGCAAAAGCCCGACTGTCCGTGACTACTTGACCACGTTTCGAGTGAAGAGGCGAACAGCAAGAGAAGTGTTATATTTTGCTGTGTCGGCATTCGACAGCCAGGAACTAAGAGGGCCCTGGCTGAAACGAACGTATGCTGCCACCAGAAAACGGCCAAGAAGGAAAATGCTGGTTGCTACGGTCCAGAAGGTAACTCCGAGAAGGCCGAGTTCGGGGCGTCCTGCAAGAATGCTCAGGGTTAAGAGCAGCATATTCGGATTGCGTCTGGCAGTGATCAGTCGAAAATACGCATCAAGAGGGCGCCAGCAAAAGACACCGAAGCTGCCGCCCAGAACCCAATTGAATGCTCCTTCAACCAAACGGCCAGCTATGTATCCAGCCAACAGCAAATACGAGAGGGTGCTCAAGGAATAATTCAGATTGGAAAATTGGACAGCAGTCAATCCCAGCCCCCAAAGGATATACCAGACAGGGGGATGGATAAGGTCAATGATATGATCAAAATAGTGACCGAATGTACTTGAGGTAAGGGTGACCCGGGCCAGCTTGCCGTCAACGGTATCCAGAAAGGTCATCAGCCAGCCTGCCAGGAGCCCCCAGCCATACTGGCCATAGGTGAAAAGTACTCCGGCCAGTATGACCAGTGCCAGACCGAATAACGTCACATGATTGGGGCGGATGTTCAGTCGCACACATTGTCCGACAGCCCAGCGTGCCGGACAGGGCCAGACCCATTTCGTCACCAGATCGGTTATTCCTTTATACGACCAGTCAAAAAGTCGTTTTTCCAGATTTTGTTTATTTTCTGCCGTGATGGGCAGCACAAACGGGGGTTCGAATTTGAGTAATTTTTCCTGGAAGGAAATGGATAAGGTAGCCGGGGTCTGAACCATAACTTCCGGGAGCGAGTCGATAGCGGCTTTCCCTTCAATAACGGCCAGAGCCTGCAATGCCAGGTGACCGGGAATATGTATGGCAACAACGGCTTGTTGATCATCTTTCAGGATAATGTTCGGGGTGCTCGTCAGGTATTTGACCAGCCGGTCGTCGAACAAATAGTCCCCTCGCAGTATCAAGACGGAATCATTGTCTTGAAGAGTACCAAGAGGCTGCTCAAGACGTCGCATGCCGCTGTTGGATAAAACCCGTTCAATTCGGCTTTCAGATGTAAGGCCCCAGATCTTTACCGGGCACGTATGCGAGAAATAAATAAATTCAGCCATATCGTTTTTATTTTCAGATTAATAAAGGTTTGACACAATAGAGATTTGCAATACGCAAACCATCTTTGTATAGGTAGGCGATGATGTCGCCGTTCTCGGGTATTGCAAATCTGATGATCTTGTGACACATCATCCGCCCGTTCAGGTGGACTTAGGTGAAATTGAAGAGAGCAGGCGTAGTATCTTCAACAGTGATTCGCCGGCGCATGCGGTATGGCGAATTGGTGTTTTCGATCTGCAACGGGGTAGATCGGGCTTTTTACGAGGCCATCAAATCTCAACAGCACTACTGACCAGATGAATGCAGCCACAGCCACCGGGAAATCTTTTGTCCTGGCCCATATTTCCGATCCGCATTTTGCCTGTGTCGAGCACATGCAAAAGCGCGATTTTCTCACTAAAAGACTGCTCGGTTATCTACGATGGAAGCTGAAGCGCCAGTCAGAGCAGAACTCTGAGCTTCTTACCATTCTGCATCAGGATTTGCAAAGGACAAAACCGGACCATATTGTGATTACCGGTGACCTGACGCAACTCGGCCTGCCTGCTGAATTTGCAGCAGCCCGAGCATGGCTGCAAAGCCTTGGCACCCCGGACAGCGTAACCATCGTTCCCGGCAATCATGATACGTACATACAGACGCAGTGGCAAGAAACCTTTGCCTGTTGGCTGAAATATATGGTTGCCGATAACCAGAGCCAACCGGCAGAAGCCATAACACGACTGGACGGGGTTTATCCGAGCTTAAGGATACGCGGCCCTATTGCCCTGATCGGCATTAACACCGCCTATCCCAGTCGTCTGCACCTTGCTGACGGGACAATCGGCAGCGAACAGTTAAAGAAGCTGGAGACGCTCTTGGAGCGCATTGCGGATCAGCACCTCTTTCGCATTATACTGATCCATCACCCGCCCCTTCAGGATGTTATCAGCCGGCGCAAAAGTTTGACAGATGCCTCTTCACTGCGGATGTTGCTCGAACGTCAAGGGGCTGAGCTGGTTCTCTTTGGTCACACCCATAAAACAATCTACGGAACTCTGGAGGCCGCCTCTGCTGGCATCCCGGTCATGGGGGCACCGGCGGCATCCTCCTTGAGTACCATAGATGGACAACAGGCAAGTTACTTCCTGTATGAAATTGCCTCTACTGCCAAGGGTTGGAAAATACATATGCAGGAACGGATCTTTTCGCTGGAGCAGTGGTGCTTTGTTGATGGCGCAAAACAGGATTTTTCCCTTGCGGTTCCGCAATGTTCACGGAGTCTGCCGAAATGACGAAATAAAATTTATTCAGATGACTTTGCGTAATCTGGCTAAAGCTATGCCGAAAATCAACACCACTGGGATCAGTGTGATGATAAGTGGTTTCAGGTTAAGCAACATCCCCCATTGCATGATCATTTGATCGGAAAAATAGAGTAAAATTCCAATGAGGGCTCCGGAGGTTATACGGTAGCCTGCACCGGTACTGCGTGTCGAGCCGAATACAAAGCTGAGTGAAAGCAGAACCATCGCTCCGGTAGTGAGCGGTACCGTGAGTTTTCGCCAGAGGGCTATGGATTGTCGGTCAGTATTTTGACCACTCTGCTGCAGGGCGGCAATGTAACGAATAAGATTTGGTATGGAGAGGCTGTAGGGGGGAAGTTCCAGGACGCTTACCTGTTCCGCGTTTAAGAAGAAATCCATGGTAAGTGTGTTGATGCTCTTGGTTATGATGTCATGGTCCTCGATAGTTTTTTGGGTAATATCACTCAGCGTCCACTGCCTGTTATCGTGGATATGAGCTTTTTGGGCATGAGTAAAGGTCTGCAGGTGACCCGTGCTGTCAAATGCGAAAATATCTATGTTGGCAGCAACTCTATGGCTTAACATATTGTCAACATGAATATAGGAATCACCCATACGTGCCCAGAACCCTTGCTGGGTTAAGGTGATACTGGTTTCCGAGAGCGCTTGGGCACGAGATCTTCGGGCCAGTTGCTCCATGCCCGGAACAACCATTTCAGTTAAGATCCCGGAAATGAGCATCAGGAGGGTGCCGGTTACGAGTACTGCGGCAGATATGCGCAGTGTCGTTATTCCTGAGGCTTGCATAGCGACGAGTTCACCACGGTCTGCCATCAGACCAAGGGCCAGAATGCCGCCAAGCAAAGTACTTATGGGCATCAAGTCGAGTAAACGTTTGGGAAGCGTCAGGGCTACAAAGGCAAAGGCATTATGCAGCTGAAAGTTTCCTTTGCCGACATCATCTAGCTGGGAGAGCAGCTCTAACAGGCTAAAGAGCACCATCAGAATAAGGATGATGAGGATGGTGTATTTAAGAAAGCTTTTGCCGATATAGATATCGAGAGTTCGCATGGTTACGGTTATCGTTTACGCCAGGGGAGTGCAAAGGATGGCTGCCATACAAGAAGCCCGATGAGCACTGCTAAAAGTATTTGTCCCCACCAGATGCCTGGAATAATACCAATAACACCCTGTGCCACCCATTTTTTCGTTAATACGTTGAAATTATAGTAAACAGCAAAAATTGCTATCGCGACCGGTGCATTGACATACTTCCCCTGACGTGGCGAAGAACGGCTTAACGGGATGCCGAGAAGAGCCAGGAGAATTATTGACACCGGTGCGTTGAGTCGCCACTGGAGTTCAGCGATTTCTTCCAGATCCTTCGAGTGGATGAGTGTTGCAGTGGGAGCAGCTTTAACCTTGAATTCCTGCTGGATAATGTTCTTGGGCTGCAGGGGCATAGTCGAATTCTCGAAATCGAAGATCAAACCTTTTTCGCTGGCATCGGAGAATTCATAGAGATGACCATCCTGAAATACCAGTACAGGTCTTTGGGTTGATGGATCTATATACTGTGTCGCCTTGTCAGCATAGATAATCTGCAAGGAGTTTTCCCTCCCTGTTGCAATAAAAACCCGATGGGCACGGTGTTGCTGGTCAACTGTGTCAGCGAAAATGACCCGATCACCGGTTTTGTAAAAATTGCCTCCCTGCATTCGCCTCAGATCAAAATTTGCTGCCGCTTCTGCTTTTACGAGGAAAAATTGGTTCCAGGCCCATGGTCGAATAAATAAGGATAAGCAAGCAACAATTATACCACCCATAATCGAGACGAGAAAAACTGATTTGACCACCCGTGCCATACTTATACCACAGGCAAACATGGCAATAAGTTCTGCATCCTTGCTCAGGCGGCTCAGGGCGATCACAACTGACAGGTAGAGGGTTGTCGGCAGCAGGATTTCAAGGGCAATGACGATACGGAGCAGAATCAACTGCAGGACGGAAGAGCCCGGCAGCAGGCCATTGACGGCATCTTCTCCATATCGTGTGGAGATATAACAGCCGAAGATACATACCAGCACTGTACCTATGGTTATTGTCGGCTTGATTATTTCACGAATTATATAACGATCAATGATCACGTCGTATCGGTGGTCTAAAAGGCTCGAGATACTGATATGTCATAGAAAAAAGGTGCCAATATATGCTACACTGCTGCGGTTTTTGGTCCTTGAAGGCTTTCACCCGCCTGTGCAAACCCGTCTCCGGCAAGAAAGCTGGCTACTACGCTTTCTGCATGTTTCAGATCAGTGGGGCAGTCTACTTCGCACCATTGCAAACCTTTGATTGAACAGGTCAGAACTGTTTTCTGCTGAGCTATGGCATCAATTACTGAAAGGTACCAGCGGTGCGCAGCTTGTGGCTCCGACATGGCGTGTGCCAGTGCTTCTGTAAATATTGCCGGTCCATTACCGCGGAAAAGGATCATGCCGATGGATTCACCGTGGGTTTCGCTGGTTGAGAGGGTTTTGCCGATTTTGGTCAGTTGTGTCTCTGCCAGGCTGACTTTCATGTCATCGGCGTCGTATTTGTCTTTGTGGTTAATGGTTACAGTTAGAGGGTTGACGGGGGTGGCCAGCAGTTTTGTGAGAACTGCTGCCTCGAACAGGGTATCACCGTTTAATAGGATGAAATCCTCGTTCATCTCTTCACGAACTTTCCAGCAGCTCACAAGATTGTCCGATTTTGCATAATCAGGATTGTAAAAGGTCTGTATACTCTGCAGTTCGCAATTCTGTCGGATAAGAGCGTCAACTTCTTCAGCGCCGAAACCTGTTACCACGGTGATTGCTTCGATGCCGCATTTCTGTAATTGTTCAACCTGCCATTCCAGGAGAGTTTTGCCCTGAATCTCTAAAAGGCACTTCGGAAGTCTGGTAGTGAGCGGTAGTAATCGCTTGCCCTGCCCAGCGCTTAAGATAATCGCCTTCATACACGTCCATCCTTTTATTTGTCTTGTCTGTTTCCTTCGCGCATGATTCATAATATTCAATTATAAATGAATATTATATGCATGAGGACGTAAAGGCAGCAGACAGGTTTGTTGAACATACCTGTTTACTGGGTGGCAGGTCGTCCGGTTTTTTGATAATTTATGGTTCTTAATGTTATGTCATACTGAGAGTGAACAATGGGATGGTATTCTCAGAAAAGATGCTTCGTCCAGCAGAAACAGATTGCCGCGTCACTGCCCAGATAGTGGAAACATACATTTGTGTATGCAACAATAATAAATCTGTCTGTATTAAGCCACAATTTTCTATTATTGGCTTTCGCTCGTCGAGAGTGGTTGCAGCAGGTCATTTTTAGACCTCCCTTAGAAAGCATGTGCTTATCATTGAGGGTTCCTTATTGTCTAATCACAGGGACGGAGTTTGATTTTTTCACCAGCTGCAAAGAGGTGCTGGCGGCCGTTGTCCTTGGATTGGTGATTAAAATAGCCGGTACAAAATAATCAGATCTTCTTGTTGGGGCAGACCCGACACTCCTATAAAACGATAAATGAAAGGAGCTTTTATATGCGACAGCATTACTGTTTTTCCCTGCTCCTCCTCTTCTTGATCCTAATAACTTTTGGCTGCGCAGGTTCGAAGGTGCAGACAACCAACTTATTGGCAATCCCCATGCGGGTTGCATCGGCCGAATTGGCTGTAACGGTACTTGGCATTTATGGACAGGTAAATGAGAAGACCTTGGTTGAGGAGTACGGCTGGCGTGAATACATCATTGAAATAGAAAATATCAGCAGGAAGCCTCTCACTGTCCGCAACGTCAAACTGTTGCGTCAAGACGGAAGTTATGTCGATTCCGCCTCAACCTTTGAACAAATTACGGCACCACCGGATGTTCAGGCAGAACTGACCGGCGATATTGCCGAAAAAGCAGCAAGCATTGCCGTTGGACAGGTCATTCCTTTCGGAGGACAAATCTTCAGCATATTTTCAAACACCGCATCCGGCACAACTGCCAGGGCAAAGGCGAACGCGAAACATGACTTCCTGTTGCGCGTGCTGAAAAATGTTGAACTTGCGCCTGCCGGCAAGGTGGAACGTAGTGCTTTCTTGCCCAATATTAGCAGAGTTAAGGTGCTGGTCGTTGACTTCGCTCAGGAAGGTACGACATATCGCATGGAAATCCCCTTGCCTTAGCAAAAACAATGACGTTGTGGATGAGCTCTATGCTAACGTGGCTTCGAATGATAGAAGGTATTCCTCCATGCATCCTCAGAAAAAATTCAAGGGCGATAGGTGTAAGTGGCGTACTGTTATTACAATGAATGTTAGGTGCTCTCTATATCGGCAAGTGTTTTGCAATAATAGATTGTTGATGCTTTTTTCACGTAGCGTGGAGGTTTTTCCTGATTGAGGGGATAGCCTACGAGTGTTAGACCGAGATTCCCGGTTGGGTCGTAGATTATAATGTCTTTTATCATCTGCATAGTGACTAGATCTTCCAGAATGGCCTGAAGGCCACCTCCTTCCTTTTCGCTGATCACGTCAAAACGAATAAAGACAGGATTGAATTTTTCTTTGGTCAGCTTTTTGAGCTGATCTCCTGTATCCGCCTCGGTTTTTTTGCTGCCGATGATCGCAGCTGTCTCGGGAACTATATTCTGAATCTCGATGGAATCGCCAACCCGAATAGTTCCGCTTTTAACGACCACCCCAAAGATACCTTCCCGGGGCATGACACAATCCCCTGCTTGATGATAAATGGCGCAGCGCGTATGACAGATTTTGCCGAGCTGGGAGATGACGAGTTCCGATTCACCAATTCTCAGATGAGTTCCGACCTTGAGAGCGGTCAGATCAAGCCCCTCGGTGGTAATGTTTTCGGCAAAATTCCCGGCTACTACATCAAGGCCTTTGGCGCGCATTGTTTCAATACTTTCCTGTGCCAGAAAGCTCACTTGCCGGTGCCATTTCCCGGCATGGGCATCTGCCTCCAGTCCAAAGTCAACAATAAGATTGGTGCTGTTAATATTTTTTTTTCGCATTCCTTTGCGATCACTGATGGATATAGCCTTAATTTTGGACACTTTATTGCCTCGCAATGAACAGTTGTAAGTTTATCGATTTGTGTACCACAATGTATCCTGAGACAATATCGTAATTTCTATAATAGTCAAATTTTAAATAAATCGGGCACAGTATGTTGGGCAGACGATAACTCTGTTTACATGGTCAGGAAGCACGCGGAGTAGCGTGATTTTAACCAAGGAGTTGCCATTGTTCGTTGTCCAGATAGCCCGCATAAATATCTCCGCACATTCAGTTTGCCGCCACTTCTTGTAAACGCGTCAGTCTCCCTGTTCTCTTCTCATTTTTTCCAGCCATGACATCCTGGGCTTGACAAATCACTCGGGCTATTTTATACAAAGACCATCGCTAGGGGTGCAATTGTGCTGAGAGGAAGACATCCAACCCTATGAACCTGATCCGGATAATACCGGCGAAGGGAAGCGGACAAGACACAAGATCCTGGAACTGTACACCAGTCTTCCAGAATTGAAAGCCGCTTGCCCTTTCCTTAAGGACAAGCGGCTTTTTTTATTGGGAAAACCATGGAAATTATCGTCAATGGACAGAAAGAAACCGGTTCACCCTGTACTCTTGCCGAATTTGTGGCAAGAAAAGGACTGACACCGGGAGCACTGGTTGTGGAGCTCAACCAGGATATTATCAAACAGGAACAGTGGCAGGCTATTCAGCTCAAGGAAAACGACAGGCTCGAACTGCTCAATTTTGTAGGTGGAGGTTGAATCATGGAAGTTGATGGATTGACACTGGGGGGCATCACCTTTACTAACCGATTGTTTACCGGTACCGGCAAATTTGCCGACAACGCATTGATCCCGAAGATGCTTGCGGCCAGCGGTTCACAAATGATTACCGTCGCTCTGCGACGCATCGACACCACCGCTCGTTCGGAAAACATTCTCGATTTCATTCCCAAAAATACCAATGTGACCCTGCTGCCCAACACTTCTGGCGCCCGAACTGCTGAGCAGGCAGTGCGCATCGCTCGAATTGCCAGGGAAGCCGGATGTGGTGATTTTATCAAAATCGAGGTGATCACCGACATGAAGTATCTGATGCCGGACAATTGGGAAACCCTGAAAGCCACCGAAATTCTGGCCAAGGAGGGCTTTGTTGTCCTGCCCTATGTCCTGCCGGATCTGCCGCTGGCCAAACGGCTCGAATCAGCCGGAGCTGCCGCGGTGATGCCGCTCGGCGCCCCCATCGGTACCAACCGAGGCTTGGAAACCAGACCACTGCTCGAATTATTAATTGAAAACTGCAGCATACCAGTGATCGTCGATGCCGGGCTCGGCCGCCCCTCTCAGGCAGCGGCGGCCATGGAGATGGGTGCTGATGCTGTGCTGGTGAATACAGCAATTGCCACCGCCGCCGATCCCCAAACCATGGGCTACGCCTTTGATCTGGCAGTAAAAGCCGGACGCACTGCCTATCTGGCCGAGATGGCTGAGGAGTCTGGTGTAGCCAGGGCCTCATCGCCGCTTACCGGTTTTCTTAATTAGGGAGCAGCACATTTATTCCAACTGCAGAGGACGTAAAACATGTCTTTTTACCAGGTTGTCGAGCAATATAACGAATTCGATTTCACGCAATTTTTTGATAAGGTGACCGATGCAGCCATCGAGCGAAGCCTAGCCAGGGAGAAACCGGGTCCCATGGATTTTTTGACCCTGCTCAGTCCCCGGGCCGCAGGATTTCTTGAACCCATGGCGCGAAAGGCCCATCAACTGACGGTGCAGTATTTCGGCCGAACCATCCAGTTATTCATACCCCTGTACATCTCCAACCATTGCAACAACCAGTGTGCATACTGTGGGTTCAACCATAACAATGCCATTATTCGGCGCAAGCTGAGCCTTGCCGAAATCGAAGAGGAGGCTCAAGCCATTGCCCGCACCGGCATGCAGCACGTGCTTTTCCTTACCGGCGAGGCCCAGCATCTGACGCCTATGGACTATCTGGTTGAGGCCTCGCAATGTTTGAAACGTCATTTTGCGTCGGTGTCGATTGAGGTCTACCCTCTGGAAGTAGCTGAATATCGCAGCCTGCAACAGGCCGGAGTCGATGGCATGACCGTTTTCCAGGAGACGTATAACCAGGAGGTCTATAAGCGTGTGCATCTGGGCGGTAAAAAGAGGGATTATCACTGGCGTCTCAATGCGCCGGAACGGGCCGCTCAAGGCGGCATGCGTGTGGTGAATCTCGGGGCTCTACTGGGTCTGGCTGAACCGCGCAGTGAAATATTTTTCACCGGTCTCCATGCTCTCTACCTGGAGAACACGTATCTGGATACCGAGGTAGCTCTTTCCCTGCCGCGTTTCAATAAGGCCGAAGGGCATTTCCAGCCGGATTATCTGGTGGATGACAAGACCTTTGTCCAGTTTATGACCGCGCTGCGCATTTTTCTACCTCGGACCGGGATAACTATCTCCACCCGGGAAAATGCTGCCTTTCGCGATCGTATCCTGCCTCTAGGCGCCACGCGGTATTCCGCAGGTTCCTGTACAGGGGTCGGCGGTTATGCGGATATGAAAGTGGATCAGACCCCCCAGTTTGAGATCACCGATAACCGCGATGTTGATGAAGTGGTCAGGGCCATTATCGCCCACGGCTATCAGCCGGTTTATAAGGACTGGGATCAGATTGTATGAAAATAGGCATTGCCGGAGCAGGCGGCATCGGCTCCAACGTCGCGGCCAACCTGGTGCGCAGCGGTATTGATGAGCTCAAGATAGTTGATTTCGACAGGGTGGAGGCGTCTAATCTGAATCGACAGTTCTATTTTCACGATCAGATCGGCCGTTTCAAGGTGGAGGCGCTAATCGAGAATCTCAAGCGCATCCGGCCGGAGGTTAGAATCGAGGTTGTGGTCGAACGGATTGCCGCCACCAATTGCCTGCACCTTTTTTTTGATTGCGACCTTATCGTCGAAGGATTGGACTGTCAGGAAGACAAGAAAATGCTGGTTGAACAGTTTGCCGGCAATCGGGTCGTCGTTTCTGCCTGTGGGATCGCCGGCAGCGATTGCACGACCATTCGCACGCGACGACTCGGCAACTGCACTTTTACCGGCGACTTTATAACTGACTGTGTCGATGCGCCGCTTTATGCCCACAAGGTGGCAACAGTCGCCAATTACATGACGCAGTGTATTCTGCAACAGGGGATAGCTTATGACAAAACAACAACTCGGTAAACCCGTCTTTCCGACAGGTATCTACGGCATCACCGCCGAAAAATTCTCAGCCGGGCGCACCAACGCCGAGGTCGTGCGACAAATGATTGCCGGCGGCATTCGCATTATCCAGTATCGGGAGAAACGACCGTATAAAAGCGCTCGTGAAATGCTGGATGAATGTATCATGCTCCGCAAGTTGACCCGGGAGGCCGGGGTGCTCTTTATCATCAATGATTATCCGGATATTGCTCAGTTGGTCGATGCCGACGGGGTGCACGTCGGGCAGGATGATTATCCGGTCGCAGAAGTTCGGCGGCTGATCGGCCCGGACAAACTGATAGGTCTTTCCACCCACGGACCCGAACAGGCGGCGGCCGCCGTTGCAGCCGGAGCCGACTACCTCGGCGTCGGCCCGATTTTCAGTACCCAGACCAAGGATGACGTCTGTGCTCCCGTGGGACTCGACTATCTCGACCATGTCGTTGCGACCTGCCCTCTGCCTTGTGTCGCCATTGGTGGCATTAAGGAAGATACTCTCGGCGAAGTGCTTGCCCACGGTGCCACGACCGTGTGTCTGGTTACTGAAATCGTTGGTGCTGTCGACATCGCCGCAACTGTGCGCAGGCTGCATGCTGCCTGCAACTGTTAACCTCTTATAATCCTTATATAACGCTAGGAGAATCAACCATGACCTATGTAACCCAGATGGATGCAGCTCGCCAGGGCATCCTCACTCCTCAGATGCAACAGGTACTCGCCGACGAAACGATCCACGAGGCAGACCTTCTTGCCAGAGTGGCGGAAGGGCGGATCGCCATCCCGGCCAACCGCAATCATCCCAACCTGATAGCCAAGGGTATCGGTGCCGGCTTAAGTACCAAAATTAATGTCAACCTCGGTGTTTCCGAGGATTGTTGTAATGTGGAAAATGAACTGATCAAAGTCCGCCGTTCCATCGAACTCAAGGCTGATGCCATCATGGATCTCAGCACCTTCGGCGATACCCGTGCCTTTCGCAGGCGAACTGTTGAAATCAGTCCGGTGATGATCGGTACGGTTCCAATCTACGATGCCGTGGCCCGTTACGGCAAAGAAGTGGCCAGTATCTCGGTCGACGATTTTTTTGATGTGGTGCGTATTCACGCCGAGGACGGTGTTGATTTTATGACCATCCACGCCGGATTGACCCAGATGGCGGTGCAGCGCTTACGCAATAATCCCCGACTTACCCACGTGGTCAGCCGCGGTGGGTCGTTGCTGCTTGATTGGATGACGACTAACGATAAAGAGAATCCGTTTTTTGAACATTTTGATCGGCTCCTTGAACTGTGCCGGAAATACGACGTAACCCTCAGTCTGGGCGACGGCCTGCGGCCCGGTTGTCTGCAGGATGCCACCGACGCGGCCCAGATCCAGGAATTGATTATTCTCGGGGAACTGACCAAACGCTGCTGGCAGGCAGATGTACAGGTAATGATCGAGGGCCCGGGACATGTGCCGCTCAACGAGGTAGTGGCTAACATGCAATTGGAAAAGAAACTTTGCCACGGTGCACCTTTCTATGTGCTGGGGCCTATTGTCACCGATGTGGCACCAGGGTACGATCATATCACCGCAGCCATCGGCGGGGCGCTGGCAGCCACCTATGGTGCGGATTTTCTCTGCTATGTCACCCCTGCGGAACATCTGCGGTTGCCGGATGAAGATGATATGAAAGAAGGAATTATCGCTACGCGCATCGCCGCCCATGCCGCCGACGTGGCCAAGGGAATTCCTGGAGCCCTTAAATGGGACAACGACATGAGTCAGGCACGTAAAGAGCTGAACTGGACAAGGATGTTCGAGCTGGCCATAGATCCGGAAAAGGCCAAGGCCTACCGGGCCTCTTCCCAGCCCGTCGACCAGGAGGTCTGCACCATGTGCGGTGACCTTTGCGCGGTTAAACGAAGCCGGAAAATACTTGAGACACTCTAAGAGAGATTTCCATTATATTCCCAAAATAGCGGTTTTTTTGCAATACCAAAATTACCGCTATTCAGAAAACTCGCCAAGTGGGACTACGTTTGGTTGGAGAGCTCTAAAAAGCAAGATGCAGTTTGAAAGACAGCGGGCATCAGGTTTGTGCAAGGGCCTGTTCCAGGTCGGCGATTATATCTTGAGGATCTTCGAGTCCCACAGACAGCCTGACAAGTCCGTTTGTAATTCCCACCTTGTCTCTTATCTCACGGGGAATACAGGCATGAGTCATCGAAGCGGGGTGCTGAATAAGAGTATCCGTTGCTCCAAGACTTACTGCAAGGGAACAGAGCCTGACGCCGTTCATGAGCCTGCGTCCGGCTTCAACCCCACCTTTGATCTCAAACGAGAGCATTCCACCGTATCCGCTCATCTGTTTTTTGACGATTTCATGCTGTGGGTGGCTTGCTAGTCCTGGATACCTTACCCATACTACCGCGGGGTGTGCCTCAAGAAAGTTCGCAACCTGCATGGCGTTTTCGGTATGCCTTTCCATCCGGATATGCAGGGTCTTTAGCCCCCTGATGCAGAGCCAGGCTTCGTGCACGCCCATGATCCCGCCCGTATATACAACAACCTTTGCCAGTTTTTCCATGAAATCTTTGCTTCCTGCAACGACCCCGCCCAGAAGGTCCGCATGTCCGCCCATGTATTTGGTGCAGCTGCTAAGAGAAACATTTGCCCCAAGCAGAAGAGGTCTCTGGAAATAAGGCGTGGCGAAGGTATTGTCTACAACACACATGGCACCACGTGCTTTTGCCAGCTCGGCAATATCCTTAATGTCGCAGACGGTCATGGTTGGATTAGCGGGTGTTTCCAGAAAGACCATTTTCGTTTTTGGCGTCAAGGCGGCCCGCACATTTTCTTTATTGGACGTATCGACGAAACTGACATCTATTCCCAGACCGGGGAGAATCTCTGAAAAAAGGCTGTAGGTGCAGCCGTACACAACATTTGTTGAGATCAGATGATCTCCTTGTTTTAGAACTGCCAGCACAATTGCAGTTATTGCCGCCATTCCTGAAGCAAATGTCTGCCCTGCCTCTGCGCCTTCAAGCACAGCAACCTTTTCAGCAAGGACTGCATGGGTAGGGGTGTGTGGAGGAATTCTCGTGTATGCATAGCCGTCTTGCTCTCCGGCAAATCTGGCGGCACCTTGTGCGACATTTTCAAAAATAAAGGTTGATGTCTGAAAGAGAGGTGTCGTATGTGACCCAAAGACCGGGTCCGGCTTTTCACCTGCATGCACGCATTGTGTTGCAAAGGTCTGTTTTTTTTTCATTGCTCCCTCCTGTTTCTAAAATCCCTGGCTACAGTCTATTTGGAGTAGGCTGATGAGGTGGTATCGCCGCCGGTGCCGGTCCAGTTGGTATGGAACCATTCACCTCTGGGGCGATCTGTCCGTTCGTACATGTGGGCGCCGAAATAGTCCCGCTGGGCCTGAAGAAGATTTGCGGGCAAGCGGGCAGTACGCAGACCGTCAAAGTAGTTCAGGGCGGCACTGTGGCAGGGCAAGGGGATGCCTGCCGCTATGCCGGTACTGAGGATTTTGCGCAGGCTGGCCTGGCTGGCAGTTATTATTTTTTTAAAGTATGGGTCCAACAACATATTAGCGAGGGTGGGGGTGGTTTTATAGGCATCGGAAATACGGTCGAGAAAAACCGAGCGGATGATGCATCCGCCACGCCAGATCCTGGCTATTGCAGCGAAATCCAGATCCCAGTGAAACTCCTCCGCAGCAGCCTGCATCAAGCCAAAACCTTGAGTGTAGGAGATTATTTTGGCTGCGTAGAGGGCCCTGCCAAGGGCCTCCAACATAATTTCCCGGTCATCTGCGCAGGTGTAACTGGGGCCATCGAGCTCGCCTGCTGCCGCAAGGCGAAGCTCTTTGTTGCTGGAAAGGCAGCGGGCAAAAACCGATTCACTGATCAGCGACAGGGGAATGCCGAAGTCAAGTGCGGTATTGACCGTCCACTTGCCGGTACCTTTCTGGCCGGCGACGTCAAGAATTCGATCGAGAAGCGGAGTGCCGTCTGCATCGAGATAAGCCGCTATGTCGGCAGTAATCTCCACCAGGTAGCTGTTGAGAGCACCTTGGTTCCAGTTGGAGAAGGTTGATTGAATGGCCGCTGCATCCATGCCGAGTACCGTCTTCATGAAGTGGTAGGTTTCGCAGATTAATTGCATATCACCGTATTCGATACCGTTGTGGACCATTTTGACAAAATGGCCTGCTCCCCCCGGTCCAATCCAGGTGCAGCAGGATGAACCGTCAGCAACATGCGCTGCGATAGTGGTGAAAATGGGTTCGACGTGTGGCCAGGCTGCAACCGTTCCACCGGGCATGATGGATGGTCCTTTGAGTGCCCCCTCCTCGCCCCCGGATACACCTGTTCCAATATACTGCAGTCCCTTTGCTTCGAGATATTTAAGGCGGCGCTCGGTATCGTGATAGTTGGAATTACCACCGTCAATGATGATGTCACCGGGGCCAAGGTAGGGGAGCAGTTGGTCAATAAATTGGTCAACAGGATTGCCGGCTTTCACCATCATCATGATCCGGCGAGGTTTTTCCAGAGCTTCGACAAAATCTTTAATCTCTTTGAAACCACTTATTTTTTTGTCTTTTGCCCTACCGGAGAGAAATTTTTCTGTTTTAGCAAAAGTTCGGTTGTACACAGCCACGGAAAATCCTTTAGAGGCCATGTTCAATACCAGGTTCTCTCCCATCACTGCAAGTCCGGCAATTCCTATTGTGTGTTCCATTTTTGTCTCACGATTGTAGAGTGTTTGTTAAAATTTTCAAAGTCCGCTTGCGGGCAATGGAATCGGCGTTGTCGGCAATGCTCATCGTTAGTAAGTGGGACGCATGCGGTTAAATTTATAGAACGCCTCGATTGAGAAAAAAAATGTCTCGTTTCAGGATGGAAACTAATTAACAAAATAATCAGCAGTGGACTGACATCAAGTCCCAAAATCATTCCCTGTACAAACCGACGTGCCTCGGCAGCTGCTGCCAGGCAACTTCAGTAGCCAGACGCCAGGCTGCAGTTTCTATCATGGTCTGAAGGAGACAATTGTGCGGATCTATCAGGTGACAAACCGACCCTGCAAAATTAGAAAATGTCAGGATCTTGTACGAAAACTCAGACAAAATCGCAGCCGAAGTTTGTGAGATTGCCGCGGTTTGAAGAAGAGCATTTTTGCGCACATCGCTGCAAAACGGAACGATTTTGCCAAAAATTGAAATCTCGTGAGCGTTGTGGTTTGATAATGCCGAATCACTCTTCTCTCAGAAGAGCATCCCCCAGTTTATCGGCTCTGCTATGCTTTTTTTTCGAGAGCTTTGAGGATCGCCTCTCGCAGCTCTTTCAAACAATACGGCTTACCCAGAAAGACCTGGGGCAGCTCAGGGTGGTCGCCTGCAAAAACCTCAGCCTGAGCTCTTCCACTGGATAATATCACCGGTATTCCGGGCGCAAGACGTCGCAAGGCATCCAGCGTCTCCCAGCCATTCATGCGAGGCATTTCCAGGTCGCAAAGGACGCAACAGATTGATTCCTGCTGTTGTTCAAACACCTCTACAGCCTCAACACCGTCTTTTGCTTCAAGCACGGTAAACCCTAAACGCGTTAACATAAGACTAACTATTTCAAGAAAAAAGACATCATCATCAACTACCAGTACCATATCGCCTTCTCCAATCTCCGGGTTTTCGTCATTCTGCGGTTCGAATTTCTGTTCGGCCCGATGACGCAGTGTATGCAATCTATTCAATGAAGGCCCTTCTTTTGGGACAGGTCTATGATATGGTGTGCGCATGCTGTCCTTTTTTTAGAATGAGGGGAGTCTGCTCTGTCTGTTGGTTGCTGATATTTTCAAATGATTTGCATAAAGTGTTCCAACAATACGAGGGCCTTGGGTATGGGTGTATAATAAAGCGAAGCTGTTTCCTGACATCTCCTAGATTTTTAAACAGTATACCTAGCAGAGGTCCTAGTTTGGACCCTTACCTAAAGAAGCAGAAAATTATACTTAACAAGTCAATATAGTTGTAACTGATAGGGAATTATCCGATTTGGTTGCAACAAGTGTGCAAAATCTTTTAGACTGAATGCAATTATTGCCCAGTCCATATCTTTAGCGGCCCGCAATAATAAACGTCCAGACCCGCAATCATATTAAATCTGGGCCCACAGTATTTGACAATAAGAAGAGATATCGGCGACAAGGGACAAGCGACAAGGGGGTCGGACCACGGTAAGTGATTGTTTAGTTGTTATAATATTCATTACAACACCCATTTCTTACCCTTAGAACCTCCTTTTTGCCCAAAAAAAGAACCTTCTAAGGAATTATTTTTTTACTGGTACAGAAATTAGAACCAAATTTATTTATGCCGAGAGCGCACAGACACTACATACCGGGACTTGTCTGGCACATCACCCACAGGTGCCATAAACGGGAATTCCTGCTCCGTTTTGAAAAGGACAGAAAACGCTGGCGTCACTGGCTCTTTGAAGCGAAAAAACGATACGGCTTGTGTGTACTCAACTATATTGTGACCTCTAATCATGTTCACCTTCTGGTTGTCGATACTGAAGAGGACGTTATTGCCAAGAGTCTACAGTTGGTTGCTGGAAGAACCGCTCAGGAGTTTAACCAGCGCAAGAAGAGAAAAGGAGCTTTCTGGGAAGACAGGTACCATGCCACTGCAGTGGAGACGGATGAGCATCTTGCAAAATGTATTGTCTATATTGATCTCAACATGGTGCGGGCAGGAGTGGTGCAACATCCCTCAGAATACAGGTTAAGCGGGTTCAATGAAATCCAGAATCCACCAAAACGATACGCAGTGATAAACAGGAAGGCTCTGCTCGATCTTTTTTCCATAGCCAATCACGAGCGTTTCCAGCAAGAGCACAGGTATTGGGTGGAGGCAGAGTTACAAGCTGATGTAAACAAAAGAAAGAGCCTTTGGAGTGAATCAATTGCGATTGGTAGCGAGGGATTTGTAGAGAGGATACAC